>CAYWVO010000009.1:0-76386 GCA_964461835.1 uncultured Ignavibacteria bacterium | reverse complement strand
CAACCAGACGCCCGGCGACCTGTTTATCCCGTCGCCACGGCCGTATCCACTGCGGCTGCCGACGGTCACTTATCCCCGCGGAACCGTCACTCGACACATTCGTTCGCAAGGAGAGTTTAGATGGCGGGGACGGCAGGTGTTCCTCTCCAATGTGCTCGTCGGGGAGGACGTTGCCTTTCTCCCGCTTGACGGTGACCAGTGGTAGATCCGCTGGCACGAGATGGACCTGGCGATCTACCAGGAGAACACGGGACGAGTCATTCGCCCCACCCCACCACCAAAAACAAAAAAACGATGAACCAAAAAGACAAAAAAGTGTTACCCATGTCCCCGGTTTAATGTGTTACCCATGTAACCGGTTGTTCAAGTCAATGCGGCTATGTTTGGTCTTTTTTCAGCTATCCCCGCAGGAATGCACACAGCGATTTCATTGGGGAGAAGTACCGATTAATACACCCACCGTTCCGGTGGGGTACAGGTTCAGCACTGCATGCACCTCCCGCTCTCGATCCCGTATTCGGGAATGTGCACTCCATTCGGCGGTAGTACTACCATAACCAAAATCAAACCCCAAGACGATCTCGGGGAGGGGGAAAATCATGAATACGCGTAGCACCGGAGTTGCTGGTGTGCTGATCGTTATCGGGCTGCTGCTGCCGGGTAGTTCGACAGCGCAGAACCAGCCTGAGAGGTCTTTGCAGCAGGCGTTTGATCGGTATGTCGATGCCGTCCAGTCGGGGGATTTGGACGCGCTCTTTTCCACGGTCACCGATCAGGACAGCATGGTGTTCATTACCGCCGGCGGGAACCACATCGACACCCGACAGGGCTACTATGATTTCCACGAAAGATGGTTTGCCGAGCAGGACTGGGATATGCCGGTGGAACTGGTGGAACTGCACGAAGGCCGGGATTATGGGTATGTGCTCGCCCGGTTTCATTTCCGCGGTGGGCTGGCCGATTCAATCGTGCATCATCTCGATTCGTACTTCACCCTGATTTTTCACCGGGAAGCGGGCGAGTGGAAAGTGGTGGCCGATCTGTGCAGCCCGATAAAACGGTATCAGGTCACCAACGAGACACAACTTGAGTACGACGAGAAACAGGCCTTCTTATTCGATATGTTCAAAACCCGCCGCACCGTCCGCAAATTCAAACCGACTCCGGTGCCCGAAGAACATATCTACAAAATCCTCAATGCCGCCAGGTACGCTCCGACCGCGGGCAATCAACAACCGTGGACCTTTCTGGTCACTCGTGACCGGGATAAGCTCAGCCGACTCAAGGACGAGGCGCTTTACTGGTTTCTTGATTCTTATACCAGGAACCGCCAACTGAGCGAGGAAGATCGAAAATCGACTGAGCAAGCAATACGTGGTGTGTTGGAGAATGTCCTCTCGGCCCCCGTGTATGTAGCTGTGCTGGTCGACTCCACCGCGCCGCACCCGGAATATGTCCTCCACGATGGTGTCCTGGCGGCGGGGTATCTGATGATCGCCGCACGATACCTGGGGTACGGCACCGGGTTTTTCACCACTTTTTTCCCGGGAGACAAAATGAAAACCTTTTTCGATATTCCGGATCGCTACCGGCTCATTTGCTTCACGCCGGTCGGCGTGCCGGAACAATGGCCGGAGACGCCCGGCAAGAAACCCCTCAATGAGATGGTGGTATTTGAATCTTTTGCAGAATGAGCTTGGACCGCGGTTCGGGCGAAGCACGGCTTTATATCTCCGTGCTTCCAATACCGCTATTCCACCACTGGATCCCGGTCTCCCCGCCATGTGGGACGCAGTATGGCAGATTGTCCAGTTGCCAATGATAGATGAATGTGTTTCTCTGTAAAAGTGAACGGCAAATACGAAATGTGGAGATATGCCCATGGCATTCACTGACCAGGAAATAGAACAATATAGCGCTCAGGCGACTGCCTACTGCGAGCACCGCATTCCGCAACACGTGCAGGACAGGCTGTGGATGGGGTTCCTTATCGAGGGGCAGAGTATTACACTCCTGGAATTCCGGCCCCACTGGCAAGATAAATCAAAAGTAACGCAAACACCAATTGCCAAAGCGACATTCGTGAAAAAGACCGCCACGTGGAAACTCTACTGGATGCGCCAGGATTTAAAATGGCACCGCTACGAACCGTGCCCCACGGTTGAATCATTCGACGAATTCCTGGAGGTTGTTGACGCCGATGAGTACTGCTGCTTCTTCGGCTGATAATTTGTGCAGAGAATTCCCGTACCCCACCGGAACGGTGGGTTCTTAAGTCAATGCGGCTATTCTTGATGACTGGGCGAAGACGTTCCGCAGGAATGAGCGCACTCATTTTGTTGGGGAAAAGTACCGATTAATAAACCCACCGTGCTGGTGGGGTGCAGGCGTATATTCTGCAAAAGAGGAAAGTCCACGGAGAGGAATCAGTATGCCCTACCTGTTCGTTCGTCACAAAGTCGCCGATTTCGACCAATGGCAGCAAGTGTTCGATTCTCACTTGACCGCGCAGGAGGAATCCGGCTTGAAAGTCCAGCACGTCGTCCGTAATTTGGAAGACCCGAATGAGGTGGTTCTCTGGTTTGAAGTAACCGACCTGGTTAAGGCGCGGGAATTCGTGACGGCCCCGGCTGCTGAAGAGGCCGCCGACCAATCCGGAGTCATCGATACGCCGGATTGGTACTTCCTTGGATAGTTCGGACTCGGTGCCTTCGTTCCGACCGCGAGAGCCCGGTACCTAACCACGTATGCCAATTGATTACGTTCCTCGATACCCCACCAAGCCCGACGGGCCATACCATTTGTACAATTGGGTAACGAACATCCGGGCAGACAACCCTGGTATTGTGCTGGTCACTCTGCGTATCAGCGGATAGGAATCGGCCTCGTAAATAATCATACCATAGAGCTTCAACGCATTCCGCTCATCGGCGAAATAGCCCGCCAGCACTACGCGGCAGGAGTCACCGTGCTGAGTCGCCATACTGTCCTGCTGGGCGGCCAGTGCCCAAAAATCGGGTGTGCCAAAAACGCCAAAATTGCTGCTTTGGAAAACAAAGCACAAATAGTATTCGTGTAGTGCGTAGAGTTCATCATAAGTAATCTCGGGGGTTTCCAGGTACGCAATGTCGACTTTTAGACGTTTGGCCTGCACCATGGGGTCGGCATCTGCGAGACGGCGCGCCCGGGCCAGCGAATCGACCTCGAAAATAAACAATCCACGAATATCCTGAGTGCCCGGATCATCCCCGAACGGTCCGGCCAGGGCCAGCACCCCGCTGTCCGCCATATGCTTGATGTGCGCAAGATGGTCTTCCTGCAGTTGAGCGATTTCCGGAGTCTCCTCCGGGCTCCAGACCGGTCCTTTGCGGATTAGGCCGAAATAATAGCTCTCAGTCTCCGGGGCCGGTGTTTCGGGCAGAAAGGCCGAATCCTCCATTACCGCACTTTCCTCCTGAGAAGCATCTCCTGCAGTTTCCTTCTGAGGCACTTCTTCCTGTTTTTGGGAACAGGAGAATACCAAAATACAGAGTGCAAGGGCAAAAAACATTCGCCGTTTTGTCAACATGTCATTCTCCTGTTAGTGCTGGCGTCCACGATCATCAGGTAGGAGAATAGGACACAGAAGCACGCCTGGCAAGCGAAAGCCTATTTCATCTTAGCCGTGCCAAGCGGTAGTACCGGGGTCGGGGTAAACCGGCGATCCCGGCATTGCGTCTTATACTCTGTACGATTCCGCTGAAAGCAGTGAACCTGAATTAATAGTCTTCGGGGAGCTGATAACGGAAGTCCTTGACTTCAGCGTTAGAATACAACTCGTCATACCAGATTTGATATACCTGATTTTGCTTGCCGCCCAGGATGGCTTGGTATAACGAGTCCCGCTTTTCGGCGTACATCTCCATATCCGCCGGATTGGTTTCCACCAATTCGATGATGCAATACTTCGTGCCGGAGAGGAACGGAGGCGAAATCGGCTCTTCTTCCGTCAGCGAGAAGGCAACCCCGTGGAATACGGGCTCAGTACCAAAGGGCTGAACGACATCATAGCGGCCAAATTCCTTGGTCACCTGCGCCTGTCTGCCAATAACCTCGGCAGCTTCTTCCAGACTGCCGCCTGCTTCGATTTCCGCCTGGACCAGTTTGACGGCGGCCAGGGCGGAATCTGCTCCCATATCCATTTTCAGCGCACGGACGACTCGACCCCAGACTTCATCGATTGGATCGGTCCCGGCGGATTCATGGTTCGTGAGGCGACATACTCCAAAAAATCGATCAGTGCTGATTACTGAGGAGATCTCTCCCTCATCAGCATTAAACAAAAATTCTTCCAGTGCGCGATTGGGGCCGAATGCACCGATATTTGAGCCTCGTTCGACATTGGTGGCACTCCGGGGATCCACACCGTAAAGTGCACACACCGAATCCCAAGGCATCGTTGCCGCATCCGAGGCGAATTGCTCCGCCCGGAGCTGCAAGTCGCTCGTGGTGCGCCCGGAGGTTTCCAATTTCAGGAGAATGTGGCTGGCATGAACTTGTGTCGAGTCATTCTGCTGACGTTTGTCGTGCAGTTTGATAAGGTGATACCCAAAACGTGTTAAGATCGGATCGGAAACTTCACCGGGTTCCAGGGCGAAAACCGCACTGTCAAACGCCGGTACCATCCGTCCTTGTCCGAACCAGCCCAAATCACCGCCGCTTTCGGTCGCCCCCGGCTCCTCTGAATAAGTGCGGGCCAGCTCATTGAATTCCGCCCCCTCTTCCAGTCGCCGCCGGATATCATTCATTTCATTTAGGACGAGGGCGGTATCTTCGGATGAGGGGCGCTTGATAAATGTCACGTATTCAAGATCTACATGTTCGTCGCGGCGGAATTTCTCCGGATGGGCTCGATAGTATTCCCGAACTGCTCCCGAATCTGGTGTCGGTATGGTCGACAGGTATTCTGTGGCGTCGACCGTAACGTACCGAACTTGCCGCTGGGCATTAGAAGCTCGAAAATACATCTTTACTTCGGGATCAGTTACGTGCGTCAGCGATACCACATATTCCTGCAACTTCAATTGCTGTAATTGCGGGCGGACCGCACTCTCCACCTGAGTCCAGAATTCCCCTAACTGGGGATCCAGCATGGCTTGCTGGTACTTTGAATAGTCGAAGTTGCCACTCTCGTCAGCGAAAGAAGGATTTTGCTGCAAAAAGTCGGGCGGAAAGCGCCGCAGATGGTCAACCAATTCGTTATCCGGAACCTCCAGCGAGAGCCGGTCCCGTTCGCGCGCAAAGAGAATATCGTTCACCAGCGTCGTGAACGCTTCATCCCGGATACGATTCATTTGGCTCGCCGGTAAATCCTGATTTGGGTTTTCCTGCGCGCGTTGGTTATAGACATAATTGAGCACCTGCCGATACTCTTCGTTCTGGATTTGCCGTCCGGCGACTTTGCCGACAACACCGCGTTCGCCGGGACGGCGGGTCAAGTCCATACCCCAAGCGAGAAAAATGGTGCCCACAAATGCTAACGCCACAATCCAGACCACCGGCTTGGTGACCTGACGCATAGATTTCATAACCATAAATTCGTGCTCCTACTGACCTGATATATCTTCGAGATGTGCGTCGCTACACCCGTATTGTACCAGTCGACCCCGCCGTCGGATCCATTGAAATCCGACTCACCCGTGCGGGTACAATCTATAAGTATACGCCACGATGGCGCAAACCCAAGCGGAAATCTTGCTTTTTGCGGACATGATGACAGGGAAAAAGATTGACACCCGCCCCTCAGGCATCTATCAAATTGCCATGATGACCGGCGGGAAATGGGGAGCCTTGCGCCTGACCCTGGCTGCATTGTTTGGCTTGGGGGCATTGGCCGGCCGCACGGCAGCGGGAGAATATGTCTGGCCGTTGGCGGATCACCATAATATCACCTCCGGATTCTGCGCCTACCGCAGTGCTCACTATCATGGCGGTATCGATGTATCCTGTGGTGGGACTAAAGGGATTGGCGTACGAGCAGTCGATTCCGGCTATGTCTACCGCATCTCCACCTCGTATTGGGGGTATGGGAAGGCGGTGTATCTCAAGCTGGCGGATGGGAATATCGCTGTGTATGGGCATCTCTCAGATCTCAGCCCGGACATTGACGCCTACCTGGAACGTGAGCAGTACTCACTCAGACGGTACCGCACAAACCTTTTCCCGTCCCCCGGCCAGTTACCAGTCCGGCGTGGGGAAATCATCGGTTTTACTGGCCAAACCGGCTATGGTCCGGTCCATCTGCATTTTGAGATTCGCGACCCGGAGAATCGACCGGTAAACCCACTGTTTTTTGATTTCGACCGAACAGATTCCCAGGCGCCGGAAATTGATGGTGTCGTGATCCGGCCGCTTCTTGAGAAGGATATCACCTCACGGGTAGCCGCTTCGCCGTTCCCCCGGTATATCGCGGTCAAGCAGGGCAGTCGGAATGGCCACTACCGCGTAGTGGAGCCAATCGTCGTGCAGGGCCCCATCGGCCTTGCGGTCGATTGCAGTGATCCCACCGGCTACAAGCGCTACGGAACGCCGCCGGCTGAACTGCAGCTGGCCGTCAACAACTACCGTATATTTGCCATGCGCTATGACACCCTGGATTTCGCCTTAACCCGCCAACTGGATTGGGATTACGATTTTGACTGGCTGGCCACTGCCGGAGACTATGTGACACAACTTTACACCACGGAGGCAAATCGCCTGCCGTGGTATGATTGGGCTTTGGGAGATGGCATCCTCGATGAATCCAGAAACGATGGCGTAATCACCCCCGGCGCCAACGAAGTGGAGATTTCGATTTCAGACGCTGCGGGTAATCAGGCCGTCCTGGAGTTGGTATTGGTCTTCGATCATCCCCCGACGGTGGACAATGTGGAGTTGGTCCAACGGCAGGGCAATTGGTTCGTCGAAGCTGACGTCGCCGACCGGGAAGGCTATGTGACGTCGATGACTTTATCGCGGTCCGGCAATCCGGACCATTCCACAGAGATTATCTGGCGGAAGGAAGACTCCCTGGATGCTGAACGGGTCGGGTATATTCTGCCCACTTCCCTGCAACCCGGTGAATTGCTCACGTTTGCCGCCTATGATCAATGGGATGGGGAAGGAAGATCTTTCGTGACCGTTCCCGGCGGTCTGGAATCTCCGCTTAGTGGTAATCGCCAACAGAGTATTCCCCTGGTCGGGAATTTCGTGCGCGGTGGGTTGGTGGTAAATCAGGCAACGAAAGAATGGAGTGACAAGGACGGCACCGTCGAAATCCGTCTCTTTGCGCCGAGCCCTTTGCCGGAGCGATGGCAACTGGTCATCATCCCGGGTCAAATTCGAAACTTTTTTGGCGAAGCATTCAAGGGAGAGATCCCCCTGACACCGAGGTATGATAAATTGGTTAGCCAGGCGGACTATGCCGTCGATTGGGCCCAACTGCCGATTTTGCACTGGCCTGAGGATTTGACACCGCTGGCCGCACGGTCCACCGGACGGATCACCTCACTGGACGGTGCTGCCTGGATGGAAATCGCCGCCGGGGATCTCACTCAACCCGCTTTTTTTCGTATCCGACCGACCGGTGCGCCGACCAAGCTTACGCCCCGACCGACCTCCCTTTTGTATGCGTTTGAACCAATTTCGGTACCGTTTTTGAATAAGGTGAAAATCGGTATCTCTTATGCTGATTTGACCGGACATGTCGATGACCTCGGCCTCTATGCGCTGGCGCCGTTGGAGGATGAGTGGCGGTTCCTCGACCGGGAGGTGGACCCGGCAGGTCAATTTATGACGGCCGAGGTGTGGTCGCTGGGGCCATTTGCGCTGATCGCCGACACCTTAAAACCGCGCATTACCCGTGTTCGTCCCGGCAAAGGATCAAAAACTTCAGACCGGCGGCCGGAAATCACCTTCTTAATTATCGATGATTTATCCGGTATTGGATCGGATACCGACATTGAGATTTTACTCGATGGTGAGTGGCTGATTCCCGAATATGATCCGGACACGTATGTCTGCCGGACCCGTCCACGTGAGAACCTGAAGCCCGGCAAACACACACTTGAAATCTTCGCCCGCGATCGGGTGGGACACGAAGATTTCTTTCTGCGTTATTTTACCGTAGAATAACCAGGGCACAAAAACGTGGCCTGGAGAACAACCGTTAACAGGTTGTGGTAATCGAGTTGGAAAGGCAAAACACGGAAGAGGGCCATGCTTCCTATCAAGGATGATATCCCCACAGTCCGGAAGCCGGTACTGACCATCTCGTTGATCGTCGTCAACGTGTTAGTGTTTCTCTACCAGCAATCATTGGGGCTGTATGCCCAGGATTTTATCTGGCAGTTCGGTGTCGTGCCGTGGGAAATCACTAACTTTGCTTCCCTGACCCCAAATACCCATGTCCCAAATGGACTGACCCTGTTTACCAGCATGTTTCTCCATGGTGGCTGGCTGCATCTGGGCAGCAACATGCTCTACCTTTGGATTTTCGGCAATAACGTAGAGGACAAACTCGGGCCGGTTCATTTTATCATTTTTTATTTTGCCGTCGGTGTGCTGGCGGCGCTGGCGTTTGTGGTAATCAATCCTAGTTCCCAGGTGCCGTTGGTCGGCGCGTCCGGAGCGGTAGCCGGCCTATTGGGGATGTACATTGTCGCGTATCCACGCGCGCGGGTGTTGACGATTCTCTGGATATTTTTCTTCATCCGGCTGGTTTGGCTGCCGGCGGTTTTCTTCCTCGGACTGTGGTTTGTCCTGCAATTATTTAGTAGTTTGCCGACGCTGGCCGGCGGCGGCACCGGCGGAATCGCCTACGTGGCCCATGTGGCGGGTTTTGCGGCCGGCTTGGTGTATTGTAAATTCTGGTGTATGCGGCGCGGAGGGTTACGCCAGTGAAAAAACACGCGGATTTCGTCCATCTCCATAACCACAGTCAATTTTCACTCCTCGATGGCGCCTGCCGGATCGACCAGATGGTGCGTCGGGCCGCCGAGTACAACATGCCGGCGCTGGCCTTGACCGATCACGGCAATCTTTTCGGGGCGGTAGATTTTTATACCACGTGTCGCGCCGCGGGTATCATTCCGATCATCGGCTGTGAAATGTATGTCGCGCCGGAATCGCGGAAACACAAAGAACGTATCTCCGGCAAACCTGATTCCGGCTATCACTTACTGGTATTGGCCAAAAACCTCGCCGGATATCGCAACCTGCTTAAGTTATCCTCAAACGCCTATCTGGAGGGATTTTATCATCGCCCGCGGATCGATTTCGAATTGCTGGAGGAATACCATGACGGATTAATTGTCACCTCTGCTTGCGCTAAGGGAGAGCTCGCCTGGCATCTGGGGCGTGAAAACCCCGAGGCCGCCGAACAGGCGGCGCGAAAGTATCTGGAACTCTTCGGCCCCGATCATTTCTATGTCGAAATACAAGACCATGGCTTGGAATCGGAAGATACGATTCGTCCCCAACTGATCGACTTAGCCCGGAAGCTGAATATTGGGCTGGTGGGAACGAACGACTGCCATTACCTCCACCGCGAACACGCCGAAGCGCACGATGCGCTGTTGTGTATCCAGACCGGCAAGAAAATTGACGACACCGATCGCATGCGCTACGGGACCGATCAACTTTATTTCAAATCTCCCGAGGAGATGACCGAGCTTTTCGCAGACGTTCCCGAGGCTATCGAAAATACCATAAAGATCGCGGAAAGCTGCCGTCTCGAATTGAATTGGGGCGACTATCTCTTACCCAGTTATCCGTTGCCCGAAGGATTTGATGACCCCGGAGAATACCTGGCCGACCTTGCCCGGAACGGATTGCACGACCGGTACGAGTCGATCAGCTCGGAGGTTGATGAACGTCTTAATTATGAACTGCAAGTCATTAACAACATGGGCTTCCCTGGGTATTTCCTCATCACCAAGGATTTCATTGACTACGCACGCTCGTGCAAAATCCCCGTCGGGCCGGGTCGCGGTTCCGCTGCCGGCTCCCTGGTCTCCTATGCACTGGGAATTACCAACGTCGACCCGCTCGCGTATGGCTTGCTCTTCGAGCGATTCCTCAATCCCGAACGCATTTCCATGCCCGACATCGACATCGACTTCAGTGATCGTGGACGAGATGAAATCATCAAGTACGTCATCGAGAAATATAGTTCTGAGTCGGTCTGTCAGATCATCACTTTCGGCACTATGGCCGCCCGCGGGGTGGTGCGTGATGTGGGCCGGGTGCTGGGCATTTCCTATGCCGAGGTCGACCGCATCGCCAAAATGATTCCGTTTGAGCTGGACATGACCCTGGAAAAAGCGCTCAAACGCAAACCGGAATTAAAAGAGCTCGCCGAGTCCGAGGAACATGTCGGAAAGCTGATTTCGATCTCGAAGAATCTGGAAGGCCTGACCCGTCACGCCTCAACCCATGCCGCTGGCGTGGTCATTGCCCCCGGCCGCCTGGATGATTATGTCCCGCTGTTTAAGTCCAACAAAGACGAAATCACCACCCAGTTTGACATGAATAGTGTCGAGAAAATCGGTCTGCTCAAGATGGATTTTCTCGGCCTGCGGACATTGACTGTCATCGATGATACGATAACCCTGATCCGGGAAAATCGCGGGCGGGAGTTAGATCCGGATGAATTCCCGTTCGACGACCAACCGACCTACGAGTCATTCGCTTCTGCGGAAACGGTGGGGGTGTTCCAGTTTGAATCGTCGGGGATGCGCGATTACCTGCGGAAATTGCACCCGGAACGTCTCAGCGACCTGATAGCTATGAATGCGCTGTATCGGCCGGGACCGCTCGATGCCAACATGATCGACACCTATATTGATCGGAAACATGGCCGGGAAGAGGTCACCTATCCACATCCCAAACTTGAACCAGTTCTCAAAGAGACCTACGGGGTAATCGTCTTTCAAGACCAGGTCATGAAAGTCGCCGCCGAACTGGCCGGATTTTCCCTCGCTAAAGCGGACATCCTGCGCAAGGCGATGGGGAAAAAGAAAGTCGAAATCATGGCCAAAATGGCGGACGAGTTTGTCGAGGGCTGCCAGGCAAACGAAATTCCGGCGGAGGATGCGCGCGAGATTTTCGAATTCATGGCCACCTTCGCCCGCTACGGTTTCAATAAATCACACTCGACCTGTTATGCAATCCTGGCCTACCAGACTGCTTATCTCAAGGTTCATTACCCGGTGGAGTTCATGGCCGCGCTGATGACCTCCGAAATTGACAATACCGACCGCATTAATGTCCTCCGTCGCGAATGTCAGCGCTTATCAATCCAAGTGTTGCCCCCGGATATCAATTCTTCCGGCACCAATTTCTCAGTCGACAACCAAGCGATCCGTTTCGGGATGGGGGCGGTCAAGAACGTCGGACACAACGTAGTGGACAAAATTGTCGCCGCCCGCGAGGAGGACGGACCATTCGAGACGATCTTCGATTTCGTGAGTCGGGTCGATCTCCGGGCGGTCAATCGACGAGCACTAGAGTCGCTGATCGCCGCGGGCGTTTTCGACGGCCTGGGACAGCATCGCGCCTTGTTACTGGAGAATCTGGAAAAGATCATCAAATGGGGGCAAGCAAAGCAAGCCGATCGGTTCTCCGGTCAGCATTCATTGTTCGGCAGCGGGGAGGGCAGCATGCCGGAGCCACAACTGGAAGATGTGCCCCCCTGGTCGGAACAGGAGGCAATGTCGCGGGAAAAGGCCTATCTCGGATTTTACGCCAGCGGTAATCCGCTCGACAAATATGCCGATGAAATCCACTTGTTCGCAAACACGAGTACCGATCAGTTGGAATCTCTCCCGGACGGCTCTGACGTCTTGTTGGGAGGAATCGTCCAATCGGTTAAAACTTCAATGGACAAAAAGGGCAACCTGATGGCGTTTTTGACGTTGGAGGATTATGGCGGAACGGTCGACGTGATCTGCTTTTCGGATCCCTATGCCCGCTTCCGTGATATCTTGACAGTCGAGGCTCCGGTGTTGCTCAGCGGGGCAATCTCAGCCAGGGAAGATGAACGTCCGAAACTTATTTTGCAGCAAGCCGACCGGCTGGCCGATATCCGTAAAGACATCGACTTGGATCTCCATATTCATTTGAATGAGGAGACAACGACAGCGCATATTTTGAGCGAAATTGGGCAGGTGTTGGGCAAGTTTCCAGAGGGGCGGGGATTTGTCTTTTTTCATTATCATAAAAACGGCCGAACGATCATCGCTCGCGCCCGGCAACTGCGCGCCGGATCGGATCGAGAACCAGTCGACGAACTGCGGGAACTTTTGGGGGCTGAAGCGGTGTATTGTACAAAGGCTTAATTACATTCGCGCGTAAAAAGAGGCGATGACGTGATCAGAATTACAACTGGGAGTGTTGCAATGAAAAAGCGTTTACGGGCAATTAGTCTCTTGGGCAGCCTGGTGGTCTTGTCAGTTATCATCTGCCCCACCGGCATACAGGCCGATCCCGTCAAAGCCACCTCGGAGAAAACCGCCAGGAAGACCAACGAAATCCAGTGGTTGAATTACACGACCGGTTTGGAAAAGGCGCAAGAAGAAGGTAAGTACGTCCTTATCGACTTCTATACCACGTGGTGCGGTTGGTGCAAGCGTATGGATCGATCAACGTTCAAAGACCCGGAAGTCGTTGAATTCCTTAATGATAATATGGTGGCAGTTAAAGTAAACGCTGAAGCGCCGGATACGGTGGTACATCAGGATGTGAAGCTAACTGAGAGGCAATTGGCGGTAGGTGTTTATAAGGCAACAGGTTATCCGACATACTTTTTCCTTAGCCCAGAAGGCAAGGCTCTGTTCAAAGTGCCAGGATATCGGAATGCTGAGGATTTTCTCAGCTTGGTACAGTTTGTCGGGGAAGAGCATTTCAAGAACAAGAGTTTTGACAAGTTTATCCAGTTGAAAAAAAGTGGAAAACTCTGAACCGATTGATACACATAGAAATACGAAATTCACCCAATGTTTTCATTCAAGGCGGGTTCGTGCGGAGCTTGCACGCCTTTTATTCGTGGAATCGCTAATGTTAAATTATATCGTAACTTGTGTTAGTTTTTCGCCGGGATAAATATCTGCGCAAAATTCGATTGACAATTTCAACGGATGTGGATAACATAGCGGTGAAATGTAAGGCAGAGAATAAAGGGCTACCGTTGTTTTCCGCACTTTGTCCGAGTTTCCCTGCCCCCCTCTCGGATAAAAGAGCAGCGGTAGCTTTTTCTATTGGTTTTCTCCCGGTAATCAGAGGTAGATACGCATGCGTTTGTCTGTTTTTAAATTGATCCGCCTATCCTTTGTGGTGGGGGGTCTTCTGTTTGGTTGCTCACAAAATGACTCAGGCGAGTCGGCAGAATCGCGCACCTCCAAATTGGAACGCCTCCAGGCGCTTGCTGCCGACACTACGTACCCTGATACTCTGTCGAAGTCCCGCGGACCGATTGCCGCGGATTTTGAAATTCCGCGCACGGAGGGCGGCACCTTGCGGTTGTCTGACTATAAAGGCTCGGTCATTCTGTTGGATTTCTGGGCAACCTGGTGCGTCCCGTGCCGGCGCACGATACCGCATTTAAAGGCGCTGTACGAAGAATATCGGGATCAGGATTTCGTGGTAATCGGCGTTTCGCTGGATGCCGGTGGGAGGCCGGTAGTAGAGAAATTTGTCGACAAAATGGAAATTACCTATCCTACCGCAATCGGCAACGAGGAAGTTGTACAGAAATACGGCAATTTCCGCGGGATTCCGGTCTCATTTATAATCGATCGTGATGGTGTCATTGTGGAACGCCACACCGGCTTCCGCCCACGCCGGTTCTACGTACCGACCATTGAAGCGCTCCTGGCCAAGGGACCTTCCACGAGTTGAATATCCTGGCTCGAAAACCGGCATTTCCGTTCCACCCGCTTCAGCCAGATTCCGCTTGTGCCCACCAGCCCCGGGATTATTTTTCGGCCAAGTGCGTATAAGGATGACGTGTGAGGGCTAAACCGATGTACCGACGGACATCGTTTATGGTAGCGCTGTTCGCCTTGCTGTATTGGGGCGGGATTCCCGATGCGGCAGCGACCAAGTATGCCGGCGAGCCGTTTAATTTGGGATTCGGCGCCCGGCCGCTCGGGCGCGGTGCCGCGTTCGTGGCGGCACCGGGAGACGCCACTGCGCCCTACTGGAACCCCGCAGCCCTGGCTTCGGTCACCACCCCCCAAATCGCAGCTATGCACGCGGAGACGTTCGGCGCACTGCTTAACCATGACGTGGCCGCCGTGGTCTGGCCCAGCACCGAAGCCCGAAGCTTCGCAATCGGTGGACTGTTCTACTATTTGGGCGGAGGTGGAATACACATTACTGCAATCGACAGCACGACAGACCGCCCCTATGTCCTGCGCACGGAGAATCATGGCGACTATCAGGCGGCTGTAAGTGTCGGGTATGCCATACGGCCGAAAGTGCATCTTGGGGTCACCGGGAAATTCATTTATCGCTCCGTGGCCTCGGCGGACGCCTACGGACTGGGCCTGGACGTGGGGGCACAATGGCTGATCCATTCCCGGGCAACGCTGGCCGTTAAGCTCGCTGATGCCAGTGGTACCTATCTCTCATATAATACCGGGACAACCGAAACCATCGTACCGCACGCCGATCTCGGTGGGGAGTTCCGTTTCCCTTACCGGGATTGGAGTGTCACGGCTGCCCTGCAGGCGGAGACGTATTTTGAAAACCGCCGCGGCGGCAGTCAATTGTGGGCCGGGGCGGTTTCGGCCGATCTCCATGCCGGTGTGGAGGTGGGGTATCGGGATATCGTATTCGGGCGGCTGGGATCGGACATCGGCAAGGTCACCGCCGGTCTGGGGGTGCGGGTCTGGCAATTTGATATTGACGCCGCGTTTCTGGACCATGACGAGTTCGACACTACCTATCGTCTGTCTCTGGCGTACCGCCTCCGCTAGATGCTCGTCATATCTTCCTACTTTTTGTTGATCTTCTTGTTGCGTTTCGCATATAACCGGCTTAGTTGCATCCTGATCGAGGATGCCGTACCTTCTGACCGCAGGTGAGATAGAGGGAGTGATCTTTTTGCAGATGATACCGCGACAACAATTTCTCCTCATCGGATTATTTCTGCTACTTTGCTGGGCGCCGGTGCTGGTAAGCGGTCCGGTATTCGCCGACGAGTCCACCCCTTCGGCTGTTGTTGCCAGCGTGGATGATCGCAGTATCTCTGCCGCCGAGTTGGAACACGCCGTGCAAGTAACTGCCGAACGCCATCTCAGTCACCCGGTGGACCGGGAATTCGTCCAGGAAATTCTCGATAGTCTCATTCTCGAACGGGTGATGATAATCGAAGCCGACAATACCGACTCCGGACGCGACTATGGGTTTCGTCTGGCATTCCATTCTCGCCTCCGGCAATCGGCCCTGCGAAGATATTATGGCGCCCGTGTCCTGCCGGACATACACCCAACGCCCAACGATGTTGTGCAATATTGGCAAGACCATCCGGAGCAGTTTCTGGTTAAACAGGTCACCGTCAATCCTCAGCATATTGCCATCCGGGAGGACCTGCGCGATCCGGGGATGCGGGAAATGCCTGAGGAGTACAAGTGGAAATCCGCGGAGTCGATCATCAATGATTTGTATCGTCGGCTGATGGCAGGAGAAAACTTCGATACTCTGGCCCGGTACTACTCCCAGGATCATTATACGCGAGCCAATGGCGGACGGATAGGCTGGCGCACATATGACCCAACAGATGTCACCCCCTGGCTCGATTCGGTGTTCTCCTTTCCGGTAGGGCAAATCATGCCGCCGTTTCCCAGCCACGGCGGCTGGTTTATTGTACGGATCAACGGCCGGTATGAACCAGGTGATACTTTTAATCTGGATGAAGCCACGGTCCGCCAAATCGCGGAAAAACTAGCGGATGAGCGGATGAACACTTGGTTGGAGGCGTTCAACGATAGTATCCTCGAAGCATCGACCTTGACTATTGTGGATTCCTTACTCTACCGGCCGCCGGATGCAATTCCCCGGGATCTTCCCGTGGCGTTTTCCAACGAAACAGATACGATCTTTGGCGGACAGTACCGACTTCGGGCGCAGAAGTTGATGCATGAACGGGATCCAATTGAAGATAAAGTGGCTGACCGCCGGGAACTGATTCAGGAAATGCATCGCTTTCTCGCCCAGTGGAGAACCTTGGAAGAATATGGCTTTTTGTCCAAATCAATGGTCGACAGTGCCCGCGCCGCTCATTGGCGAGAGACCGTCAAAAACCGGTTACGAATGTCGTCAAAAGATGTCCATTATGCTCCTTCGAAACAAGACATTGATGACTATATCGTAGAGCATCGAGCGACCCTTTACCCGGACCGGCCTTTTCATCTGCAACAGATTGTACTGGAATCGTTGGGCACAGCCAGACAGGTCGTGAAACGCTTGCGCAACGGAGAGGATTTCGCGATGCTGGCTCAAGAATATTTTCGGGGAGATTCCTCGTTGCTTGGTATGACCTATGATCTGGGATGGGTTTCGGCAAATGATATATCGTCGAAGGTCTTTGCCGCGGCGGTGGAACTCGATGTCGGACAAATCTCTGATCCGATTCATACCGACTGGGGATATCATGTGATTAGATTGGTTGATCAAGCCCCGTTGCCCAGTGAACGGCTGCTGCGGAACCAGGCGAGAAAGGCGTTGATACTCCAGCATCGACGGGATCAGCACCAACAATGGCGCGAACGTATCCTTTCCCGTCATACAATTGAAATACATGAGGACGTCGTGGCGGCGGTCGCCGCTGAGTTTGGCGCGGACCCCGCAGAGTAAGTAGAATCCATGACGGATGACGGGTCGGAACGGGATCTTCCGTACCAGGCGGAACTGCAACGGAAGGCAATCCATCTGCTGGGGATGCTCATTCCGCTGGGCTATTTCATTGTTCCATATGCCTGGGCGGTAGGCCTGCTAACCGGGATTTTCCTCATTATCCTGTTCATCGACATCCTGCGGCTCGCCCGGTCGCCGGCATATGGTGTCCTGCGGCCGTTAATCGGTTCGGTGATCCGCCCCAAAGAAAAGAATAACGTTACCGGGGCGACCTATGTTGTCCTTGCCGGGTTGTATTGCCGCATTGCGTTTTCAGTTCCGGTCGCCGCGGCGGCCATGGGATTTATTGTGCTGGGTGATACGGCCGCTGCCCTCGTCGGACGTCGCTGGGGACGGCTGCGGATCGGGGAGAAATCGTTAGAGGGGTCATTGGCGTTTTTTAGTGTGGCCACACTATGGGTAATAGTCTTGCCGACAATTCCACTGGGTTGGGGAATCGCCGCCGCCGCCCTGGCCACCGTCACCGAACTTAGCTCGGGGTACGTCAACGATAATTTGTCCGTTCCCTTAATCAGTGGTTTGTTTTTACACTTCGCCCCGCAATGGTTTTGATACAAGATGGAGATGCCAATGATTGACCTGCGTTCCGACACCGTCACCAAACCTACCGCCGGCATGCGCCAGGCAATTGCCGAAGCGGTCGTCGGTGATGATGTCTTCGAGAGCGACCCCACTGTGCAACGGCTGGAAGCTCTAACGGCGGAGCTGTTCGGCAAAGAGGCTGCGTTATTCGTCCCTTCCGGAACCATGGGAAACCAAATTTGCCTGAACACCTGGACCTCGCCGGGGAATGAAATCATACTCGATTATGAATCACATATCGCGTGTTATGAGGTCGGGACGGCCGCGGCGTTCTCGGGTTTGCAGATGCAAATGATTTCGTGTCCGGACAGTATCATGCGCACGGAGGATATGCTGGCGGCAATCCGGATTGATGACATTCATTGTGCCCGAACGCGGGTTGTTTGCCTGGAAAATACCCATAACCGGGGGGGTGGTGCGGTTATACCCTTGGAGGCCATGCAAGAAATATCCGACGCCGCACACGATCGTGGCTTGGTGGTTCATCTTGATGGCGCACGGCTGTGGAATGCGTCAGCCGCAACGGGGGTTCCGTTGGCCGATTACGCGGCGACCGCCGATTCAGTGATGAGCTGCTTGTCCAAAGCGCTGGGGGCGCCGGTTGGATCGATTATCACTGGCTCCCGGGACTTTATCACCGAGGCGCGGCGGACACGCAAAATGTTCGGCGGCGGGATGCGGCAAGTGGGGATTCTCGCTGCTGCCGGCATCTACGCGTTGGAACACCACCTGCCGAAGCTGGCGGAAGATCACGTTAAAGCACAGCGATTCGCCGAAATCGTCGGGGAGCATGATCAACTCGCAATCCTTCCCGACCCACCACCCACAAATATCATTGTCATCGATCTTGCTCGCACCGGTAAAGACGTCATGCAGGTGTATCACCGGCTGCATGATGACGGCGTCTGGTTGGTGCCGTTTGGCGCCACGCGGATTCGGGCAGTGGCGCATCTGGATGTTACCATCGAAGATATGGAAACGGCAGCGCGAACCGTATTGCGGGTAATTGACGAATAGTATTGCAAAAGCGGAGGTCGGATGAGCGCAGTAGGTACCTGGACAATTCTTGGTTCCGGCGGGGGAGAGGCTTCCGCTGAACGGGCATCATCAGGACATCTCTTGGAAACATCATCCGCGACCATTCTCTTCGATTGCGGTGACGGCGTTACTCGATCATTTCTCCGGGCCGGGAAGTCGTATGAGTCCCTCGACACGATTGTTATTTCCCATACCCACCCGGATCATATTTGTGGCCTGCCCTTTTTCCTCCAGCAATTATATCTGGTAGAGCGCACGCGCCCGCTGCGTGTGTACCTGCCGGCTGAGGCAATTGACGGGTTTAAGGCGTATCTCCGCCTGGAGTATTTGTTTCTTGAACGATTTCCCTTCTCCATCACCTTTGAACCGCTGGCCGACGGCCGGAAAGTCGTACAAAACCACGTCGTTATCCGACCGCACTCCAATACGCATCTCACGAAATTGCTGGGAGAGCCGTGGATGGCTGAGAATTCGAACCGGGGCGAAAGTTATTCGTTTCTCTGTGATGTCGGGGAAAAGCGCATCTTGTACAGTGCCGATTTCGCGGCAGTTTCTGATCTCCCGCGGGTACCGGAATTGGCCCTGCTGCTGATTGAGACCACCCATATCGATCCCCAGGAGATTGCAGATTATGCCTGCAACCTGCGCGCCGAGAAAGTGGCCATCACTCACCTAGGCCCCAATCTCGATCTGGACAGTATTACCTCGGCCTTTCGTGATTTCCCTGGTACGTTGGTATTTGCCGAGGACGGCAAGTCCATTCTTCTCTAACGCTCCACTTCGTTTCTGACAGAACCACCCCGCCACTTGCTCGGCCATTGCTTTGCGATTCGCTATATTCTGCCCTTGGTTGGAGTGCAATGATGGCAGAGATCCCGAGAAAACCTTCCCGAAATTATACCGAGGGCAACGTGCTGGCAAATATTATCCGCATGGGCTTCCCCTCGGCCATCGGGTTCGCCGCCGGGAATATCTATCATATCGCCGATATGTTCTGGGTTTCGCGACTGGGATCGATTGCCGTTGCTGCGGTCACCTTTTTCAATGCCTACTACTGGGTCATCTCCTCGGTCAATATGATTGCCGGTACGGGGTCTGTAGCCATCATCAGCCGCCGCTACGGTGAGAATGACCTGCCCCGGACCGAAGTCGCCATTAAAGAGGCGCTCCTACTCAAATGGATCCTCGGTGCCCTGTTCGGGATCATTGGTTACTGCACCACCCCGCAAATAGTTCATCTCCTCGGCGCGCGGGGGGAGGTGGCCGCATTGTGTATCCCGTACGGACGGGTGTTGTTCCTCGGCTTAATGACCAATTTTTCGACCTGGACGATTTACACCGCGTTGCGCGGCATCGGGCATCCCAATACGGCAATGTCCATCATGGTGGGCTCCGCGGCACTCAACATGGTTCTCGATCCGTTCTTCATTTTCGGATGGTGGATATTCCCGGCATGGGGTGTTACCGGCGCGGGGGCGGCTTCGGTTATCTCGTACACCATTACCGTTGTCTTTGGCATTGTGTTGTTTTATACCGGGCAACTGAATGTGCAGTTTTCGTTTCGCCCAAAGGCGGCAATCCACGTTAGGACCATGTGGGAAATGCTCAAGATCGGCCTGCCCGCGGGGGCAACGTCGATTTCGGACTCGTTGGGACGTTCGGTAATCCTGCCTATGCTGGCGGTGTTTGGCCCGCCGGCGGTCGCCGTCTACGGAGCGGGGATGCAGTTTTTGCATCTGGGAATTATGCTCTGTGTCGGACTTGAATTGGGTCTCGGCGCCTTAATCGGCCAGAATATGGGCGCGCGTAAATTCGATCGGGCCTGGCAAACCGCCTGGAAAGGATTGGGCCTGGGCACTGGAACTATGGTCGTGCTGGGAATTGCCACGGCATTCTTGGCCAGGCAATTAATTGCCGTATTTTTCTCCACCCAACCGGAAATTGCTATCGGCATCAACTTCTTCCGCATCGCCGCGATCAGTCTCCCGTTTATTGGCGCCTACATCATCTTCGAGGGGGTGTTCACCGGATCGGGCCATACCGTACCGTTGATGACTGTCGGGGTGACGTATATGTGGGGGTTGCAGGTCCCCGGGGTATTTCTCTTAACACGGGTGCTTAACTTTGGACCGGAAGGGGTATGGTGGTCGTTTACTGCGGCTTCCATCGGTGGCTCGTTGCTGTTTACTATTGTATTCCTCAGACGTCGCTGGTTGCAGAAAGCCGTCTAGCACCTGCACCGGCATTTTGTCAGAATCTCCTTTACAGATAACGACTTCGCGTCTACATTCTGTGTTTTCAAGCGTGAGGTCGGGCCGGAGGTCACATCGGAAAACAGGAGAGGCAGGGTAATGGCGAAACGAGTAAAAACGTACAAGAATTTCATTAACGGTGAATGGGTGTCGTCGAAAACCGGCAAGACATTCGAAAATATTAATCCTGCGGATACCCGCGAGCTCCTGGGCCGTTTTCAGAAATCGGATAAAACTGATGTCAACGCGGCAGTGGCCGCAGCCAAGCGCGCCTACAAGACCTGGCGCCTGGTACCCGCTCCCAAGCGCGCGGAAATCCTTTTCAGAATTGCCGACCGAGTCTGGGCTGAGAAGGAACGCTTGGCGCAGGATATGACCCGTGAAATGGGTAAAATCATCGACGAAACACGTGGCGATGTGCAGGAAGTCATCGACATGACCTACTACATGGCAGGGGAGGGTCGTCGCCAGTTTGGCCAGACCACGCCGTCAGAGTTGCAGGATAAATTCATGATGTCGGTGCGCCAGCCGCTCGGTGTGTGCGGCATTATTACACCCTGGAATTTCCCGTTGGCGATTGCATCCTGGAAGATGATTCCCGCGCTGGTTCTCGGAAATACGTGTGTCTGGAAACCAGCCACCTATACACCGCTCTCGGCCATTCACTTTATGAACATCTGCAAGGAGTGCGGTCTACCTCCGGGCGTGGTCAATATGGTCACCGGCAGCGGGAGTGAAGTCGGTGAACCGTTGATGACACACAAAGATGTACACGTCGTATCGTTCACTGGATCGACCGAAGTCGGTCGCCGGGTCTCCGAGGCCTGTGCCCCTTATTTCAAGCATTGCCATCTGGAGATGGGTGGCAAGAACGCCATTATCATCCTGGATGATGCCAATCTGGACCTGGCAGTTGACGGATGCTTGTGGGGCGCATTCGGAACTACTGGTCAGCGGTGTACCGCGACCTCCCGGATCATCCTGGATAAGAAAATCTACCGCAAATTTGTCAATCGCCTTGTTGCTCGTGCCAAAAAGCTCAAAGTGGGGAATGGCCTCGATGAGAAAATCGACATGGGGCCGTCCGTCTCGGAGTCCCAGTTGCAGACAGTGATGGAATACATCCAAATCGGCCAGAAAGTCGATGGGGCAAAACTCCTCCTTGGCGGCAAGCCCAAGAATCGGGGAAATTGCCGGCACGGACATTTCCACGAACCGACCATTTTCGGTGACGTCGACAGAAAAATGCGCATCGCCCAGGAAGAGATCTTCGGTCCGGTGGCGGCGTTAATCCCGGTCAATGGATTCAAGCAGGCTATTGATGTGTGTAACGACGTTGTATATGGCTTGTCCGCATCGATCTATACGCAAGATATCAACAAAGCCTTTACGGCAATGCGGGACGTCTACACGGGGATCTTTTACGTCAACGCGCCGACAATTGGCGCCGAGGTGCACTTGCCATTCGGCGGGACGAAGAATACCGGTAATGGGCATCGGGAGGCCGGCAACGCCGCGTTGGACGTGTTCTCTGAATGGAAATCCGTGTACATCGATTTCTCGGGCACGATCCAGCGAGCGCAGATTGACAACCAATAATGGCTCATCTGTAGTATGAGTCAGATGACTTGAATGAACTCGTGAATGCTCCTGTCCGGTTGAGATGAGGACGAGACGGGAGGACGCTAATCGTCTATGGATAATTGTTCCGTACATGGCCGCCCGACAGAGATCCTCATTATCCTGATGTGGCTGGCTTCCTGTATCTAAGTGTGCGGTTTACCTTACGACCCATTCGTTTGCTGAAATCGGTTCCGTCAGAAAAGGAGTCTAGTAATGCCGAAAAAAGTGATCATTATGGGCGCGGCAGGCCGCGACTTTCACAATTTCAACTGCGTGTATCGCAATAACCGTTCATTCGAAGTCGTTGCCTTTACCGCGACCCAGATTCCCGATATAGCTGGTCGCAAGTACCCCGCCGCCCTGGCCGGGAAGCGGTATCCCAAAGGAATCCCGATTAAGCCGGAAGAAGACCTCGAAGTCTTGATTGCGAAACATGAAGTTGATCAGGTGGTCTTTGCCTATTCCGACGTGACGCACGAGTATGTCATGCATCAGGCCTCCCGGGTCCAGAACATGGGGGCGGACTTTGTCCTGCTCGGTCCAAAACAGACCATGCTTAAGTCCAAGCGTCCCGTGGTCTCGATCTGTGCGGTCCGCACCGGAAGTGGGAAGAGCCAGACCACGCGGCGTGTCTGCGAGGTATTACGTAATCAGGGACTAAAAGTCGCCGCCATCCGTCATCCGATGCCGTACGGCAACCTGGCCAAGCAGGCCTGTCAACGCTTTGCCGAACTGGCCGACCTCGACAAACACAAATGTACTATTGAAGAGCGCGAGGAGTACGAGCCGCATATTCGGGCCGGTAATATTGTGTACGCCGGCGTCGATTATGGGATGATCCTGAAAGAGGCGGAAAAAGAGGCCGACGTGATTGTTTGGGATGGGGGCAATAACGACACGTCGTTCTATCTGCCGGATGTGTATATCACGGTCGCCGATCCGCATCGACCGGGTCACGAATTGCGTTATTACCCGGGGGAGACAAATCTGCGGATGGCGGATGTGGTGGTGATCAACAAAGTGGTCACGGCAGAGCCGGAAGGTATCCTCGAAGTGCGGAGTAATATTCAAGCAGTCAATCCGACTGCCATCGTCATCGAGGCCGCCTCACCCATTACCGTGGAAGACCCGAAAGTCATCAAGGGAAAGAAGGTCTTGGTGGTGGAGGACGGCCCCACCCTGACCCACGGTGAAATGCAATATGGCGCCGGCGTCGTCGCGGCGGAGAATTTCGGTGCGGCGGAAATTGTCGATCCGAAACCGTATGCCAAGGGAACAATTGCCGATACCTTTAAAAAGTACCCCCATGTCGAGGGATTACTGCCGGCAATGGGCTATGGTGACAAGCAGGTGAAAGACCTCGAAGCCACAATCAACGCCACGCCCTGTGACAGTGTCGTGATTGGTACGCCGATTGACCTCCGGCAGATTTGCAAGATTAAGCGGCCATCGGTCCGGGTACGCTACGAATTGCAGGAAATCGGCAAACCAGATTTGGCAGACATCCTCTCCGGGATTGGCAAAAAGAAATAATCGATGAACACGGCGAAAACAGCGGTGGTGGCGTTGGGTGGCAACGCCATCACCCGGCCTGATGAGCCGGACACCATTGCCAATCAATTCCGGCATACGCGCGATTCGCTCGCCGCAATTATTCCGCTCCTCAAACAGGGCTACAATCTCGCGATAACCCACGGCAACGGTCCGCAGGTGGGTAATGCATTGCTGCGGGTGGAACTCTCCCGTGGGAAAGCCCCCATCCTGCCGTTGGGCATCTGTGTCGCGGATACGGAAGGCGGCATGGGCTATATGATTGGACAATCCCTGCAAAACCGGCTGCATGCTGATCAGATTGACCGCCAGGTATTGACCATTGTCACCCAGGTCATCGTTGACCGCAATGATCCGTCCGTCAAAAACCCTTCCAAGTACGTTGGCCAGTTCTACGCTGAGGATGAGGCACGACGGTTTGAACAGGAACGGGGCTGGTCAGTCAAAAGGCACAGTGCCCGTGGCTGGCGGCGCGTCGTGCCCTCACCGATGCCACTCTCAATCGTGGAGGCGGATGCTATCGCTTCCCTGGTTCAGCAAGGATATATCGTGATCGCCGCTGGTGGGGGTGGCATTCCCGTGTACGTGGAAGAGGATGGCTCCTACGAAGGGCTTGATGCCGTCATTGACAAGGACCGCGCCTCAGCCGTGCTGGCCAAACAAATTGGCGCGTCTCTTTTTGTTATCCTTACCGACGTCACCCATGTGGCAATTCATTACGACACGCCCAAACAACAAGACCTGAAGCGCATTTCCCTGGCCGAAGCCGAACGCTTTTACCAGGACGGGCATTTCCCGCCCGGTTCAATGGGCCCAAAAATTGAAGCGGCGCTCACGTTCCTGCGCGGCGGGGGAGACGAAGTGCTGATTACCTCGATCAATCGAGCGGCCGAAGCCTTGCACGGTGAATGCGGTACCCGGATCACGCGCGAGTAGCTTTAGTTTAAAACCACCAAGCCTATTCCCCGATCAGCTAGTGTACCGGAAGTTCTTGTCCTGACCGGGACATTGAAGTTTTTTGCAATACTAATGAATGAAGCGGAAGAGAAAAAACTGCCAACCTGGCTGCGGCGACTCAATGAGCTCGGTGCGGTGTACGAAGTCGGCGGGCAGGTGCGCGACCGTTTGTTGGGTTTGCCGGTGTACAGCAAGGACCAGGATTATGTGATTACGGGCATCCCGCTGGAGGATCTACGCCGCGAACTGCAGCGATTTGGCCGAGTCGATCTAGTGGGCAGATCATTTGGCGTGATCAAATTTACGCCGCCGCATCCTCCTGATTCAAAGAGTGTCACCTATGACGTTGCCCTCCCGCGCAAGGAATTCTCCACCGGCGTCGGCCATCGGGATTTCGCCGTCGAATTCGATCATACCTGTTCGATTGAAGATGATTTAATCAGGCGGGATTTTACCATCAATGCGCTGGCGCGCCGGGTAGGAACCGACGAGCTTATCGACCCCACCGGTGGCCAAAAAGATATTGAACAGAAGCTGATTCGGTACATCAATGAGCGGGCATTCCGGGAGGACCCGCTGCGCATATTACGGGCTGTCCAGTTCGCTGCGCGTTTTAATTTTTCTCTGGAAGAAAACACTGCCGCGGCTCTTCAACGACATGTTCAGCGCTTAACGTCGGTGTCGGCAGAGCGAATCGCGGAGGAATTGAATAAGCTACTACTCAAAGCAGAACAGCCCTCCAACGGTTTTCGCCTGATGCAGGAACTCGGTATGCTGGAAGTTGTCTTGCCGGAACTTGCCGCCTGCGTTGATGTCGATCAACCCGGCCCTTTTCACGCCTATGACGTGTTCGAGCATACGATCCGCACCGTTGATGCCGCCCCGGCCCGGCTGCGGGTCCGCTGGGCTGCCTTGCTGCACGATATTAATAAGCCACAGGCCCGGGTCGTTGAGGGAGATAGGGCGACGTTTTACGGACACGAGAAAAGGGGCGCTACCACGGCACGCCAAGTGTTGCGCCGGCTGCGTTACGCCAATGAATTTATCCGGGATGTCAGCCTGCTGGTTGATCGTCACATGTTCACCACTGATGTCACCGACAAAGGTGTCCGGCGGCTGATCCGCCGCTTAGGGGCCGACCTGATCTTTGATCTGTTAGATTTGCGCCGGGCAGACGTCGTCGCGCAGGGGAGAGGTGGAACAACCGACGATGTGGATGAACTCGAGGCGCGAATTCGAGAAGAGATCAGTCGCAAACGACCGTTTGGGCTACGGGATCTGGCTATCGACGGCAACGATCTGATGGACCATCTCCAAGTGCCGCCAGGTCCAATAATCGGCAAAATCCTCAATCACCTGCTGGAACTCGTTCTGGACGATCCCGAACGCAACACCCGCGAAGCATTATTACAATTGGCCTCGGAGTATCACCGCGAACTCACGAGCTGAAGAGTTTACTCGGCTCCTGTAATTTTCCGCGATAGACGCAATGCGTAATCAACGTATTCGGGATGAAATCGAAATAGCGATTGTCAATCTCATACTCATGATCGGCGCGGGTAACTTCTGCGGGTAAGTGTTGCTGTTGTCGCCGCAAACCGCGCTCATCTTGAACGATTCGATAGGGATCGACAAAGACGTATACCGGTTTACCCGCTTGTTTCGCCAATAAGGCTACCGGCAAACTGCCGATTTTATTGACGAATCTCTCGCGAGTGATACTATCACAACCCAGCAAGACGTAGTCAACGTTTTCGATGTGCAAGCCCATCGCCGCATCGACAATTAGTGTGGTGTTGATTCCATTTTTGGCAAGTTCACTCGCCAGCGAGCGTCCTTCATTTTTGGGCCGTGATTCCGGAACAATGACATTGATCCGTTTTTTGCGAGCCGCCATCAACGCGGCCTGGACCGCGCTGGAATAGGAAATGGTGAGTATGGAACATTTTCTCTTGCAATGCCGGGCAAAGGCCTTAGCATTGTCTTCCCGGTGTCTGATAATATTTCTGCGGAGATCACGCACCCCTGGCTGATCCTCCTCTTCGGGATGCAACATGACGTCCTGCAAATACCGCAAAATACCCATCTGGGGATGAGCGGTAATGACATCTTTGAACAATTGTCTGGTGAGTGATTGCCGATCTCGCGCCGATAAATCCTCCCGCCCCGCGATAGCCTGGGTGATGCGCAACGTTCGCAGGCCGAGGGTTGTGGCGCCGGACCGGTGATCCTCGACAATCCCCTGCACCCGTTCCTGGATCATGCGCCTAAAATCTTCTTGGTATTTTTGAAATGCCACTTAGCAACTTTCTTCAATACATCCACACCCTGATCGGCAACCAGATGTCGACCAATCTGATCGACTGCCGGGGATGCGCCTTTATGGAGTTTCACCCTGATGCTGCGGCTGAGTAGGTCGAGTCGTCGCAAAAACTCCGCCCGCGCCACGATGGACGCCGCTGCAACCGCGAGATCGCTTTCGGCGCGAACCAGTTGCACCAATCTCACGGCTCGCCCTTTTTTCATGAGTGCCGAAATGATATATTTTTCATCGCCGAACTTATCGGCGATCACCGTGTCACAGTGCACCGTCTCCAGGATATTCTCAATCGCGCGCGCATGGGTCCAGGCGAGCAGGCGGTTGAGGTTGCCGATTTTTTCATAGAGCTGATTGTACTTCTCCGGTCCGACGACGACAATTGCGTGACGCGCCTGAGCCTTGATCTCCGCCGCCAGCGCCGTTGCCCGTTTATCGGTTATCTTCTTGGAATCGCGCACACCCAGTCTGAGCAACCCAGATTCTTGCTCCGGAGGAACCCACACGGCGGCAGTCACCAGTGGCCCGAAATAGTCCCCCTTACCCGATTCATCGGTACCGATCCGGCTCATCGATGCCGCACGGTCAGGCTTGTCCGGATTGGTAAACAGGTCCGGGGAATCTGTCGGTTGCGGCTTCTTGCGGATCGGCTTCATAATGGCAGTAATGCCTTATCGATAGAATAATACAATAAAAAAACGACCCCAACCGGTGGTCTGAGGCCGTCGATATTCCGACGCAGGCAGCGCTTAGAGATTCACCCGTTCGATGTACTCTTTTGTCCGGGTATCGATCTTTATGGTGTCACCCTCTTTGATAAACGGGGGGACCTTGACCTCCAACCCGGTCTCGACCGTGGCGCCTTTGGTAATATTGGACACCGTATCGCCTTTGACCGCCGGTTCCGCCTCCACCACTTTCAGGACCACCGACGCCGGCAGATCGACATCGATCGCTTCACCTTCGAAGAACAGAATTTTATATTCCTCATTTTCCATGAAGAAATCTTCGGCTCCCCCCAATTTCTCCTTGGGGATGGCGAATTGTTCGAACGTTGTCGAATCCATGAAGTGCCAGTCCGTGCCGTCGGTGTACAGATACTGCATTTTGCGGTCTTCGAAATCCGGCTCTTCAAATGTTTCGCCCGATGGGAACATTTTCTCGATGACGGCCCCGGTCTTAATGTTTTTCAGTTTGGTGGTGTATTTGGCGCGCCGCTGGGCCGTCCGGGCGTTCTGAAAGTCGACGATAATCCACAACTCGCCGTCGACCTTAAGTTTCATCCCTCTCCGAAAGTCCGAAGTCGAAATCATCGGCTCACCTGTACTACGTTGAGGTTTGCAAAACCGGCGCGGTAACTAACCGCGCCGGGATATTCTCATTACTCTATGGTACGATCAATCGTCGAGGAATTCAAACCTCTTTTCGGCAAAATCATGCCTTATTCATATTCTCAATGATATGGGTGGCGTACTGCGAAGTGGATACCTTCGTTGCACCCTCCATTTGACGTTCCAAATCGTAGGTCACGGTCTTGTTGAGAATGGTTTGCTCCAACGCTTGTTCGACCAGCTTCCTGGCCTTATCCCAGCCGAGGTATTCCAACATCATGACCGCCGAGAGAATCAATGATCCCGGATTCACCATATCCTTATCCGCATATTTCGGGGCAGTGCCATGAGTGGCCTCAAATAACGCCACATAGTCGCCCATATTTGCTCCGGGGGCCATCCCCAAACCGCCTACCTGTGCGGCGCACGCATCCGAGATATAGTCACCGTTGAGATTCGGCGTCGCAATCACATCGTATTCAGCGGTGCGCGTGAGGATTTGCTGAAGCATGGAATCGGCGATACGGTCCTTAATGATAATCTTGCCTTTGGGTGCTTTCCCTTTGTATTTCGACCACAAATCATCTTCCGTGATGGTCTTAGTCGGGAATTCCTTTTTGGCTACATCGTATCCCCAGTCACGGAACGCGCCTTCCGTGAATTTCATGATATTGCCTTTGTGCACGAGGGTCACCGACTCACGCATGTGCGAGATGGCGTAATTGATCGCCTTGCGGACCAGTCGCTGCGTACCCGTCACCGATATCGGCTTTATGCCGACCCCGGAGTCGGACCGGACTTTGACCCCGAACTCTTCTTTTAGCACTTTAATGAGTTTGCGGGCGTCCTTGGTTCCTTTGCGCCATTCAATCCCCGCGTAGACGTCTTCAGTGTTTTCCCGAAAAATCACCACGTCCATATTTTCCGGACGTTTCACCGGTGCGGGAACGCCCTGGAAATACCGGACCGGCCGCACGCAGGCATAGAGGTTCATTACCTGCCGCATCGTTACATTCAGGCTGCGATATCCGCCGCCGACCGGCGTCGTCAGGGGACCTTTGAGCGCAACATAGTAGGTTTTGATGGCTTTCATTGTCTCCTCGGGCAATACCTCACCGTACACCGGCATTGCCGATTCACCGGCGTAAATCTCCATCCAGGCAATGCGCTTCTTACCGCGGTAGGCTTTTTCAACCGCGGCGTCGATGACCCGGCGTGTGGCTTTCATGATGTCGCGCCCGATGCCATCGCCTTCGATCACCGGAATGATCGGATCATCCGGAAACTTCAGCTTGCCATCTTTCAGCGTGATCGGTGTGCCGTCCGCCGGCGGCGTTACTTTCTTGAATTTCACAGCCATGCTGCCCTCCGAAATATATTAAACCGTTTATTGGCCGGTTCAAAACCTGATAATATGGGGAACTAATCCCATGAGGCAAAGCCTCTTGCAGAGAAAGCTGTCATAAAATACGTCGGACCGGGGAAGTCGTTGCTCGGTCACGTGCGTGTCAGCCCTTGGGCTGACGCGTAAGGTAGGTGCTCTGCACCCACCTTAGACCCCCGCCTACGCGGGGGTGACAGGTCGGCTTGGGTGGCCCGGACATCTGTCCGGGTTTCACACGCTGCTGGGGAACGTTATATGCGTGGCCCTGACTTGTCCGCCTATGGCGGATCTGAGGGAGTGCAAAGAGTTCGGTAGGGTGGGGGCAAAGCACCCACCCTACACACTGAGGGAGCGCGACCAGCGATCCCGGAGAGTAGGGTTCTAAGGGCGTTAGATTTGGCAGAATCCTTCCGCGAGCGTGAGAAACCCGCCGTATACGGCGGTGTCATCCCGGACTCGATCCGGGATCCATTTTGGGGTGGGGAGGGGGCACGTAGGTCGAAACCCCTGAGTCCGCTTGCGGACGTGGTTTCGACAAAGGATAATTGATCAAATCTCATTGGAAGCGGCTGGGGCACCCGGCCGAACTGGAAGAATACGTTTTGATATTTCAAAGCCGATGATTAAGTTGTATGAAATGCTCAATAGAATGGGAGGTGCCGTATGCGCATCTATGGCGTAGCGGGTTGGTTTCGACTGACGTTGACCGTAGGGATGTGTGCCTTAGTGTTTAGCTGCGGAGAGGAGGATGTTAATCCGACGGGATCGCCTGGTAACGATATACCTCGTATTGTCTATGCGTGCCCCACGCCGGGAGCGCATGAAATTCCGCTATTGATAACCTTACAATGGTCGTACCAAAATGCGATCTCTGACTCGGCCTCATTTAACGTCTATTTGGGCACAACTAGTCCATTGCCGATGGTTTCCTCAGAAGTATCGGACACTTTTTGTGCTGTTGGGCCATTGAATGCGAACACAACGTATTCATGGCGAGTCACCGCAATTGAGGCGGGTGGTGACACAATCCCATCGGAGTCATGGGAATTTCAGACTGATCAGACGTATGTCTTTCCAATCACCGAACATAATTCCTGGTCGTATGAGAGAATGTTTTATTTCGCTAATGCCAGTAGTGCAGGTGCAGAGCCTTTTGTGCAAGATACCGTGTACGGCTCCAGCACCGTGGAGATTAAAAGTGAAATCACATTATACGATACCATTCAGGCTAGCCCGTTCGAGGGTGAGTGGCAAGAGGGACGCTCCGGCAACTCTTTTGTCGATTTCCGGGTCAATAGAGAGGACGGGTTCTATTTGCTCGGTTACAGCTGCGGCGGATGGACCGGACCGCCTAAAATCGCAAACAGTGAAGGCTGTTCCTTTCATTTCGGGGGACGGAGGTTTTCTTCTCTCAAGCAGCTGCATGATTACTACATACGGGACTGGCAGGTACGTTTCGCGAAGACCGTCTCGGATACCGTTATTGAGGACGTGCCGGTGCGTATTCTGGCCTATCCGTTGACCGTCGGTGAACAATGGTATTACCGCAAGAAGGAAGACGGGTCGGTCTGGGATATGGCGAGGCAAATCACTGGCCTGGAGACAGTTTCAGTACCAGCGGGGACATTTCAATGCCATGTCATCCGCTGGTTCTGGGATATCAATGATGACCAATCATGGGATGCTGATATTGAAGGTTACGATTATCTATGCCCGATTGGCATCACCAAGCGGGAATATATATTCTATGACATTGCTGTCACGGATGCTAATGCTGATTCTCTTGGGACATTTGATTCACACGACGTGCACGAATTAACGGAATTTCAGGTCCACCATTGATGGTTAATGCGACTTGGGCCTCTATTATGGCGTGCGCGACCGGTCTTTAACCTGTTTGAGCGTTAATAAATTCCAGGGCCACGCACGGTGTTGCCGAATTCGATCTCCCTCAGATCAGGGCCACGCACAGTGTTGCCGAATTCGATCCCCCTCAGATCCGCCATAGGCGGACAAGTCAGGGCCACGCACCAAAATGGATCACGGATCAAGTCCGGGATGACACCGCTGGGGGATTTTGCTAAATCCGATCGCCGGGGCAGACCGGCCTGCCGCGGCGGGTGCCGCCCACAAATGCCGACCACAAGAGAAAACGGGGTGAGACGGTCTCGTCTCACCCCGTTGAGCAGCCAGTTGAATCGGTTTAATTGTAACCGAGGATTTTCAGATGTTCTTTGTAGGTTTCCGCAGATTTCTGCAGCAGGCCTTTGTCTTCATCAGACAAATCCAGTTCCCAGATCTTCTCGACACCGCCGCCGCCCAGCGTAATTGGTACACCGATATAGATATCGTCGATACCATACTGGCCGGTCAGATAGGCCGAGCAGGGGAGAACCCGTTTGCAGTCGTTCAGGACCGCGTCGGCCATCTGCACACTTGATGCCGCCGGCGCCCAATATGCCGAGCCGGTCTTGAGCAGTTTGACGATTTCGCCGCCGCCGCCGCGTGTCCGGGCCACGATTTCATCGAGACGATCCTTCTTGATCAACTCCGTAACCGGGATCCCGGCAACGGTCGTGTAAGCCGGCAGCGGGACCATCGTATCGCCGTGGCCGCCCAGCACCATCGCCTGCACGTCGCGCATGGATATTCCCAGCTCCATCGCGATAAAACACCGGAAGCGAGTCGAATCCAGAATCCCGGCCTGGCCAAATACGCGCTCTTGCGGGAAGCCGGATTTCTTGAACGCATGGTAGGTCATGATATCCAGCGGGTTGGTGACCACCAGCAATTTCGTGTTCGGATTGTGTGGCAGGATACCATCGAGGACCGCGTCCATGATCTTCTGGTTGGACGTAAACAGGTCTTCACGCGACATCCCCGGCTTGCGCGCCATGCCGGCGGTAATGATGACCAGATCGGAATCTTTGGTGTCGGCGTAGTCATTCGTGCCCTGTACAAAGACGTCATAGCCGCGAACCGGACCCGCCTGGGACTGATCCAACCCCTTTCCCTGTGGCATATCCTCGACCACATCGACCATCACGATATTTCCGAGGTTTGCCTCTGCCAGCAAATGGGCGGTGGTTTCGCCCACATGTCCGGCGCCTACTACGGTGATTTTTTTGCGCATTTGTCTTTCCTCCACAAACGTGTATGCCAATTGTTACTTATTCTCGAGTATCGGAACTGTCAATGCTGCATCGTCAATTATTAACGTCGTAGCGTCATCTCCTTTCAGCGCCACTGCCTCTGTCATTGCCGACTGTAGCGATTCCTTCGGCTCATACCCGTACTGGCGTACCAAATTATGCTCCAGGGTGGAAACGAGCCAGAGCTCTGCGTGTGCACGCATCCGCGCGGTGCGGACCAGCTTGTGCGCTCCCATTTCGTATGGCTGGTCGGCCAGTTGCAGCCACTGCGACTGATCCGGATAGGCCGAAATGAGGCGCTCGTAGAAGCGTGAACCGATTCCCTGAGGACAGGCTGATGCACACAGGGCAATACCTCCTTGATTTACCGCGTACCGCGCATGCTCCCACGCTTTCTCCGTCTGGTACAAATTGAGGTCCAACGGGGGTCGAACCAGTGCCACCACAATATCATACCGGCGACTGACACTCATAGTATAGAATGAACGTGCGGCTACGCAAGCGGCTGTAAAGCTCTCGTCCACATCTCCGGCAGCCGCAAATACAATTTTGTCAAAACGGTCCAGGACGACTTGAATGCTGAAGATAGCTTTGCCCCGCAGGAAATCAGTGTTACCGCTGATAAACTCTCGCACCGGATTCCCGGCGATGCGCAACGGCTGCGCTTCTTCGGAAACGGCGTGGGCGTGCGATTCCTCCACACTGGGGTACCCCGCCAGACCCGGCAGGAACGACTTCCGTCCTCCCGTATACCCGGCGAAAAAATGCGGTTCAACCGAAGTGATGACTAAAATGTGCCGGGCCGCCTTCAGCGCGGGATGAACCAAAACCGGTGAACTGCCCCCGTCGACCTCCACCAGTTCGTCCACCGCCCACCCATCGTGCGCAATCGTCCGCCCCCGCCACCGGTCGTAGGCATCGCCAAGCAAAAGCTGGTATTCTTCCTCTGTCGGCGCTCGATGGAGCCCGGTTGCTACTATGATGTGCACCCTCTCGGGGGGTGGTAAAATCTCCTGAATTGCCGCGAGAATAAGACCGGTGGGGGTGGAACGCGTTGTGTCGTTGATAACGACCAACAGATCAGCCGCCGCGCGACAGAAGTCAGCGAGAGACGACGATTGTAGGGGAGAAGCAAGCGCTCGCCGCAGGATATCTTCAGCGGGCGTATCATCACCCGCTGTGCGGCCGATGCGATCGGCCGGGAGTGAATCCGGCACTGCAATCCGTTCAACTGCGGTGCTAAACGGAAGATGCAGTTCCATAATCGGTAACTCCGAATTCCCTGAACACTGCCGGCTTTACTCGCCGAAAAAGAATGGTATCTCAAACGCCGCCGATTCCGGGGAGTCGGATGCATGCACGGAATTTCGTTGCACGTCCTGACCGATTTCGTACCGCAACGTCCCGCAAGCCGCCTGGCCGGGATCAGTGGCGCCGATCAGGGTGCGCAGGTCCATGATTGCCTGGTCCTTTTCCAGGACCATTGGCACAATGGGACCGGAGGCCATAAACGCACACAAGGAATCAAGAAACGGTTTGCCTTCATGAACCGCGTAAAACCGCCGGGCGCGTTCCGGGGTGAGACGGTCGCACATGATTTGCAGCAGCGTGAAGCCCGAACGCTCCACGCGACAAATAATCTCACCGGTCAACCGTCGCGCGGTGGCGTCTGGTTTCACGATCAGCAACGTTTGTTCCATCACGCCTCGTTACTTATTGCGTTTCCTCGTCCTTTTCTTGGCGGGTTTCTTTCTGCTCGTTTTCTTCTTGCTGCCGGCGCGTTTGGTTTTTTTCTTCGTGGTGCGCTTAGTTGTCTTTTTCTTGACAGTTTTCCTTTTCGTCGTTCTCTTTTTGGTCGCTCGTTTCTTTGCGACTTTCCGTCTGGTCGTCTTCTTCTTGGCGACTTTTTTCCGGGTGGCCTTCTTCTTCGCAGCCTTTTTCTTCGCTACCCGCTTTTTAGCAACCCGCCTTTTGGCGGCAGCTTTTTTTGCGGTCCGCCTACGGGTGGTCTTTCTCCGGGCCGTGGATTTTTTCGCTGCTTTCTTGGCGGCCCGCTTTGTTCGGGATTTTGCGGCTTTCTTGGCCGGTTTTCTGCGCGAGACGGGAACGATTTTTGGGCCCTTCGCGGGGCTCTTTTTCTTCTCTGCGACTTTTTGCAGTTCGCATTCGATGATTTCCGCGACCTCGGCCGGGGTTTCGGCAACTTCCACCCCGACGGCGCGGAAAGCCCGGATTTTCTCTGCGGCGGTCCCGGAACCACCGGCAATGATTGCTCCGGCGTGTCCCATCCGTTTCCCCGGAGGGGCCGTACGGCCGGCGATAAAGCCAACCACGGGTTTGGTCACCTGCTTCTTGATATACTGCGCCGCTTCCTCTTCATCGGTCCCGCCGATTTCGCCAATCAGCACGATCGCCTTGGTGTTTTTGTCGGCTTCGAACATTTCCAGGCAGTCGATGAAATTCGTGCCGATGATGGGATCGCCGCCGATGCCGATGCAGGTCGATTGGCCAATACCTCGCAGTGTTAAATTATGCACGACTTCATACGTCAGCGTGCCTGAGCGCGACACCAGCCCCACATTGCCTTTCTGGACAATCGGGCCGGGCATGATACCGACCTTGCAGACACCGGGCGTGATTAGGCCGGGGCAATTCGGCCCGACCAGTCGGACACCTTTGGTTTTCAGGTACCGGTAGATCTTTCCCATATCAATGGTCGGGATACCTTCGGTAATACATACAATCAATTGACATCCCGCATCCGCAGCCTCGTATATGGCATCCACGGCGAATTTCACGGGAACGTAAATTACCGACGTATTCGCGCCGCGTTCCTGCACCGCCTCGGCCACTGTATTGTAGATGGGAATGCCATCAAGATTTTCCCCGCCTTTGCCCGGCGTCACCCCGGCCACAACGTTGGTCCCGTATTCCGCCATCTGACGCGTGTGGAATGATCCGTCCCGCCCGGTAATACCCTGGACGACGACGCGTGTTTTCTTATCAATGAGAATGCTCATGATCGCCTCCTTACACCAGCGTATCCGAGGGAACTTCGGGGTTAACACCTGCGGACGCGATGGACGCCTGCACTGCGTCGACCATCAGTGACTTCGCGTCGATGCCAATCGACTCCAAGATTTCTCGCCCTTCCCGTTCATTCGTTCCGGTCAGCCGCACCGTAATCGGAACTTGCGGCCGAAATTCCTCCAGGGCCGCCTTAATCCCATTGGCCACGTCATCACACCGGGTGATGCCGCCAAAGATATTAAACAGGATGGCCTTGACATTGGGATCCTTGGTGATGATCCGCATCGCCGTTACGACTTTTTCCGGGTTACTCGATCCTCCGATGTCGAGGAAGTTCGCCGGCTCGCCACCAAACTTCTTCACCAAATCCATTGTGGCCATGGCCAGGCCGGCGCCGTTGACGCAGCAGCCGATATTGCCGTCCAGCTTGACAAAGGAAAGACCTTTCTCTCGCGCCAAAACCTCTTCCGGGACCTCCGCATCCATATCGCGCAAGGCCGCAATATCCGAGTGACGGTAGAGTGCGTTATCGTCGATGTTGATCTTGGCATCGATGGCGAGGACTGCATCGTCCGGGGTCACCACCAGAGGATTGACCTCCGCCAAAGAACAATCGCTGGCCACAAATGCCTCATAGAGTTGCATAATGATCTTCGCGGCTTGATTGGCGATATTCTTGTCGGAGTATACAAAATACGCGAGCTGACGAGCCTGGTACATGTTAATGCCCAGCAAGGGATCGACCGTCAGCTTGAAAATCTTCTCCGGTGTTTCGCGAGCGACCTCTTCGATATCAATGCCTCCTGCAGGAGAGGACATAAGGGTAATACCTTTGGCCTGCCGGTCCACAATCGCGCCGATATACGCCTCGGCGGCAATATCCACTGCCTCTGCGACCAACACTTTCTTGACGGTTAAGCCCTTGATGTCCATGCCGAGGATGGCTGCCCCGGCCTCCCGGGCAGTATCCGGGGAATCTGCGAGTTTTACGCCTCCTGCTTTGCCGCGCCCCCCGACATGCACTTGGGCTTTCACCACAACCGGTTTACCGATGCGGACGGCGACATCGCGCACCGCGTCGGCCGTTTCACAGACCTCACCGGCGGGTACGGGCATACCGAAGCTGCGAAAGATGTCGCGTGCCTGATATTCATGGATTTTCATACGCGCTCCTTACTATGACCAAAACCTTATTTTATTGCTGCATATAACGTTACTTGCCCATTCCACAGCCGGATACGCCCCCCGGAATTCGGGCAATTTGGTACATTATTCATTTGTTCCTGCAGATTCAAGTGAATAGTTGGTGATTCAATTTTATTGACAATGGGCCGGGGAAGACGATTCGCCGTGAAGGGCAAGGAAAAGGCGCCCCGGAGGGCGCCTTCAACTGTCTCATCTCAAAACAGCGATGCTGAGTTATTGACTGCAGACATCCGCTCCGTCGTCATCGCTGCTGAAGGTGTTCTCATTTCGCAACGTCTCAGGATCAAGCGTTGTCTCACCACTAAGGCAGATTTTGCACGAGTTGGTGTGGGTTTGCCCGAAGTCGTTGTTCTGTACCGTCGGGGAGCAATCGACGATTTTGAGCATGCCGCAGCGGTTACGTCCACCATCGTTCAGGTAACAATACTCGAGGGTCGAGTTATCATTCGCCGACCCGACTAACGTGAGGGCGCCCCACGGAAATCCGGCCGGCGTGATCTCGATCTGTTGATCAGGAGTGCCGATGGCGACCAATGTCCCTTCGCCAATGTGGCCGCCGACAGTGATACTGCGACGCGTTTGGACCTGGATCTCGATACCGGGGTTTAACGTCAAGGTGGCGCCGCTTCCGACCCAGATACTATCGACAATGTAGTACGGGATGCCGATATCCGACCAGGCGGCGTCGCTGCGAACTCGACCGATACGCTCGGCATCATCCTCAATGGTTGCATCACCCCCGATTTCGACCACAACGAGATCTTCATCATCACTACTTAAGGTGTTTCCGGGGGTGAGGCGCTGAACCGTTGAGGCATCAGTGCGCACTGGTGGCCCCTCTCCCTGAATAGTGTTGCCGCTGAATCCATCCACGTACGCACTTCCTTGCAGAAAAATGCCGTATTCCCCGCTGCCCAGAATGTCACAGTCCGCAATGGTGATATGGCAATTTTGCAAATACACACTGCCCGGATACTCACTCCGCGTAAGGTTTATTTCATCATATTTGCCGGCGTCTTCAATCCGGCAGGATTTCAACAGTGAGGATTCCGAGGCATTGGTCAGGAAAACCAATCCAGGCCAATCTCTGCTATCCGGAGTGAAGCTTATCGTTTCCTGGGACCCGTCGGCAACTATCGCCGCATTCTGTTGCACAGTAAACCCGGCGGTCAATCCGAACCGCAACGCCAGCCCCGGGTTCAGGGTTAGTGTCACGCCCGGCTCAATGGAAATCATGTTCTCGACAATGAACGGAATACCAGGATTTGCCCAGGTGGCATCCGACGTAAGCTGAGAGCCACCAATACGAAACGCGTCAGTCTCATTGCCGCTGTAATCGTTATTGGGCGGAATCAGGCCGACCGAATTTGCGTCAACTGTGATCGGAGCTCCACCGTTGTCGGTGATGACATTGTCCTCAAAGTCAAGAGCGTAGGCGGTTCCGACAAAACGAACACCGTCACCGGCGCCGTTTTGGATCGTATTCTGATGAATATTGACTTGGCAATCCTCGAGAACAATGGCTGCCGAATTCGAATTGCCGGCGTAATCGATCAGGCAGTTATCCAGCAGCGAATTGTCGGTTGTATTACTCATGAACTGGATCCCGACCCAGGTGGTTGGTTCTGAAGAAGTGGTGAACGTGATCAGGGATTCCGTCCCGTCTGCGATCAACGTGGCCGGCTCATTCTGCCCGACGGTTATGCCAAACGACTCTAAAAATAGCAGGGTGGCGCCGCCGGCAATCGTGAGTTGACCGTTATTATCGACCGCAACATCGCCGCGGATCATGTACGGGACACTCAAGTTAAGCCACGTTTGCATATCAGTGACCGTACCGGCAGTGAGCCCGATGTACTGGGACCCGTTGTCGGTGTACGTATTGTCCCCTGTGAAATTGCCGGCAAAGTGGCAGGGAATAATCACGGGAAAACTGCCGCAATCGCTGACGGTGTTCCCGGAGAATGTTGAAAAATGACCAGCTCCCTGGAATTGGACCCCATAGAGATTGCTGAAGGATATCGTCGAATTGGTAATGGAAACCTCGGAATCCACAACAATAACAGCCGCATCGTTTGACTCTGCAGCGTACGAAATTTCACAGTAATCCAGTGCGTTCGTCGGGCCGGCGAAGGGACCGAACGTTAACCCCTCCCAGTCACCCGGCGTCGGAGAACCAACATTCGGTAGCAGCCGAATAGGCTTGTCACTGGTCCCGTTGGCCTGCAGGTGACCGGGGGATGTCAGGCCGACATCAATTCCGGTGCCTCCATCAAACGTGAGGACCAGGCCGGGAACGATTGACAGTGTTGCCTCGTCGCGAACCTCAAATCGCCGGGAAATGCGCAATGGTACCCCCAGGGTATCCCACTCGGAGTCCTGGGAAACATGATCGCCCACGATCAGGATGGTATCCCGTGAATTGCCGAGCAAGCTCGATCCCTTCAGCCCGCCCAGGTAATTGGCCGGTATGGTTGCGGGGTACCGAGAATTGGACTCAATAACATTCCCGGAGAAATCAACCGCGTGCCCTTCACCGACAAAGTGTACTCCGTCGGTCTCCGAGTGGCGAATGGTACAATCGGTTATCGATACCGCGCCATCACTGACAAAGATATTGCCGAAGCTGTTTCCGCCGCCATATTCAATCACGCAGTTATCAAGCGATGAGGCGGAAAGAGTCTGGGCGGCAAAGCTGATGCCGTCCCATGCTCCTGGAGTTGGATTCTCGTTGACCGGCGTGAAAGTTACATTTGATGCTTGCAGGCCGCCCGGTCCGTTATAGCCTACACGGAGTCGCTTGCCGGCAACGAAATATACCGTAATATTCTCGATCGTCAGCATGGCCCCGTCCTGCACCTCGATATCACCTGCCACCAAGTGGGGTGAATCGCCGGCAGACCAGGTCTCATCAGCGCTGATGATCCCGGAATGATGGATAAAGCTCTCGTCTACAACCTCAATCGAGACCGTATCCATTGTCTGCATATTCCCATCTGAGGCCACGAAGACCGGCTGATAGCTGCCCTTCTGCGCAAAATTGGGACTGAACGTGAAATCCCCCGTGCCATCGCCATTATCGACGAATCGCGAATTGGCCGGCTGATTCTGTACCCCAAGTCCAATTGCGTCATTATCGGGGTCATCGGCAATTATTTGGAAAGTCAAGCTCTGACCTTCAGTTACGGATTGATCCGCGAGTTGAGTGAAAACGGGCGGCTGATTTTGTATGCCACCGTTATCATCACAACCCATTAAACCGATTGATACAACGCCCACCGTGGCCAGTATGACCAAGAAAAGTCCTACCGAATGTTTCTGCCTATGCATGCAACATCCTCCCTGCGATTTTGCGTAAATCATTCAGCCATTATGTGATATTTTCCTGCAAAAAGAAATAGGAAAAACTGCCCGCCGCCATATTTGTTCAGTCCGTTTTGACATTTTCTCTACCGGACCATGTTGTCGATATTCCCGAGAATCCCATCCCAATCCCGGAATCCGGCAATCCGGCGAGATTAGGTGCCGGAAGCTGCCAGGGTAGACAAATTTCCGACAGCGCCGATATGAATTATAGAATGCTTAGGGGGTAAGACTAGAGAGACCAGGGAAGGTTCATGATTTTTTCGCCCATTTTTGGCAAGGCAATACATCGCGTAGTTCTGCGGTGGGTGGTAGTTTCTCTCCTGTGGGGGGTTCCGGTTACTGTCTGCGGAATGCCGTCCCCCAGCACCTTGGCCCCACCGCTCTGGCTCAATCTGCCAATCCTGGCAGTGCTGATTATCGGATTGATACTCATCCTGTTTTCTGGCATTGCCTGGGCGCTGTATCGGTCGCGCCGGTCATTGCTGGTGGAGACCATTATTGACCTCTCATCCTCTACGACTACCTACCATCAGATGCTCATCAAAGTTGGGGAACATCTGGCAACGCGTCTCGCTAACCGGGGGTACGCCGTGTATGTCGCCTCTGAGCAGCCAGGGGTATTGACGCGCCTGGCAAGCAGCGTATCAAATCCCGACAAGCACGAACCCCCTCGACAGCTGGCGTTATCTGACCACGACATCACCCATCTTATTGCCGGACAACGACATGCCCACCTAACGGTAGCCGGCTCACCCGCTTATGCCTTGCCGATTGTCAAAAATGAACGGATGGTGGCCTGTCTGCTACTCATTGGCGGCACTGCTGGCCGGCTCAACCGGCGGACACTGGATCAGGTCCGCAAAATTATCAACCTGGCTGCAGCACGATTGCTCACAGACGCAACACCCGATCTACGTGCCGCGGGTTGGCAGGTAGGACGGCGGCTGCAGGATCTCCTCGAATCTTGTACTGATCTGGAGCAAGGCGCTCAACAACTCCTCACCGTGCTGCACCAGCTGATTCCGTTCGATTATCTGTCAGTTACTCATCACGGTGCATCCGGGCCCGAGCAAGTGACGATCAGTGGAATTATCGACTCACCGAGAAAAATTTCCTGGCAGTTTCCCCAAACGCGCTTGGAATCGGTGGAAATTCCTGATCTGCCACAGCTGGATCATGATCTTGCGGAATTACCCCAGCCGTCCAACAACTTGGAGTACCGTTGCGGCTTGCGCTCCCGCGTTGTTATACCCCTCCATATGGCCACTGAGGATTTAGGCGTGTTGGTGCTTGCATCGCGACGATCGCACTCTTTCGGACATTCCGACGTACAGTTGGCGGAGATGGCCATTCACACCTTCAGCCACTGGTTGGCTCACCAAAGTCACCGGACAGAGATTGTACGTGCCCGTCAGTATCTGACGGTATTACGAGAATTTCAGCATGAAGAATCGCTGGACCATCAATCGTTTTTGCGAACGCTCAGAAAGGTCATGGGCGTGACAGCGGTCTTCTGGTACGAAGTCAGCGACACCTCACCAGTTCCACAAGCCATGTCGTATTCCGCCTGTCGCCCGCTGGCCGAAGCATTTCGTCTTGAACGCACGATTCCTAATTGGCGGCAATTAGTTGAGCAGGCGCTTCGTGAACGGAACACCGCGTGCCGCGCTTTTGTCGATGACACCAAATCGGGCAATCGCAGCTCCAGTGAGGAGGAGGCTGCGCGGGTCTTCAAGAGCGTCCTGCTGGCGCCCGAGCGATTATCGGCTGGCCGGGCGGGATTCGTTCTCTGCGGCGAAATGAGACATCCAGGTCGTCGCCGATTCAATACCACCGATGGGGCATTCTTGCGGTTAGCAGCGGTTGCGCATGCGGTAAAACACGCGATACGACGGGACATTCTGCGGTCCAACTCGCGTCACGACAACCGGCTCGCAGCCACGCCGTCCTGGAAAACACCCTTGACCACCGTCCACGGGTCAGTCGAACTGATTCGACAACACAATCCCGCCCTGGATGCAAAGACACATACATACTTAGGCAAGATCGAGCGAGCCGCCGAGCAGATTCGGCAAATCGCTGCAAACGCCTGATTTGTCGGAACCGGGATGGGCGGGATGTCAACTCCCCTGCAAATACTTGTTGTCGATGATAATCCAGATGTACTCAAAATGTTAGATGAAATCCTCGGCCTCCAGGGACATCGGGTGGTCGCCTGCGACGATGGACAAACGGCAATCGATACGTTCAACCAGCAGTCATTCGACATCGTGATCACGGACTTGGGAATGCCGGAAGTGAACGGCTGGGACATCGTCCAAGCCGTCCGTGACAAATCCGTAGACTTGCCGATCTTTGTCATTACTGCTATCGGAGAGTATGTCGACTCCGAGAAGGTGAGAGAGCTTGACGTCCAGGCGGTTATCCGCAAACCGTTTCGTATTGCCGAAATCAACACCCTGATCCAGGAATATACCTCACAAATTGATTGACTGTCGCACAATTACATCATAAATGCTCAGTATGAACGGGTTCCTCTGCCGGGTACTGCTGCTTGGTGTCCTCGCGGGATGCCTCTTTTACGGATCCGACGAGAGCTTTGCCCAGCCGATGAACGACCCCAGGACCTCGACCTTCTACCAGGAATTGGACTCGGCGTTGGCGTATATTAAGCTCGCCCGGTCAGACCTGGCCCTCCGCACCGATTATGTCGAACGAGATTCATTCCGTCTGGACGTAGTCGATAGGGTCATGCTGGATCCACTGGCCATGGAGCCGCTTTTGGCCGGGATCTCTGCCGGATTATTCGATTCATTAGCCGGAGCAAATCCCTTACATTTCCAAGTCATCGGGCCGCCGGCCGATCTCTTCTCCCGGGAACCGCTAAGACTGACCGGTACCGTTCCGTTTTTCCCCGCCGAGACTGACAGTATTTGGGAACATAGCGAGTTTCCCCGCGAAATCAAAAAGGCCCGCAGGAAGATGACCGACGCTGCGGCAGGGGTTATCGCCGCCTTGAGCCGCGGCGGCCAATTGCAGGCAACAAGCTATTACGAGTTAGTCGCACCCAATTTGACAGGAGCCGATTCGGTTTTTCTGGTCGATACCCTGCCGGAATTGCTCAAAGAAGATGCGGAGGCGGAGTTCTATCCTCCCAGGAAAATAGACAGTTTGCAACGGGTATCCGAACGATGGGCGGCGCGAACGACCAATCTGTCAGCGGAGATCCACTGGCGAGCGTTGCCGGATACGCTGCTGAATACCGCATACACGTTGATTGCCGCCGGTGTCGCCGCGATGGAGTGGGAGGAGAAAAGTCGGTCAGAGAAGAACCAGGAGATGCGCCGGATGGAAGTCGAAACCGATTTGGGTATTTTCGCCTTTGGCTCAACCGGGCCGGATCAATACCGCGGGGAATACCGGTTCATTTATGATCCGGGTGGTGATGATCTGTACGATTTAGCGCCGTTACGGCCCGGGCAACACCAGTATATTTTTGATCTCTCCGGTAATGATACCTATTTCGTGCGAGACGGCCGCGGTTTGGCCGCCGGCCTATTCAGTTTCGGATTTCTCTTCGATGCTGCAGGGGATGACGCGTATCGGGCGGGGAATTTTGCGCTTGGCTCGGGATTTTTTGGCGGGGGCCTCCTCGTCGATCTGCGCGGGAACGATGTCTACATTTCGGATACTTTCGGTCAGGGGGCCGGAGCCTTCGGCCTGGGTATGCTTTTCGATGGCGCTGGAACCGATCAGTATTCATCCGCACTGTATGCACAAGGATTCGGCTTCGCCGCCGGGGTCGGTATGCTGGCCGATCAATCCGGCAACGACACCTACTTCGCCGGTGGAAAATACAAAGATATCCTCCGGTATACTGATCATTATATATCCCTGTCTCAGGGATTCTCCTATGGCGTGCGGCCGGATTTCTCCGGCGGAGCCGGGTTACTCCTGGATGGTGCCGGCAATGATGTGTACACCTGTGACATTTTCGGCCAGGGTTGCAGTTACTGGTGGGCGTTCGGTGGGTTATACGATGGCGGAGGAAATGATACGTACAACTGCTTTCAGTACGGCCAGGGGTCGGCGACACACATGTCCGCCGGTATCCTGTATGATATTTCCGGCAACGATATCTACTACGGTAAGGGCCTCATGCAGGGGTGCGGTCACGACCGGGCAACCGGCTGGATGCTGGATCTGGCCGGCAACGACACCTATACCGCCTGGGATCTCTCCCAGGGCGCCGGTTCGGCCAACGGCACCGGCCTCCTGATCGATCTGCTCGGCGAGGATCGGTACTACGTCATGCGCACTCATAACACCCAGGGGTACGGTAACCCCCGCCGCGATTTCGGGTCAGTCGGCGTATTTCTCGATCTATCCGGTGCGGATCGGTACGATGGCAACGGAGAAAATGAATCAATCTGGATTATTGAGTCAAAATGGGGCGTCGGCGTCGACAAAAATAGCGACACCACAAAGGTAGAAGACCAGTGATTCTCACGTAGATATAATCTCATTGGCTATCAGTGAATTAGGGTCAATATGATAAACAAACAACACAAAAGTAAGGAGTATGCGGTTGGTGTGCAGCGACTTATAGCGTTATTCACGTTGGTGGCGCTGCAAGTGCTACTAAATCTATTTGTTGTAAATCATTGTTGTGTAGCAGAAAACGATGTTGATACGATAAAAATTGAATACGATTCCGACCTTTCCCAGGAAGAAGCCAATGAGCTGGTCGAACGATTGTTTATCCAGGCCTCGTCGGGAGAAATTAAATACCGCGATGTCGTGCAACCGTCCAAAGACTCGATTATTGCCCTCGGTGCCAAAGCCCTGCCGGTTATGTGCTCAAAGTTGACCTCCCGAGATGCACGGGAACGCTGGACCATCAGCGATATTTTCCGCGGACTGGGCAAGGTGGCTACCGATTCGCTGATCAGCTATCTAGATAGCAATAACAAATGGGTGCTGTTGAACGTGGGGCGCTGCCTGGAGCAAATTAAAGACACCAGCGCAACTCTGCCGTGCCTGCCGCTTCTTTCCCACGATTACTACCCGGTCCGCTCGCAATTTGCCCAGGCGATTGGCCGGGCAGCAGATCCGCGAGCAACCGAGGATTTGATTTATTTGCTTAAACGCGACGAAGTGGGAGATGTGCGCAAATCAGCCGCGGTGGCATTGGGCAGGATTGCCGATTCGCAGGCAATTATACCACTCGTTCGCGCCCTTGCCGATCCATATTTTGGTGTGCGCAAAACTGCCTCGCGTGCTTTGACCCAATACGATCCGGTGCCGATGCAGGCGGTCGTTTCGTATTGTGATTCGCTCTCTGGTATATATCTGGGAACGGCCCTGGAGACACTAGGGAGTTCCGAAAACCCGAAGATCGTTCCTTTCCTCGCCGAATACTTGTCGCACGATCAATCCCTGATTCGCGGATATGCGATTATGGCCTTGGCCCATGTCGGTCACGCGGATGCGGGAAAAGCGTTAATCCAATATCAGTCTTCTCGTCCTGAAATGACGCTTTTCGAGAAATCCGCTCTGCGGGAAGCACGCGGACGGTTAGCCGCGACGGACTCTCAGCCGTGACGGAATCACTGAACGATAAACTCTCGCGCTTGCGGTCACTGATGGCTCAAGCTCAGCCGCAGAAAAAACCGCAGCAGATCGGAGGTGAACGCTCGGGCATCGATGGATTAATCCGCCATGATTTCTCCGGCGGCAGCGTGCTTATTCGGGATGTCATCCATCCCTACGACCACTTGTACGGGGATTTCGATATCCATTGGCGGGTCCACGATTTGTTCCCTGCTGACGTCCCGCCGTTTCTCGCCGCGGCAGCGGGCAGTACACCTGGCTCCTGGGCCTTCGTGGATTGTGAGACCACCGGTCTTTCCGGCGGAGTCGGCACTTTGGCTTTTCTGGTGGCCGTCGGGAGGCCAGGCCAGGATGGCTTTGTCATTCGACAATTCTTTTTGCGAGAACCGGCGGACGAATGTGGTATGCTGGAGGGAATTGAGGAGTTCCTGCAAGGTGTGACCACGCTGTGGACCTTCAATGGCCTGTGTTTCGATCTACCTCTGCTGGAAACACGCTTCCGCTTCTGGCGTCGGCCGTTTGACCGGGAAAGTTACGCACATGTCGATTTGCTGGTACCGACGCGGGTGTTGTATCGGCGACGAATCACCCAATGTACACTCGTATCACTGGAAGAGCGGATTCTCAAAATGGCGCGCGAAGAGGACCTTCCCGGCGCCGAGGTGCCGTCGGTCTACTTCGAATATTTGCAGCAGGGGCATTCCCCGCGTCTCCATCGGGTACTGGAACACAATCGCATAGATGTGCTCTCCCTGGCAGTGTATGCATCCTATTTATGGCGGATTTTCGACCAGGGTACCGAGATCAGATTGCAGTACCCGGAAGACCTCCTCTCGCTGGCACAGTACCATTACCGGCGACGGGAGTGGGACCGAGCACAACAATGCCTGGAGGAGTTGTCGTCCTTTGCCCTCGGGCCGGTTCTGGAGGCCGAATGTCATCGCCTCTGGGCCTACCTGCATAAACGGCGGGGCGATTATATGAAGGCCCAACGATTCTTTGGCCTGCTGGCCGATCATCCTCACGCCGACCCGATCGCCGCCTTGGTGGAGCAGGCCAAATTTTACGAACACCGGGTCAAAGATCTGCCCCGTGCCCTCGAGATAACCAACCGAGCAATCACACTCCGCGAACGAGAATTGTCACCGGTCGATGTTGAGGCATCCGAGAATGGTCTCGGTGCATTGTATCACCGACGGGCCCGCCTGCAACGACGGCTCACCCGGCAACGGCGTGCATAAGCGGTGGTTCCATCCATGCAATCCCGGGGCGATATTCGCCGCATCTGGCAGGTAACCTCGTCCAAAGCCTGGGGGGGGCGGGAGTCCTTGCCGGTTCATCTGCACCAGACATTCCACTCAATGGGTCACCAATCCGATTTGTTTTGTTCGACCGATTCGGCGATTGCCCAGCGTCATGGTGACGATAACAATGTCCACCCGCTTCCATTCTCCAATCGAATAGGTGGATCAACGCTGCGGCGGCTTCGCCGGCAATATGCTCAAGCACAACCCGAGGTCATTATCTGCCACTTTTCGCGTGATCTATTTGTATTGCGGCGTCTCCTTGGGAGGCGTCGTAAGGCGCGGCTGGTTCTCGTCAAACACATCGGACCGGGAAAACACAAGGGAGATCTCATTCACCGCTGGATTTACGCGGGCGTAGACCGCGTGCTGGGTGTTTCCCGGTATATCACAGAACGATGTGTTGAGGCGTACCCAATCGATCCGGCAAAGGCAGCAGTCTGGTATCCCGGAATCGATCCTAACCTGTTCGTCCCACGGCCGGAGTTACGAGAAGATCTGCGCCGGGAATTATCCCTTAAAGAGAGCGATTCCCTCATTGTATATGTTGCGCGCTTGACTCCGGGGAAAGGCCATGAAGAATTGGTACAGGCCTTCCAGCGAATCGCGATCAAGCATGAAAATGCTCGATTGGCCCTTGTTGGATCCGCCTCACCTGCCGAACAGCGGTTTGCCGAAACGCTCAGAGACCTTGTGAATTCCGGCCCTGACCCCCATCGTGTCTTGCTCCCTGGTTTTCAGGAAAACATACATGCCTGGCTCAATGCGGCTGATCTCTTCGTGAATCCCTCGCCAAAAGAGGCTTTCGGACTCAATACCCTCGAGGCGATGGCCACCGGACTGGCGGTCATCGGGACAACCGGCGGAGGGACTCCGGATCTGATCGAGTCTGGTGAGGACGGTATCCTGGTAAGGCCCGATAATGCGGCGGCATTGGCTGCTGCGATGGACTCTTTATTGATTGATCCGACAGAACGAAAACGTCTCGGTCAGGCTGCACTGCATAAGGCCCGTTCCCGCTTTACCTTGACCGACGTGGCGTTGCGGCTGCTCCAATCCACGATGGCAACCGCTGCATAGGTTTCTCCTCCAGAACCGTCCGGCAAAGGCCGATACTACAGGTGAAGGGACTGATTGTGCTTTCACAGTAGCACCGGATCAGCGAAAGTCGGAAAGGTACCCTATGGCCTGGAGTCCGGATGTTGTTCGAGCAAAATTACGATCCGCCTGGAAAGTCTATACCCTGCCGCAGACCTTGGCAGAGATTTTGAGGATCGCTGATGAGAGCGCCACCAGCAGTTCCGACTTATCCCGCGTGGTGCTTAGCGATCCGGTCTTGACCACTAAATTGCTGCGGCTGGCCAATTCAGTCAGTTATGGTCAGGCGCGACAAGTTTCGACCGTCAATCAGGCCATCAAACTCCTGGGCTTTCGCGCAGTCAAAAGCCTGGCCTTATCCACTGCCGTGTACGATGTGTTCAGTGCGAACACGGGGGTGATGGGAGATCACATCCGCCGGTTTTGGCGTCATGCCCTGGAAACCGCCGCCTACGCCCAACTGATTGCTGCCCGCACCAACTATTCGGTACAGGAAGAAGCATTTGTCGGTGGATTGATTCACGATATGGGCCTCATCATCCTCGCGGGAATATTCCCCGCTGATTATAAACAGTTATGGCAATCTCCCTGGCCGAACACCGATCTGCAGACAATTGAAGAAGAACGCTTCGGGATTAACCACACCGATGCCGGGGCATTCTTGTTTTCCGATTGGGGATTGCCGGAGCACCTCGTGGAGGCAGTCCGACACCACCACGCGGTTGTCGTCGATCCGGGTTGTACCCAATCAGAACCATTAACCCAGATCATTGCCTTGGCTAATTTGATGGGTCGTCATCGCATGGAACCTGCACCGATGACCGATACCACCTCGCTGGATGCGAAATACAAATTGGTAAACGCCCTCGGGGTAAAACACGAAGACCTGGCGGACATCGATTCATGGGTCAGCACCCATCTTGCCGAATTGGCCAACCACCTTGAAATTGATATCGGATCACCGGTAGAGGTGCTGGCTGAGGCCAATGCCTGCCTCTTCAAAATGTTGCAGGATGTCGAGGGGTTGCTGGTCAACCGGCGCGAGTCAGTGCGCAACGAAGCAGCCGAGGAACGGAACAAAATCGCCGCCGAAGTCATGCGCGTCGTCTCCGCTACCTTCTCTCATTATATCAATAATGCGACCACGACCATCATGGGACACGCTCAACTGGTCGACATGTTGTTGAAAAAAGAGGACATCGGCGACCCCGCGGGCCGCGTGGCCAACGCCATGAATACGATCCAGAATTCCGTGGTCGCGATCACTGCAATCCTCGACGAGTTGAAGTCTACGCCCGCGTATAATGTCGTCTCCTACCATGACCGCAGCCACATCCTGGATGTCGATGACCAGATTCGCACCCGTATTCAGAAACTGGTCGAGCGAATCAGTGCCGGACATAAAACATCGGTCTAACCATAATCCGCCACGTCCAACCGCCGCTTGCTTCTTGCCACACCGGCACTTATACTAATCGAGCGTTATGGTAGAGGCGACAACGTATCCTGATCCGGCAGCCGGCGTCCTGGACTTACTGCGCAATTCGGTAGACACATGGCCGGACAACCCCGCGATGGGCGTACGCGACGGGACGGCGTTTTCCTATATTACATACCGCCAGTTGTGGGATACTACAGATGCTCTTGCCGCGGGCCTCCAATCCCGCGGCGTTCAATTCGGCGATCCTGTGGCCTTGCTGTTGAATGATCGACCGTTATGGGGCCTCTGTTACCTGGCAACCTTCAAAATTGGGGCGGTGGCAATTCCGCTGGATAATGGTCTGCAATTGTATGAGTGGGCGTCGATCATTCGGGAGGCACGACCTCGCGTGGCCATTGTCTCCGACTCGGTTGTGGGAGACTTGCAGGAAGAATGTGCCGACATGGAAAAGTCCCCGATATGGATTCCGGTGTCGGAGAAAAACTCCGGCGACCTGCTCTCACGTATCCCCGATTCATTACTCGGTGATCCGGAAGCGGAAACTTTTCCGCAGATAACCGGCCAACAAACCGCCGCCATTGTCTTTACCTCCGGTACCACGTCCGCCCCGAAAGGTGTCGTCCTCACCCACCGCAATTTTGCCGCTGATGTTCAGGCGATTCAGCAGGTCAACCTTTGCCGTGCTGAGGACCGGTTTCTCTCCGTTCTGCCTATTCATCACACCTTTGAGTCAACTGCCGGCTTTCTCTTTCCGCTGTCGGTTGGAGCGTCGATCGCCTACGCCCGTGGATTGAAATCACGGGAGATTACCGAAGATTTGCGCGCGTCACAGGCAACTATCATTCTGGGTGTCCCGTTGCTTTTCGAAAAAGTCGTGAACGGCATTCGGCGCGCCATCGACAAACTGCCCGCGCCGCAACGAATCCTCGCCAAATCAATGCTCGCGGTTTCGTACCTCTCGACGACGAAACTGGGATTCCGACCCGGGAAAATGCTCTTTGCCGCTCTGCGGGAGAAAGCCGCGATAAATAACCTGCGCTTGGTAGTGTCCGGCGGGGCGGCCCTGGCACCGGATGTCGCCGAATTCATGGATTGTATCGGCGTGCCGATTTTACAAGGCTATGGACTTACCGAAACAGCACCGGTTCTGTCGGTCAATCGGCCGGGTCTGTACAAGTATGATAGTATCGGACCGCCGCTCCCAGGGATAGAGTTAAAAATCCATGAACCAAACGAGCAGGGCATTGGCGAGATTGCCGCGCGCGGAGAAATGGTCACTCCCGGTTACTTCAACAGACCTGACGAGTCCACAGAACGCTTCGCCGATGATTGGCTGTTAACCGGCGATCTGGGCTGGCGGAGTGAGGACGGGCATTTTCACATTGTGGGGCGACAGAAGAACATGCTGGTGACCCCGGCCGGTAAAAATGTGTACCCCGAAGAAATCGAGATGCTCTTGGCGGCCAGCCCCTTGATCCTCGAAGCATTGGTTTACAATGATCAAGACCCGGACTCCGGGCGTGAGCGCATCGCCTGTGCAGTCGTGCCTGATCAGGAATACATCCGGGAAGATCGCGGAGAATTGGATGGTGGTGAGATTAAATCGCTGCTCATTGCGGAAATCCGGCGGCTGTGTGAGACAATCGCCGCTTATAAGCGCCCGAAACTAATCATCGTGCGGGAACAGGAATTTGAGAAAACCACCACGCGAAAGATAAAACGCTTTCTCTTTGCGCGTACCAAAGAAAAGCAGTTTCCCGTCGACCGGGATGAAATGAATTAAGGTACCTGTTATAGGGGGAGATGATGATTTACACCCACGAGGTGAAATTCGATACACAGGGGGACGGGGCCGTAGTTGACCTCTCCCGGTCCGTCCAGGAAGCCATAGATAAATCCGGTGTTTCCGCCGGCATGCTCACGGTGTGTACCACGGGATCAACTGCCGGGGTGACAACCATCGAATACGAGCCGGGACTGCAGAAAGATGTACCGGAGGTTATGCAAAAGTTAGTTCCCCGCGGTCCGACCTATCATCATGACTCCACCTGGGGGGACGGCAATGGCTATGCCCACCTGCGGTCAGCCCTGGTCGGAACCTCGTTTGTCGTCTCGTTTTCGCAGAAACGTCCACACCTGGGCACCTGGCAGCAGGTCGTCTTTCTCGATTTTGACAATCGTGCCCGGCAACGAAAAGTGGTCATTCAGGTCATGGGCGAGTGAGGAGTGCGTGTCGAAAAAGATCGATATGGCGGGTTTGGCGTACCCCACCTACCGTGAGGAGTTCTGAAGAACTCCGAACGACAGGTGGGTCGTTAAAACATCCCACTCGGAAGGAACTTGGCGCGTGAGGAGATACGCTAGTCACCAGAGAAGACCGTTCTCTCGACTTTTTCAACCGGTCTATCTGGGTTTGTTGGAAAAGGCCGTAATATGAAATCTGAGGTAGGGCGGGTTCCGACGTGCGTGCCGACGCGCGGAGAAACCCGACACTTTCGCTTCATCGACAAGCCCTATCTAGGCGTGGGGAGGATTGAATGTCCAATATTGATACAGTGTAGCCTATAAGAGGCGTTCCGAATGACAACAGTATCAATACGGAAACCACGGGATCTCATCACCATCCATGTTCTTTTGCTGGTGGCGATGACGGCGCTGTCGGTGATGGGCTATCGATCCTTGCCGGAACGGTATCCAATCCATTTCACGCTGCAAGGTCAGCCGGACCGCTGGAGCGAAAAGGGCAGTGGGGAGTTTTGGTTGGTGCCCGCGATTGGAATTCTCCTTGGCCTGGGTTTTCTTTTCCTGTTGCGTTTTCCGCAGCATTTCAATTACCCGCAAAAAGAGCAGGTAAATCGATGGCCTTTGAGTAGACGGGTGCCGATATACGAGAAGTTGCTGGAATTCTTATTGGTCATCGCCATCTTGACTGATGGTATCTTCCTCGCGATCATCTGGGGGATTGTCGATGGGGTGGACGGCGTGCCGCAATTTCCGGTTTTCACCGGAATAATAGGCGCATCGGCAGCAATGATCGGAGGGACAATTTATTACCTGATCACAATATCTCGCCTGGTGCAACGTATTTCCCATAATCGAATTCCGTAAATGGAATTGTCGGGGGAAAGACCAAACTGTATGCCTGAGACGCCATCTCGATACAACCGCATTGAGCCGAATGACCTGGATATCTTCCGGCGTATCTGCGGCGAGGAATACGTCTCCACCGACCAGGACGAACGAAACATCTACGGCACCGACGAGACCGAGGATCTCTGTTACCCGCCCGAGGTGGTGGTCCGTCCACAGACGACCGAGCAAATAGCCGAAATTATGAAGTACTGTAACGGCCGGCGGTTGCCGGTCACCCCACGGGGCGGCGGCACCGGCTTATCCGGCGGGGCGCTCCCGGTATATGGCGGAGTCAGCCTCTCGCTGGAAAAACTGGATCAAATCCTGGAGATTGATACCGGCAACCTGATGGCTGTCGTACAACCTGGCGTCATCACCCAAAAATTGCAGGAAGCGGTAGAAGAGGTCGGGTTGTTTTATCCTCCCGACCCGGCCAGCCGCGGGTCGTGTTTCATCGGCGGAAATCTGGCCGAGAATGCCGGCGGACCACGCGCGCTAAAATATGGGGTGACCAAAGACTATGTCTACGGCGTCACCGTCGTATTGCCGACCGGCGAGGTGTTTTGCTCCGGCGGTAAGGTGTTGAAAAATGTTTCGGGATATAATCTGATCCAGCTGCTGGTCGGCTCAGAGGGAACGCTCGGGATCGTCACGGAAATCACTCTGAAATTAATTCCCTTGCCGCAAATACGGAAAACCTTGTTGGTGCCGTTCCCCGATCTGGAATCAGCCGCAGTGGCGCTGACAAAAATCTTTTTGTCACGCATTACTCCCTGTGCCGCCGAATTTATGGAGCAAGCGGCAATTAAAGCGGCAGAGGATAAGTTCGAAAAATCCTACCCGCATTCCGATGCAGCAGCACAATTATTGTTGGAAGTTGACGGTAACGACGACCGGTTGCTAGACGAGGAGTGCGAAACAATCGCCGAAGTTTGTACCGATTGTGGCGCCGTTGATGTGTTCCTGGCCGAAACGAAGGAGCGGCAGGATGAGATCTGGGACATGCGCCGCGGCGTCGGTGAGGCAGTCAAATCAATCAGCCCGTACAAAGAAGAAGATACCGTCGTACCGCGGGCGGCATTACCTAAACTCGTGCGCCTGATCAGGGAGATTTCGGAAAGACACAAGATTAGCACGATCTCCTATGGTCATGCGGGGGACGGCAACATCCATGTCAATATCCTCAAAAAAGACTTAACCGATGATGAATGGGAAAACCGGTTGCCGACAGTCATTACTGAACTGTTCGAAAAAGTCGTAGCGCTTGGCGGGACCATTTCCGGCGAACACGGTATCGGGCTGGTGCAAAGGCGGTATCTGCCGATTGCCGTTGGCCAGACCGAGTTGCGTCTCATGCGGGAGATCAAACGGTCATTTGATCCTAACAACATTTTAAATCCCGGCAAACTGTTGCCCGACCACGCCACGTAGCCATTCCGACGGATCAAAAGAACGAACCGCGATGGACTATATGTTCAAAAAGCATTTCACGGTGGGAGAGGCTAATGAGCTGATCCCCACCCTCCTCACCATCCTGCATCGTATAGAAACAGTCTACGAAATCCTCGATAACCACTCCAAAGCCCTTACTGCTATCCACGAAGCACGAGGCGACAACGGTGGAGGAAAAGGGGGCATTGAACTCCTGGCCGTGACCGCCGAAATTGCCAAACAGGTCCAGAAAATCCACGATCTCGGCGTGCTGGTCAAAGATCCCCGTCTCGGTCTCTTGGATTTCCCTCACCTGCGTGACGGCCGGGAAGTATTCCTCTGCTGGGAAAAAGGGGAGAAGGCCGTCGAATTCTGGCACGATCTTGATGCCGGCTATCAAGGCCGGCAACCGTTGTGAGTTGGATCTTTACTAATTTGTAATGGTAACCTTCCCCGGTACTCGAACCGGCCGGTGTTGGCCGTTGGCATCCTTATCCACAAGCCAGTTGTATGCGTTTGAATCGAGCGGTGAATCCTCAAATGTAATGTATGTTGTCGTTCCTGCGGGGGTATCCTCGGCGGCAAAGAATTCTACTTGAATAGCGATTCCACGCCCGGCCGGCAGGGTAAAAGATTGCGCGAATCCCGGAACGGCTATAATGGTTGCGTCGTTTGCGCCCCCATGGCCTCCAAAGAATTGTTCAAAGGTCCCCTCGCCGGGTTCCCGTTCAATCTGAATGGGCCGAATCAAATTATCATTTCCAGGCACGGTAACGATGCCAAGATAGGCAGTGTCATATTCCAGCCGCAGACTGTATCCACCAATCTCATTTATATTCGCCAGGTAGATCGAAATTGCACTTGTGTCACCCGCTACAATTGTCGTATCCACCACCCGAACAGTATCCCCGGGCTTGCCGGGTTTGATTTCGGGCTCGTCATCGGGGTCCGGCCCATCTGAATTGGTCGGACCATCATCAGCGCAGGCAACCAGAGCAATAGCCAACAGAGCAATGATGGGAACCATGAGCAGTAATCGCAGGCGGTTCGTGGTATCTACACGCATAAATTAGTCCATCCAGATTTTCTTGCGCATATCCAAGGTGTTATACGTGCGAGTTCCCTGCCCGCACACAAGTTTCTCGTCAAAACATCCTTTACTAATGCTTCAGGACTATGCATCGTATTGCAGACGATTTAGGTCTGGCGAATATTCCTGGCCGATAGGGCAGATGGTGAAATCGAAAATAAAACACGTGGCGCTGATCACCGGGGCCAATGCCGGGATTGGCCGGGCATTGGCTGAGGCATTGGGTGAGGACGGCTATCTGGTCCTGGTCAATTACCGCAGCAGCGAACGTGATGCGCAGAAAGTTGCCGATCGTATTCACAAAGATGGGGGTGCTGCAGAAATCGTCCAGGCTGACGTCACAGACCCGGAAGACCTGGATCGACTTTTTAGCAACGTTAAGGCAAACTACGGCCGTCTGGACGTTTTGATCAACAACGTCGGCAATTTTCTGCGCAAACCATTCAGTCGCCTTACGCCGCACGATGTCCGCGAAATGACCGAGTCCAACTATTTTTCAGTCGTGGAATGCTCACTGCGGGCCGCTAAATTGATGCGTAAGCAGCGTTCGGGCCGCATTATAAACCTCGGCTATGTAATTGCCGAACGCTTTCAGGCCTTTCCCTCCGTCGCGGCGTATTTCTGCGCCAAACAGGCAATGATCACGTTTTCACTCTCGTTAGCCAAAAACCTAGGCAAGCACAGAGTTACGGTCAACGTGGTGTCGCCGGGAATCAACATCAACTCCGTAGAACAACCGGAAAAACCATCCACGATCATCCCGCTGGGTCGCCTGGGGAGACACGACGACATCATCAACGCCGTACGCTTTCTTCTAAAACCGGAATCGGAATACACCACCGGTACACATATTAAAGTTTCCGGGGGCTACGGCCTGTGAGTTCCCAATTGTTCGCCGGTAAGCACCTCGATGCCGAATTGCGTGGCGAATCCGCAGTCATTCGTTTCAACCGCCCCGAAAAACGCAATGCCTTGACCGCGGAAATGCGCGGCGATCTTATTAACGCTTTTACCCAGGCCGAGCGGGACGACCGAGTGCGAGCGATTATTATTACCGGAACCGGGCAGGCATTCTGTGCCGGCGGCGATATCGAATATTTACGCCGATTGAAAGCGGACGAGGACCGGGATGGGTTTGAGAAAATCCTGGAGGAAGGCACGAGAATTGTCCGTTCCTTTCGCGCTTGTCCCAAACCGATCGTTGCGGCGATTAATGGAGCAGCGGTTGGCGGGGGATTGATTCTTGCCCTGGCCTGTGACCTGCGCTGTGCCGCGGAATCGGCCGTGCTGGGCATGCCCTTCGCCAAAATCGGCATGGGGCCGGACTGGGGCGGGACGTACCTTCTCACCGCGACAGCCGGCTCGGCGCGTGCGCTGGAGTTGATGTTGACCGCTCGACTGATCTCGGCAAAAGAGGCCCGGGAATGGGGTCTGCTCAATGCGGTATACCAGGATGATGAACTGATGGGAGCGATCGAGCGGCAAGTTCATTCAATGATCCGCTTCGACCCGGATCAACTGGCCTCGTTTAAACGCTCGGTCTATGCCGCGACAGAGCATGATCCCGACGGCGCCTTGGCCGTCGAGCGCCAGTGCCAATGGGACTTCTTCAACCACCCGGATTTCCTCCAGCGCTTGAACCGTTTTCGCTAGTACTCTAAACTAACGCTTGAACATTTCCCGAAGAGATATTATATTTCATAGTTTGTGGTGATTTTGATGGGGAAATCATCGACGCAACAAACCGTGATTGCCATTGACGGGCCGGCGGGGTCGGGAAAATCGACCGTGGCCCGCGAGGTTGCGAGAAAATTGGCATTTGAATACCTGGAGACCGGGGCGATGTACCGGGCGTTTGCCTGGCTGGCGGCAGAGCAGGCTCTTGACCCGAAACAACCGGCCCAGCTTGACCAATTGTGCCGGTCGTGGAACATCCGGTTTCATTTCGATGGTAGGGTGACTCGCGTGTACCGTGACGACCGCGACATCACCGATGAGATTCGCACCGAGGCCATCACCGAGGCCTCCTCGGCGATAGCGGTCCTGCCGGAAGTACGACGATTTTTGGTGACCCGCCAGCAAGCGCGAATTGCGGAAGGTCGCGTTGTTCTGGAGGGGCGCGACACCACGACCGTGGTGGCGCCGAATGCGGCAACCAAGGTCTTTTTGACCGCTGACCCGCAGGAACGCGCACGGCGACGATTTGTGGAATATCAAGACAAAGGCGTCCGGACAACATTGGACGAACAAATGGCCCGGCTGGTGGACCGGGATTACCAGGATTCACATCGTAAGACCGACCCACTTCGACAGGCAGAGGATGCCATCGCCATTGATACGACAAACCTGACGATCGATCAGGTGGTACAAGCCGTGGTTGAGGCGTATCGCACCAAGACGGCAACCCCTGAAAGACGCGTATGAATTTACTGTTTCTTTTAGGGTATTCGATTGCTTGGAGCTTCTTTTGGCTCAGCGGGGGGCTGCGTGTCATTGGTCGGGAGTACGTTCCCCGGGACGGTGGGTTTTTGGTGTGTGCCAATCATCAATCGCAGCTTGATCCTCCTGCTATCGGTGTGGCCCTGAAAGCTGATATCGGCTATGTAGCCAAAAAGGAGTTGTTTGCCAATCCCGTTTTTGGTTTTATCATCCGTCGGCTCGGAGCCATAGCCATTGACCGGACCCGGTTGCGGAGGGAAACGATTGATGGTCTGCGGCGCACGCTCGCTCAGGGCAAACCGGTGTTGATGTTCCCGGAGGGGACCCGCTCCCGCGATGGTGAAATCGCCGATCCGAAGATCGGTACGGGATTGTTGGCACACGCGGCGGGCGCAGCGATTCTCCCGGCCTGTGTGCAGAACACGCGCCTGTGGCCCCGGACCTGGAAGCGGGATCGAAGAATAGTCATTCGCTTCGGCGAACCGATTACACCGGAGTGGCTAACATCCATTCCCCGAAATAGAGAGGGATTTCGTCAAATAGCCACCGAAATAATCCGTCGAATTCGGGTATTGCAATCGAAGACCCCGGCTCCATCTTCTCCGGCTAAAGGTGATGATGGCCCGGTCGAAAAGGCGAATACATGCCCCAAGGGGTAAATCCAATAGAAGGGGAGGACCAGTTTAGTGACTGACGAATACACGCAAAACGAAGAGGTCGCCACGACGACCGACGAATCCACAGAGACGGGAGGTGATGCCAAAGAAACATCGAAGACCAAACGCTTCTCGAAAAAATCTGCTCAGAAAACCGGCACGGGCAAGCGTAAGAAAAAAGTCCAGGGTGTCAAGACGACCGGCTTACGAAAAACGGTGAAACGAAAGACCAAAGCGATGCGTCGCCGGGAACGTGGCGAAGAACCATCATCGCAGCAGCCGGAGACCGCCGAAACCACACCGGATATTCCCCTCCAGGACCATGAGTACTCCTCGGAGGAGTATGATGAAATGATGCAGCTCTACGAGTCAGCTATGGGCGATATCAAAGAGGGGGAAATTGTCAGTGGTAAGGTCATGGGGGTGAGCCGCGATCACGTCGTCGTCGATGTTGGCTTTAAGTCTGAGGGCGTGATCCCGCTGGAGGAATTCCCGCAGCCGTTAAATGTCTCTGTCGGCGAGGATGTCGAAGTCTATCTCGATGCCGTCGAGGACCAGAACGGCCAGTTAATACTTTCCAAGCAGAAGGCGGATTTCCTCCGGGTCTGGGACCGTATCCGCGACGCCTACGATCAGGGTGCACTCGTCGAGGGCAAGTTGGTCAAACGGATCAAAGGCGGCATGGTCGTCGACTTATTTGGCGTCGATGCGTTTCTGCCGGGTTCGCAGATTGCACTCCGGCAGGTGCCCGATTTCGATTCGCTCATCGGGAAAGAAATGCCCGTGAAGATTATTAAGTTAAACAAGTCCCGTCGCAACATCGTGGTGTCACGTCGAGTAGTGTTGGAAGAAGAGCGCGAAAAACTGCGCTCCGAACTGCTCTCGGAAATCGAGGTCGGCCAGGTCCGTGAGGGCAAGGTCAAGAACATCACGGACTTCGGTGTCTTCATCGATCTTGGCGGTGTGGACGGGCTTTTACATATCACCGATATGTCCTGGGGCCGGATTCGTCACCCCTCGGAATTGGTCGCCATCGGCGATACTATCCAGGTGAAAATACTCGACTACGACCCCAAGACTACTCGTATTTCACTCGGACTCAAACAACTGACCCCATACCCGTGGGATGATATCGAAGAACGGTATCCGGTCGGCAGCAAAGTCAAAGGGAAAGTGGTCTCGATCACCGACTACGGCGCCTTCGTCGAACTGGAAAAAGGTGTCGAGGGGCTGATTCATGTTTCGGAGATGTCCTGGCGCCAGCACGTGCGGCATCCGTCGAAATTCGTCCAAATCGGTGACCAGGTCGAGACCGTTGTTCTCAATGTCGACAAGGAACACCAGAAAATCTCGCTCGGCATCAAACAACTGGAGCCAGACCCTTGGTCGAACATCGCGGAGAAATATCCACTCGGTTCACAGCATGAAGGCCGTGTGCGGAATCTGACCGCCTTCGGCGCTTTCGTCGAACTAGAGGAAGGCATCGATGGGTTGGTGCATATCTCCGATTTGTCCTGGACCCGTCGCATTCAGCATCCGTCGGAGGTCCTGAAAAAGGGTGACAAGGTGACCGTGGTGGTGCTGGCCATCGACCCGGAAAATCGCAAAATCTCTCTCGGCCACAAACAGATCATCGCTGATCCCTGGCCCACATTCCATGAACGCTTCCGGGCCGGCAAGGAGATGAAAGGTAAGATCGTGCGCCTCCTTGACCGCGGTGTCGTCGTGGAATTGGAAGGCGAAGTCGAAGGTTTCGTTCCCTTGAACCAACTCGGGAAGCGTGATCTGGAGAAACCGGAAGATGCGTTCAAAGAAGGCGACACCTTACAGTTGAAAATCATCGAGTTCGATCCGACCAACAAGCGCATCGTGCTTTCTGTCGATGCGTACTACCGCGACAAGGAACGGAGCGAATTCGAGGAGTTCCTGGCTGCTCACCCGACCCGTACGGTAGCGGTCGCCGAAACGGTCGGAGAAACACCTCCCGCGGAAGAGGCCTCTAAGGAACCCGCAGAAGAAGAAACACCAGAGGAAAAGGCCGCGCAAGAAGAAGAACCAAAAGCAGAAGCAGCTGCGAGCGAGGCCGAGCCAGAGGCCGAAGAGGATTCGGAAGAACCGGACGACAGCGAACCGGAAAAGCCGCAACAAGATTCGTAGCTTCTACCTTAGGATACCGAAAAGGCGGAGAGGAATTCTTCTCCGCTTTTTTTATGCCCGGACCGAAAACGCAGCGGATTCCGGCAATAAAACTTGTTGCAGTTCATGCAGTTTAGCCTATATTTCGAACTGGTACATTATGGTGGTCAAAGGACGTAACCAATGGCGCGTCGACATCTGGTAGTAAGGGTGACAGCAGCAGTGTGCGGCGTGGTTCTCCTGGTCAGTGGCCTCCAGGCAATACCCTGGCCGGTGAATCCCGGCGGTCCCGTTCATTACATTGGCAATACCTACGGTGAATACCAACGATACGGCGGTTCACCATACCTGCACCCCGGACTCGATGTCTTAGTCCCCGCCGGCACCCCGATCTACGCGGTGCGGTCCGGCTGGGTGAAAGCAGTGCTCACGATTTCGGCAGATCTGCACTGGCGGGTAGCGATCGGCGACCTCCCGGGCACCGAAGAGTGTGAAGGGTGGCTGTATGCCCATATCGATCAATCGACAATCACGGTGGCCGAGGGCGATTATGTAGAGGAGGGCGATTACCTCGGAGAGATAGTCTACTGGCCCACCGCTGATTTTCACCACATTCACTTTGTGAAAATCCGCCACGCAGGACAGCCGTGGCAATCCGATTGGGATTTCATCGCCAATCCGCTCGATGAGCTGGAGGGAATCCTGGACTTGGATGATCCCGAAATCTCGTCTTGCTATGCCCAGTCCCTGCTGGCGTTCTTGGAGAATGGTACCCATAACTACTTTGCCCCGGGCGATACGCTCAGCGGCGACGTTGATATCATTGCCCGCGTCTCTGATCGCATCAACCACTCCAGCTGGGACATGTCACCGTATACCATTGCCTATGAAATTCGCAATGATACATCAACGACCGGGCTGATCCATGCCCTGACCTTCACCGGTCAACTGTTCTATGATCAAAACGTGCATGTCATTTTTCAGGACGATGCGGAGTTCGATACCCGCGGCGATTACAATGTGCGCGATTTCTATCACATCATCACGAACACCGACCGGGATAGTGTCATCGAAGTCACCGACACCGCCGGCTGTTGGCGAACCACTGATTTCGACGATGGTGATTACTGGATCAAAGTCTTCGTGGCTGACCGTGATGGATTTGATGGGACGAATTATGATACGGTCGATTCCATGTTGGTCACCGTGCGTAATACACCACTGTGTAATTGTACCGGTTTTTGCGATGTAGATGGCAACGACGTACTTGATCCGGTCGATGTTTCCTATCTGGTGAATTACGTTTACAAAGGGCTGGATGCGCGCGTGCTGCTGCCGGATTGCCCGCAGGAGAACGGTGATTGGGATTGTAGCGGCAATATCGATCCACTCGATGTCGCCTTCTATGTCAATTATGTCTACAAAGGATTCGGTACCGGTCCCTGTGACCCATGCGCATGATGGATCGACTCCGATTAATAATGTCGGCGACGTGACCGCAACGATCCCGCGAGAATAGCCACTCCCAGAACGATCAGCACAATCGGCCAGCTCCGCCCCAGGTAAGGGATCCAGTCCATCTGCAAGGCCAAAAAGAACAATCCGAGGCCAAGCAGGATGATGCCACCGGTTATCGATCCCTCACGAGACGAATTCTTCGCGGTATGAGCCATTTTCCCGTCTCCCTTTCTTGAATAATTAACCGTCAAGCCGATGATTATCAAAGGAAAATGAAATGGGCTGCTGCGGTCGGGCGAGGCGGTTGTTGCTTGACTTTTTGAATGCGGATGGTACTATGCCGATAGGCTCCGGGCCTGTCCGTGAGCCATGTACCCGCTTGGCTGTGAAAGGTCGAACATGTCAGCGTTCTACTTTAAGTTAATCCCATTACTCGCTTCCGTTCTTTTGGTTGCGATTGCCGTTCGTGCACACGAACGTCTCTGGGATTTCGGGTTTCTGGGCTGGCGACGGGTGTACGCTGGTTTGGCGGTAATCTTCGCCGGAGCGTTGATCAGCCTGCTGTTTGAATTTGTTGAATTGCGCAATCTGCAAATCCGTCTTGGCCTGCCGGTGGGCTGGCTGCTCTTTGCCGTGAGTACCGTAGTCGGTGTTTGGCTGGTGCTGACCGGTTCCTTTGAAAGACTGGCGATGCTGCAACGGGAACGCCGCGGTCTAAACCGTCAACAGGAAACGTACGATATCATCGAGGCCATCCGTGAAGCCTCCGATAGTTCTCACTCCCTGGTGGAAGTTCTGGATTACTCTCTCAAAGAATTGATCGGTACCTCCGGTGCCGCAGGCGGCGTGGTCTGGCTGTATCACGAGAACACGCATGAGTACCTCCTGGCCGCAGCAAGCGGCATCCCGCTGGGCATCCAACAGCAACTAGAACGAATCACGGGAGACTATGTTCCATTTGTGCGGATTTTTGAGCACGGTCGATTGCGCATCTTTCCGGGGGAACAAGCGGTCCGCTCTCTTTTTCCGGAGGGAGATGCTCGGGGGATCAATTACCAACACGCACTCGCATTGCCCATGACTGCGTTAAGCGCCACGGAGACTGAGACTCGTCATTTGGCACTGCTGTTGTTATTGGCCAATATTCCGTATGATCTGACGCACCAGGAGAAGCGTCTCTTTCATGCGGTCAACGTATTCATTTCGCGCTCCATTGAACGCTCATACTATAAACGTACCCTCCGAACCCTGCGTGAACAAGAGAAAGAACGTGAGGCCAAACTGGGACACTTCGCCGACTGGGTGGCCCATTGGACGGTGGTGCGCGAACCACAGCGCCGGCTACGGCTGGCAATCGCCGGATTGGCAGACCACACAAGTCACTTCATCGGGTGCAGTCGCTACCATCCCGAGGATGATCGCTGGGAACCATTGGCCATGGCCGGTGGCGCTCAACTGGAAGGATTACTGGGCGATCCGGCGATGCGGGCCGCGGCAGCGACTGTGATCACCGACCTTGAAGAACAATCCTTCGGCGCCGGCACGGCACCCGACGCCGGCACTACAATTGAGTATCGCCTGATTCCCGTCGCCATTGATGACCTTGCCCGGCGCGCCCGCGGCATTGTCTTTCTCCCCCGGGCGGACGACCTGCCGCTTTGGTGGGATTGGGCGGCAGCGATCGTGTGCGCCCTCGCCGATACCGCCTTGAGTAGTCAGCCGGGCCCGGAGGGAGTTGCCGCATTTCCGGACCTGTCGAAAGTGAGCGATCGTCCGCGACCGGTTCCGCCCCCGAAATCGCTGCCCCAACAAAAACCTGAACCGGAAGAAAGCCCGTTGACTGCACCACCAGGGCGGCAACGCTTCGATCAGGCCTTACTCACCTGGTTGGCCAATCAGGATCCACCGTTAAAACTGGGGCATATGGATTTCGCTGTCGATGTTCCCGAATTATCCGCTGATGATTGCATGCAGCTTAACCTCCTGCTCGACTGGGCCAAGATACTGTTTGATTCGATCCAGGAAACAAACGAACCCGTCGTCGACTTGCAATATGACTACGGTCATCTGACCTTTGGCTTGGCCCGACCGGATGTAGCATCCCGACCGCCGACGCGTTTGACTCCTTCGGCAGCACCATTGGAACCCATCGATCCTGCGATGCGCGAACTCATGGTGACCTGGCGGGGTAAGACCCGGGCGTTTTCCACGGCGGGCGGTCTCTCCCGATTACTGCTGAGTGTGACACCACCCGCTGCGGCGGGTGACCGCGCGCTGCGCAATTTGCCGTTCTCGATTCTGGTGGTTGATGAAGATGAGCTTATTCGGGATTTGCTGGTGGGGATGGTCGAAATGCTGGACCACCGGGCCTTGCCGGCATCGTCAGCGTCCAGCGGCCTGCGTGAGTTTTTCACCGACCATTTCGATGTCTTGATTGTCAGTCAGAAAATTGCCGCGAACGGCACGGACGCCTTTGTCGAGCAAATCCGTGAATATAATCCCCGGATTCGCTTGCTCGTCATTCGGGACCAGGGTCTGGTCCCGACCGCGATCGCCGGCGCCGACGCCACGTTACTCAAGCCGTTCCGTCTTGAAGACTTGCGCAGCGCTCTGAACGACGTCTTACTCGACCGCTGACTCGGCAGAACCCGCATCCTCGGCCCGCTCCTGATTGGCTAATCGATGGGCGTGTCTGATCGGCTCTGGAAGCCGATATTTTGTGGTCACCGCCAAAATCACATCGATTGCCGCCGCGAGATCAATCCGGTGCCCAGGGGAAACATATACTGTCTTAACCCCCGGCCGCGTTCGCAACGAGGCGCCGAGGACTTGGTTATGATCGGTGATCGGGGCAAAGTCGCCCCGCTTCTCTCCAGGGTCATTCTCGACCGGTAACAAAGGGGATTTAGCACAACCAATAGTCGGAATATCGAGTAAAACACCGATATGGGAGGCAAAACCCAACCGGCGCGGATGAGCAATACCGTTCCCGTCGCAAATCACAACGTCCGGTATCGTTGCTAATTTCTTTAAGACGCGCAGCGTGAGCGGCCCTTCCCGCATGGCCAAAAAGCCTGGTCGATATGGATAGGAAATTTCAGCGGTAAGCGTGTGCAATTCTAACACACGTAGTGTCGGCATGCTCAACAAGACAACTCCTGCATACCCGGTCTGGTTGTCGGCCGAATAGGCGATGTCGACCCCGGCCACTGTCCGGAAATCACTGCTGGCAGCGAGTGAGACGCTCTCTGCTAAGCGCCGCTGGGCGACGGCGGCTTTCTCCGGTGGCAATGTCCAGTCAAACGGCTGTCGCTGGATTAATCGCTTCGGGGGATACCGGTTTTGTGAACGTCGATTCATCATAATAACCCGTCGCCCGGGTCCTCTACACCCAGGCCGTATAGTATATATCGGCAGGAGGGAGACAATTCCCCGCGCGACCATACCCTGGTTGAATAGTGTCAGGATATGTCAGGGGCTTGTTGACAAAATGCTGATCAGGGACTTCGTTGCCTGGAGCCATCGCCCATCGGGCAGCGTACCTGGAGGAACTATGACGTCGTCAGTAACCGTACCGGATATCAAGACCTCACTCCCTGGCCCCAAAAGCCGGAAGTTAATGAAACTGGATAAACAGCATATTTCTCCGTCCTATACGCGGATGCATCCCGTGGTCCTTGATCACGGAGAGGGTGCATTACTTTGGGATGTTGACGGGAACTGTTTTCTCGATTTCCATGCGGGAATCGCCGTCTGCGGTACCGGCAATTGCCATCCAAAGGTTGTCGAGGCAGTCCAGCAGCAGGCTGCCAAGAGTATGCACATCTCCACTGCAGACTTCTATCATGGCTTAGTCGGTCCGCTGGCGAAAGAGCTTTCAGATCTGGCCCCGATCAAAGGACCCTGCCGCGTTTTCTTCACCAATTCCGGCGCCGAAACCGTCGAATGCGCTTTGAAGCTGGCCCGGTACAAGACCCGACGGCCCCGCTTTATCGCCTTCATCGGTGGATTTCACGGACGGACCATGGGTGCCTTGTCGCTGACCTGTTCGAAAATGAACCAGCGTGCGGGATTCGCCCCATTGCTGGGTGAGGTCACCCACGTACCGTATCCGTATCTCTATCGCGATCACTTTAACACTCCCGGCAAGAAAAATACCGCCCGGGAATATCTCCGGTTCATCGAGGAGGACATCCTCACGCGGGTCGCCCCGGCAGAGGAAGTTGCTGCCCTTATCGTTGAGCCGGTGCAGGGGGAGGGGGGCTACATTGTACCGCCGCCGGATTTCTTGCCGGGGTTGAAAGAAATCTGCCAACGTCATGGCATCTTGTTGGTCGTGGATGAAGTCCAATCCGGTATGGGGCGGACCGGCAAAATGTTCGCGATCGAACACTGGGATGTCGAACCGGATATTATTTGTTCCGCCAAAGCACTGGCCTCCGGACTGCCGCTCGGCGCCTGCATTGCCTCACGCAAAATGATGGATTGGCCCCCCGGCGTGCATTCAACCACTTTCGGCGGGAACCCGCTCAGCTGCGCCGCAGCCCGCGCAACTCTAGAACTTCTGGCCGGTGGTTTGGTTGAAAATGCGGCGAAACAAGGTGCGTTTCTCCTGCGGGAATTAAAGAAACTCCAGAAAAAACATTTCAGCATCGGGGATGTCCGCGGTCTGGGCCTGATGATCGGCATTGAGTTTGTCTTCGACAAGAAAACGAAAGAAAAAGCCGGCGCAATCGCCCAGGACGTGATGATGGAATGTTTTCAGCGTGGATTAATGCTCTTGACCTGTGGGCCTAATGCCGTCCGCTTTGTACCGCCTTTGGTCGTCGACCGAAATCTGTGCAAGATTGCGTTGGAAATATTTGACGCCGCGGTTTCTGAAATCGAAAAGCAACAGCACAGTCGCAAGAAGAAATAAATGGCCGAGTGTGAAGTTATCGCCCATGTCTACCGCGGGAACGGCATCGAGTCCCGTCACTACGGAGCGGCGGCTGTCGTCGACGCCTCCGGAAAACTCATTGCTTCAATCGGCGATCCCGATTTCGTCACCTTTTCCCGTTCCGCATTGAAACCAATCCAGGCGCTGCCCACCGTCGCGCGCGGCGTGAAAGAGAAATACAATCTGTCATGGCGCCACCTGGCAATTATGTGCGGTTCACACAACGGTGAAGAGCGACACAAAAAGGCGGCCGGGGAAATATTAGGCGCGATTGGCTGTACAGAAAGCGACCTGAATTGTGGTGTCCATCAACCGTACATCTACCGTATGACCGGTGAGGCACCCGCACCCGGAATGCGATTCTCGCAATTGTACAACAACTGTTCCGGCAAACACAGCGGGATGCTGGCGCTCTGCCGGCTTATGGAAGTGCCAATTGTGAATTACCGCGAATACGACCATCCAATCCAGGAAGAAATCCGTTCCGTGGTCTGTACGCTTTCCGGTCTGTCGGAGGGCGATCTCATCCACGGGATTGATGGTTGCAGCATCCCCAATTACGCTTTTCCGCTCCGCGCCCTGGCCGGGCTGTATGCCAAATTGGCCGGCGGCCGGGGATCAGATGACCGTACCTCCTCAGCAATGGAAGATGTTGTTCGAGCCATGCGAACCGAGCCGGCAATGGTCTCGGGTATCGGACGGTTTGATCTCGCACTGGCCGAAGCCGCCGGCGACCGTTTGGTGTGCAAAGTCGGGGGAGAGGCAATTGAGTGCGTGGCCTTAACCGATCGCGGGTGGGGAGTTGCGCTGAAAGTTGCCGATGGCGGTGCTCGTGCCCTCGGGGTGGCCGTAACCGCCTTGCTGCGAAACCTGGACGTTCTCACCGATCAGGAAGTGAAAGCCTTGCAACCACATGCTCGACCGTATCTCAAGAACCACCGTAAAATCGTCGTCGGTCACATCGAGCCCGCAATTCGTGTCAAAACTACGTAATTCTCGCTTGGGATCAGCCGGAAAGAGGGGTGACAAACTCCCGTCAATCAGCCATACTTAGGCGGAGACTATTATTCGCGGGGATAAGACCATGAAGATGCCACCGGAGCCGTACCGCATCAAAGCTGTCGAGCCGATCCATTTGCTCTCGCGTGATAAACGCAAAAAGCGCCTGATCGATGCGGGATATAATATTTTTAACCTCGCCTCACGGGACGTGTTCATTGATTTGCTCACCGATAGTGGAACGTCGGCGATGTCCGACCGCCAGTGGGCCGGTCTGATGCGGGGCGATGAGGCGTACGCCGGCAGTCGCAACTATGAGCATTTCACAGAAACTGTCCGCGGTCTCACCGGATGCCCGCACGTAATACCGGTCCACCAGGGGCGGGTCGCGGAAAACCTGCTGTTTACCACGATCTTGAGTGAGGGCGATTACGTCGTTTCCAACACCCATTTCGATACCACCCGGGCCAATGTGCAACACAAGGGCGGCATTGCCGTCGACTTACTCTCTCCGGAAGCACGGGATTTGCAAAGCGAGCGATCGTTTAAGGGCGACATCGATTTGGAAGCGATGGAAACACTTGCCGAGGAGCACCCCGGTCAGGTCAGGGCGTGCGTCTTGACTATAACCAATAATGCCGCCGGTGGACAGCCGGTATCGATGGAAAATATTAAGGCAACACACCGGCTCTGCCAACGTCTGAACATCCCGCTGTATTTCGACGCTGCCCGCTTCGCCGAGAACGCCTACTTCATCCAGCAACGCGAGCCGGGGTATGGCGACCGCGCGGTACGATCGATCGCTGAAGAGATGTTTAGTGAGGCCGATGGGATTCTGATGTCGGCCAAAAAGGACGGCCTGGTCAACATGGGCGGATTTCTCGCCTTGCGGGACGAGAAGCTGGCCACACAAATTACCGAGTTGCTGATCCTGATCGAAGGATTCTATACCTATGGTGGGCTTGCCGGTCGTGACCTGGAGGCGGTCGCACGCGGCTTGGAAGAAGTAACAGATGAGGAGTATCTTCGGTTCCGCACCGCCCAGGTTCAGTGGTTTGGTGAGAAAATCAACGACCTGGGTATTGACATTGTCCGGCCGACCGGCGGCCACGCGGTCTTCATTGATGCACGGTCGGTTTTCCCGCAGGTTCCGCTCGACCAGTTTCCGGGTCATGTGCTGGTCGCTGAGCTGTACCGCGAGGGAGGGATTCGGGCAGTCGAAATCGGTTCCCTCATGTTTGGCTCAGTCGATCCGGAGACCGGAAAATTCGTTCCCGCTCCCTATGAACTGGTTCGGCTCGCGGTGCCGCGGCGTGTATATACGGAGTCTCATCTGCGCTATGTGGTGGATGTATTGGAAACGATTCAACAAAGAAGTCATCTGACAACCGGATACAAACTTACTTATCAATCTAAATTCCTGCGCCATTTCACGGCACGACTGGCGCCGATCACCACGTCTCCCAGCCCGGCGATTAAGCCCTGACGAACACGAGACACCATGATGATACGCCGCCATATCTGTGTTGTCTTGATCTTGCTGCTGGCTATTGGCTTTTCGGGTCTGAACTGCGCGGATCTGGATAAATACCAGAAGCCGGAGGGTGAACGGCAGTCACCTCCCGTCCCGGAGACTCGTGCGGTGGAAATTAAGTTAAACCCGCAAGAGCTTGCCGAAACGCAAGAATTTGCCACCGCGTTGCAAACCGAACGCGAACAGTTCGCGTCGCAGTCGGATACAGCCACATTCCTGAAGTTGCTGGACTCACTCGCCACCGTTGCGGTAGAGCGCTGGCGCTCTCTCCCGGATACCGTAGGTTCTCGCCAGTTTTATATCCTCGCGAATGCCGATATTCTCAATCAGCTTTTTATCTTGCGGCGCGCTCAGGGGGATGAGATGGGCGCCCGCCGCGCCCAGCGGCTGCTTTTGGAACTCAAACCACATCTGCCACCGGGCAACCAGCAACAATGACATTTCACCGAACCAAGGTAACGCATGACCGGAACCCTGGTTAATATCGCCACCGTCGCCGTCGGCAGTTCCGCCGGCCTGTTGATTGGCCCCCGACTCCCGGATCGCATCAAGAACATAGTTATCAACGCCCTGGGGCTGATTACCCTCTGGATTGGCGTTGACATGGTGGTAGATGGCCGCCGGCCCTTGCTGATTGTCATCGCCATTGTTCTGGGAGCAATTACCGGAGAAGTCCTCGGGATCGAACACGGGCTGGCGCGTTTCGCCGAATGGCTCCGGACCCGCGTAGGCTCGGAAACGCCTCATTTCGTACTGGGCTTCGTCTCGGCATCGCTGCTGTTCTGCGTTGGCCCAATGACCGTTGTCGGATCATTGGAAGACGGTATGCAGGGTGATCCGACGTTACTGGTGACGAAGGCGATCATGGACGGTTTTGCCGCAATGGCGTTATCGTCAAGCCTCGGCATTGGCGTCCTGTTCTCAATTATCACGATTCTGGTCGTCCAAGGAGGACTGACGCTGGTCGGTTCCTATATGCGGTTTGCGCTGGAGCCCAACATCCTGCACCCCCTGACCGCGGTCGGCGGCATAATTATTTTGGGCCTGGGCTTGCGCCTGTTAAAAATCAGGGAAATACCGGTGGCGAATTTCTTACCGGGATTGGTTTACATCGTTTTCCTTGCGTACTTCTTTTAAGTATGAGGATTGCACCATCAATAGGCTGACTTGTTAGGACTCTAGAAAATAACCATCGATTGCGGCAGATATCGCCGGGTATCGCAGAACATGCGATTGGCCATCAGCATGTTATTCTCAGCAAACTCAAATCCCAGGCTTAACAGCAAATCAATGGTGGCAAAGTTCTTGCCACTCACCCACACCGAGAACTGTGGTGGTTTCATCGTGGCGAGTTCGCGCAGACAGTGCACAATAACCTCAGTCAAAAATTGGTCCCGGGAAACCAGGACCGGACCGACAGCGCCGCGGTCATGAATGTACGCATATCCTATATGCCGCTCATTGGCATAATACACATACCCGCTAAGGTGGTCATCCGCCAGCCAGTAACAATGATCGAGGCTCCGATTCGCACCACGGATTTCACGGTCCAGCCGGTTCATGTCACTGAGGATGTCAATGGTAGTAATCGGCTCCGGATTGAGCGAATTGCCGCGGCGCGGCAGCGTGATCGTCTGCGGCTTCTCGTGACGCATGAGAAAGATATTTTTGCGCGGGTAGAGGTTATTCCGTGCGTAGAGCCCCATCGCCCCAATCGTACCGCCGGGAAGACTGCCGGAGATAAAATGCAGGTTGCGTTTTGTCGCTTCCTGCACGGCGACAGACAATAATTGTCCACCGATGCCGTTTTGCCAATATGCGGGATCGACACAGAAGTAGGGGAAATGACAATGCTGGTCACGAATACTCCCCATGATGAATCCCCGCAGTTCATCGCCGACGTACGCTCCCCAGGTATAATCTCCGGCTTGCGAATACAAATGCTGCATCAATGGATCGGGCTTGCGCAGCCGGGTGGTCAAAGCCGGCAGCGCACACTGTTTGCGCACAGCGTTTACCGCCCGATACATTAACCGTCCGGCCGACAATAAGTCCTTTTCCGGCAAGGCAATAGTTGTGACCGGCTCCTCGGCGAGATTCGCCTGCACATTCACTGTCCCGGTCGAAGACATAATCAGACAAACCCGGACCACTTCTGCGGTGCTCAGTAACTCGATCAAAGATTGAAAAGCGGCCGATACACGATGTATCGTCACCCCTGTAATCACTAATAAATTCGCAGATCATTCCGTCAAAGTCAACAAAATTCTCATAATTTCTGATTCATTCTGGACTCACATCGGCCGTAACGGTTAATATTATTTGACATGCGCTATGAGCGCAGGTATGATGTACGCTTGGTAGGAGCATGGTGATGAACTCCCTGTCGGGTCATGTGTTGGTATTGAACCAAAATTATGAGCCACTCTCCGTGTGCTCGATCAAGCGGGCCATCATCATGATGTATTTGGGAAAAGCGGAATTAATCGAACGTTTTGACGGCAAGCGTGTCCGGTCTGTCAGCCAGTCAATTCCGGTGCCCTCGGTGGTTCGCCTGATTCTCTATATTCGCCGCCCGCGTAAACGCGTGTTGCTCTCGCGGAAAAACATCATCAAACGAGATGGGCATCGTTGCCAGTATTGCGGCACGACCAACAGCTCGATGACCGTGGATCATATCATACCAAAGAAACACGGGGGTAAGGAAACCTGGGAAAACTTAGTCTGTGCCTGCCTGAAATGCAACAATCGCAAAGGGGACCGGACACCTGAGCAAGCCCGAATGCACCTGCTGCGTGCCCCCCGACGGCCGGACCATCTGACCTATATCCAGCGCTTTGCCGGTATCAACGATGTCCGTTGGCGCCGATATCTCTTTCTGGATTAATCTGACGAGGCGGCTCTCTGCCGCCTTTCCTTCCTGCCGGCAGGTCCGGTACCGTATCGCATTAAAGTTCAAAGAATCCACAGCAATGAACAGGCGAAGAGTGGCCCAGCCTTCCGGGTAACAACGGTGTTCTGTTCAGTTCCTGCACGTTGGCGGAAGTCTGTCGGAAAAATAGGCAAAATTACCGATGAAGAGTAAGATCAATCGCCTCTGACCTCGATAAATATAGTAGGTATCCGTTGTGACTATCTTGGTCGTGGAAGATAATCCGGAATTACTGGAGATTGTCTCGACAATCCTCCAGGAGGATGGATATACCTGTCTTACGGCCACGTCTGTCACACGAGCAATTTCCCATCTTGAAGCGAATTCAACAATTTGTCTGGTGCTCCTGGATCTCCAGCTCGGTGCCGATTGGGGAAGCGAAGTCATCAAGTATATGAACCGCTTTGACCGGTATCGCCATGTGCCTATACTGATTTGCTCGGGGTTAGGAAAATCGGAACAGGTTGTTGAAATGATCAGGATGGGAGCGAAGGACTATATTCTCAAGCCCTTCAGGCTGAATATACTACTGAAAAAGATCCAAAAACTGCTGCAGGCAAATTGTGGCACGATTGTCGTGGCGAGCAATGAACCAATGCGCATCAATCTACTGCAACGCATTCTCACCAACCACAACTTCCTTGTCTATCCCCTGACAACCGGGCACGCCGCACTGGCCCAATTGCAGACTAACCCCCCGCCGGGCATGCTGATTGCCGATCTCCAGCTTCCCGATATGTATGGCCTGACCCTGCTGGCCGATACGCGAACCCATTCCCCGCAGACCGCGGTGCTGATGATGACGCCCCGGGGAGCGAAAAAGCAGTTCGAACAATTTATCGCCTCGGGGGCGCATGGTTTCATTCGGGTCCCATTTAACAGTGCCGAGCTTATTCCCACCGTGGAGAGCTGTTACCCCGAACAGCTGCGCGGAGTCGGTGTGCCCGTGCAGTAATTTTCATCTGCCCATCAATCCCAGCACCGCTCACCCGGATCAATCCTCAATTGACAACCGTCTTGGCTCACCGTACTCTCACTTGGGGTGTATAAAAGCTCTGGGCGGTGAGATATGCCGGCGAATTTGCCACCACAGTACATTGCGTTGGAAGAGGAGTACCGCGCCGAGAAAGACCCGGCGATCAAGTTGGAGCTCCTCCATCGCATGTTGGCGGAAATTCCCAAGCACAAGGGCACCGACCATCTCCAGGCAGAACTAAAACAAAAAATATCCAAACTCAAGAAAGCGCAGAAACAAAAAAAATCCGGCGCGCGACGGAAAGAATCGATCGACCATGTTCCCAAAGAAGGGGTCGCGCAGTACGCCCTTGTCGGACCACCCAATGTCGGAAAATCCTCACTCCTGGCCGCACTCACCAACGCCACGCCCGAGATTGGCGATTTCCCTTACACCACTCGGCGGCCGCAACCCGGAATGATGGATTTTGAAGGTGTCCAATTGCAGGTCGTGGACCTGCCGCCGATTTGTACCGAATTCTGCGAAAACTGGGTGACCAATACCGTGCGGGTGGCGGACGTTGTCCTGCTGGTGCTCTCGTTAGGCGATGATGAAATTTTGGAGCGATACGAGGATACCATCGCGCGTCTTGAGCAGGGTAAAATTGTCTTGAACAATGATCCCCCGGCGATGGATCAGCCGGCGAGCATCATGGACAAGCGCACGGTTCTCGTAGCTAATCAAGTCGATCAGCCGCAGGCACAGGATCGCTTGGCAATCCTGAATGAAATGTTCGATCTGCGGTTCCCGGTCGTCACGGTTTCCGCCACGTTGGGCACAGAGCTGGACCGGCTCAAACGCACAATGTTCGGTATTCTGGGGCGTATCCGGGTGTACACGAAAACCCCCGGGCATGAGGCGGACATGACCGATCCCGTCGTGCTGGCCTACGGCGCCACGGTGGCCGATGCCGCCCGTGAAATTCATAAAGACTTTGCCCACAATTTACAGTATGCTCGTATCTGGGGTGAGCACACGCACGACGGGCAGCGAGTAAAGGCCGATTTTGAAGTCCACGACGGAGATATTTTAGAATTTCATATTTAATCCACTGGCCTAAACGAGGTGAGCACATGAAGGCATTGAAGTTTCTGTTCGTCCTGTTCCTAATTCTCGCAGGGATCGCCGTTGTAGTGATGTATTGTCCTAAAATCCGGGAGTACTGGGACCGCTGGCTGGCCTGCACGCCGCCATACGATCTTGGTACCGAACCGGTGGTCAGTGAGACACCCGATCCCACGGGAGATTCCGCGGTGGCAACATGAGTCCGTCCCCCGGTATGCGCAACCTTTCGGGGATTCATTTCCTGTTAACCTACGGGTGCACGTCGGAATGCGATCACTGTTTTGTCTACGGAACGCCCCGTAGCGAACAGGTGTTCACGCTCCCGGAGATCGAGGAAGTGCTCCGCCAGGCGCAGGATACCGGCACGGTTACCTCAGTGTATTTTGAGGGTGGTGAGCCGTTTTTGTATTATCAGCACCTGGCGGAGGGTATTCGCTGTGCCCATGCCGCAGGATTCTCCTGTGGCATAGTTACGAATGCCTACTGGGCGTCCAGCGTCCGGGATGCCGAGGCCTACCTGCAACCGCTGGCCAAGCTGGGGCTGAGTGATCTGTCTATCTCTGATGATGATTTCCATCGCGATCCCGATCACCCGGACCGCGGCGCTTGCGCGCTGCAAGCCGCCAAAAATCTGGGCCTGTCGGCGGGGAGTATTTGTATGGAAAAACCCCGCGCAAGGGGCGAGGAGGGACGACATGGCGAACAGGTAACCGGGGGCAGTGTCATGTTTAAAGGCCGAGCCGTCGACACGATGCCGGCTGACATGCCCCGCCGACCCGCAACGACATTCTCCTGCTGCGACCATGAGGATTTTCTGAAGGTGGGACGCGTGCATATCGATCCCGAGGGCTGGGTGCATATCTGTCAGGGAGTGGTGGCTGGCAACGTGTTCCAAACCCCGCTCAAAGAGATAGTCCGCACGTACCATCCGCAAACGGAACCAATAATTGGCCCTCTTGTCCGCGGTGGCCCCGCCGAACTTGCCAGGGTATATGATCTGAATGTTGGGAATGAATTCGTCGATGCCTGCCACATGTGTTTCCTGCTGCGCCGTCAGTTGCTGCAACAATTCCCCGAAAAGCTCGCGCCGCGTCACGTCTATGGGCTTACCCCCTGAACCTCCGGGAATGGCGAATATGAAAACGGCGAGCACCTGGCCCGCCATTTCTTCTTATGACGACTTTGATTCTCTCAAAAGTCCGGTGGGTATTCTGGACAGCCCTCGGGGTACGGTGAACACTCACACGGGTTACACGCGGGTGCCGGGTCACCAATGAATTGGTTTTCATCTCGATATTGAGGCGCTATTGATGAGAAATTGTCGGTAGAGCGATTCTCATAAATATTTTCCGATTGGGGGCGAAGAAAAAGCTAGACATG
>CAYWVO010000008.1:0-79167 GCA_964461835.1 uncultured Ignavibacteria bacterium | reverse complement strand
GTAGCTTTGCCTACGCCCGGTGCAACTTCTGCACGTCTTTTGGCGAAATAAGTTAAGAAAATTGTATCCTGCCAAGATGCTCTTCGAGTATGACCGCTAAACTGAAATTGCGAATTTGCGTGTCTCCATCCACCGCCAACGGAGATGAAACCCACTGAATCCCAACATATTACTTCTCCGTTGATCATGGTATAGATATGGGCACCTGTAGGATCAATCCCGGCAATGATCAACATAAGGGATGGCATTTGAAACCGGGTCATGCGATTAGTCATATGTTCGACTAATCTGTCGGACATATAATTCTGTTGCGAAATGAAAGATTGGCGATTTAATCCCAATGGTGCGAGGACTGCAGCTTCTGCTCGTAACAATTTAGCTTCATTGAATTTTAGCGCGTATAGATCAGCAACGTCTTTAACTTTCCACCAGTTTTCAGGTTCTCTTTCAATCCTGTCATTGATCAATTCAGACACCAGCTGATAAAGTTCTTCATGAAATGTCGATTCGCCAGCGAGAAGGACGACAATTGAATTCGTAATTGACAATATCTTTGATACGCTGGGTTCAAACTCGATGTCTCCCGACGTAACCATTCTATCAGCAGCGCCAAATACCATACTGTTCTCGGCAATTGCTGCAATACATACGGTCATATGTTCACCCCCATAGTTTCTTTATGATCTTAAGCTCTCATCTTTCAGACTTTCCCCTGATTGTGCGAACAATTGTCGAAATTCCAGAAAAGATATTGCCATCGCTGTAGAGGATATCAATATGCCAACCCAAAGCCGCAAATATCCCGCAACAAAAATACAATCGATAGGATTCTTCAAAATATTTGACGATTTCAAATACGATCGGAAAGAAAAAACAAAATGTAAAAAATATTGTGGCAGGGTAATTTATCACAAAAGCCCTTATTAGTTTATTTGTACCTTTGAATTCATTTTTTTCCCACTTCATCCATGCAATTCTAACACAAAGTACCGAAAAACCGAAAATCATGGCTTTGGCGCTAATAACGACAATTAAATCAGGATGCCAAGCTAACCAAAAAACAGCCCAAGTCACTGCTGGATAAAATATTATAAAGAATAGACGAATCCAAGTCTCTTTTGTCAATTGACTTGCCATTACCCCACACCCTGCCAATACCATGATGTCAACAATCGATACTAAAGCATATCATTTTCTAGCTTTACAGGCAAACGAAATCGGCCGCTCATCTGCCCAACGGGCAGGTTAAAGGCTTGGCGCGCACGCTCTTGCAGATACAATGGGGCCGGCAGATGAGATCCACCATCGCGGACCGCGCACGGAGTCCAGGGCCGCGCATGTCCAAGGCTTGCGCCTTCAGCGGGGCTGACCGGCACGGAATATCAACCCCAAACGTGTCCGCCGATGGCGGACTAAGTTTGGGGTTGCCACCCGTCGGCGGGATTCTTCACTCTGGGTGGGCTACTTGACACAAGATGCGAGACAGCGTCTGAAACCCGGACAAATGTCCGGGCCACGCTGGGTCGGCTAACTCAAAAGTAAAACCGGATCATACTGCTGCAATACGACATCAACCCCAAACGCGTCTGCCGATAAGCGGACTAAATTCGCGGTTGCCACCCGCTGCTTGTGCGGAACTGGCAGGTTCAAGACCTGCCACGCACACAGCCTGGCTGATCTCAGTGTGGCCATGACATTTGTCATGGTTTCAAGGGTTGATTGTACGGGGTGGTTACCGACCCACCCGGCGTTTTGAGTCCTTACAGGGCTCATCACTCTGGGCGGGCTACGATAATTCTGGAGCGGACGGCACGGACGTGGTTGATCCTTTGCTGCGCATGGGGAAAATGGATTCCGGCTCAACGCCGGGATGACACCATCGGATGATGTTGCTAAATCCGATCCACGGGCGAGTGGCCCTGACGTTCGTCAGGGTTTCTAGATGCCATAGGTTATGTGCCAAATCCCATCGCGCCTGGAAACCCTGATCTCCGGGATCGCTGTCCGCGCTCCCTCAGATCAGGGCCACACGCCGACCAATGTTGGTCAGGGTTTCAAAGAATGATGGCTGGAAACCCGGACAGATGTCCGGGCCCGCATTATATGGTTACAATTCGTTTTCGAGGCGGGTGATTTCCTGGCGGACGGCGTCAGCGTGTGTGGCGTCGGGATTAACCGCCAAAAATTTTTTCCAGGCGCGGAGGGCGCCTCGTCGGTTTGACAAATCTGCACTATAAATAACACCGAGGTTAAACCAGGCCTGTTCGTGTTTGGGAGCGATTTCGGTAGCTTTTTCCAGCAGTTCAACGGCGGCTTGCGAATTACCCTTGACCCGCAACATCGTTGCTTTATCGACCATGACATTCACGTTGTTCGGTTGCAGTTCCAGAACGCGATCGTAGTATTCAATGGCCTCGTCCGCCATGCCGGCGTCGTAGTATAGATTACCAAGCGCGGTGAGAAGTTCGGCATTTTGGGGATCTTGTTCGACCAGTTCCCTTAAATGTTCGATTTGCTCGACCACCTGGTTCATGACGTCATCCGTCGATTGGCCTTCCAGCACCGGGGCCGACGACGGATCATCGGCGACGGCCGGCTCCTCCGGCACCAATGCCCGACGGAAGGCCCACGAGGCGAAGACGGCGACAATCGCCAGAATGAGGATGACGAGATGTGCAGTTTTACTCAACGATCCTACTTTCGTTTCTTTTTCTCACCAGAGGAAACCAGGGAGGCCGCATGCGCCCGGGTGGTATCGGTGATCTTCTCCGCCGCCATCATGCGGGCAACCTCGGCAACCCGACCTTCCTCGTCCAGCAAATCTATTTCCGTAATCATACGGCCTTTTCGCTTCGTTTTACGGATAGAAAAATGCCGATCGGCACCACCTATCATCTGCGGCAAATGGGTGATCAGCAGGACCTGATAGCGCTTCGTGAGGGCCGCCAGTTGTTCACCGACCGCGTACGCCACCTGGCCGCCGATGCCGGAGTCTACCTCATCGAAGACCAGGGTGGCAACATCCTGCCGTCCAGGAGCGATACCTTTCAGCGCCAGCATGACGCGTGACAACTCACCGCCTGACGCAATTTTCGCCAGCGGTTTGAATCCTTCCCCCGGATTCGTCTCAATGATGAATTCTACTTCGTAGAAACCTGTTTCATTGACCGACACCATGTTCCCATCGACCGGCACCTGAATTCCACCGCCGGTCACCGGCGAAAACTGCACCGTCCACTTAGCGCCGGTCATACCGAGCGCATTCAGCGCTCGGGCCATGCTCGTCTCCAACGATTTGGCGGCTTTTGCGCGATGTTTCTGCAATTTTGTCGCGTCATCGGCTACTGCCTCCTTTTGTTGTTCGATCCGCTCAGCTAACGCCGCCAATTCCTCGTCGGCCTGGGAATATTGCTCAACGGATGACTCCAGTTCGGCCAACCGCTCCAGAACCGCCTGACAGGAGGGGCCGTATTTCTGTTTGAGGCGGAAGATTTCGGCCAGCCGCTCCTCGACCTCCTCGGCGCGCCGGGGATCGATATCATACTCGCGCAGCAATTCGCGCAGGGTGGTGACGGTTTCTTGCAATTGAGCGGCGGCCGTGTCCAGGTATTCGATGCCAGCGTGCAATCGGGAATCAATCTCGGCTAGATCGTTCAATTCTTTGGCGCAGGTGGTAATCCGATCGCTTGCCGAATCCTCTCCCTCGAGCAAGACCTGTTCGGTCTGCTGAATAGCCTCGATGATTCGTTGTGCATGTCTGATTCGCTTTTGTTCCGCTTTCAGGGAATCTTCCTCATCAGGCTGCAATCCCGCCGCTTTGATTTCGGCGATTTGGAATTGCGCCAGCTCGTCGGCCTGTTGCCGTTCCGCCGATTGGCGTTGGAGCCGGGCATGCGACTCGCAATCGGTTCGGAGTGCGTGAAACATCAGAGCAAACTGTTCGCTCTTTTCGCTCAATGCTGCCCATTCATCGAGTACCCGGATGTGTGACCGGGTGTCGAGCAGCTGGTGATGTTGATGCTGGCTGCAGAGCAGGCCGAGATGCCGGCCGAGCTGCCGCAGCTCCTGCACAGTAATCAGACGATCGTTAATGAAGCAGCGGCTACCGCCTTTGCGATGCAGTTCCCGCCGCAGGCAGAATTCCCCGCCGTCCTCAAATTCATCGTGCAATTCCGGTATCTCCGACCGGAGAATATCGGCCAGTGAACAATTAACGAGAAATCGTGCCTCGCATACCGCGGTATCCACACCTTTGCGGATGAGATCGGTCGAGGCGCGGGCGCCCAGAACCAGACCGATGGCGCCAACAATGATTGATTTACCCGCGCCGGTTTCTCCCGTGAGGACATTGAGACCGGAATGGAATTCAATGTCCAATTGGGCAACGATAGCCACGTGCTCGATGTGTAGTGCGATTAACATGTATTCACCTACCCAATTGTGGGCAAGATTCGACTCGGGCTATGCCGCTCATGGCAACCGGACAGCCAACATCGCGATCAGCAATGCACCAACGCCGGCTAGCCAGAACACAAAAGACCATACGGCATTACGAATTTTCCGGCGGACGATACGCTTAAAGGCCAGGCGTGAGGAGTCGGGCGAATTGGCGAAATACCGATAGCGACGAATCAGGAAGGTCCGCAATCCGTAGACCGATGACACCCCCCACAGGACGCACGGGACAATAATCGGAATCCATTGCCAAGTGGTACGGCTCCGGGCGACCGCCCCCGAAATCAATGACCAGAACAGGATACCCAGTGTCCCGGCACCCGCCAGGATCAACATCAGGGTGGCGACATGGTGCGCACGGGTCATTGAATCGGTATAAACCTGCCGCATCGTTTCCACCCAGAACAAATCTTCACGGGTGGGCGGAAATCCCTGGCGGATATTGTCTGTTTCCGAAGCGGCTAATGACATGGATACCCCCGGCTGAATCTGGCGCCCGGTTCGGTTACTGGCTGCTCGGGCTCGAGGATTTGATGATAAATTCTCGGCCGCAGGACTCACAGATGATCAGCAACCGGGCCGGGAGGTCCAATTTCAACTGCTGCCGTTCATCGATGCGCCCCCGCAGATCGGTTTCACCCTCGGCCAGAACCCGGGCTAATTCGATATTATTGACCTGTTCGCAATACGGACATCGATATTGTTCGAACATCGCCGAAATCATACGGTTTATGATACGCAGACTTCGCCTGGGCGCAATAAAAACTGCATCCTCCGATGGGATGGTCCCGGGTTTCTCGTCCGCACCTGCTTCGGCGAACCGGAGTGGGAACACCGACCTGCTCCAAATCCTGTAGCTTAACCTCTTTCCACAGATCCTGTACAATCATGGCAAATCGTCCGATACAATTCTAGGGAGAAGGGGGTAATCCCAGATCAGCAAAACCACCAGCGCTTGATTGTTTGTGTTGGAGATGTCATGAAACAGGATCGTCCGGAGTCAACTAATCCGAATTCACGGAAATTTTCGCCAACGGGCAATAAGGAAGCAAAAACGCCGCCGAATGGATTCGAGACGCCCACCGAACCGGGATGGCAAACACAATCCCCGCAGGCGCCACACGCCACGCACGGAGTCGATTCCGACAGTGCCGGGCAATCAACGACGACTGAGGCTGCAACAAAACCGGTGGACCTCTCATCAGCCTCTCGGGCAGCGAACCAGGAAGAGAAACCATCCGCCCCAGGATCGCGGTCCATACGACTAGTCGAGGAACATCCGGAACCGGATCCATACGTTCCCGGGATCCGGCCGGACACCCAGCCTGTCACCGAACCAGAGCCGAGACCGCGGCATTCCCGGCCAAAAAACCCACCTGCGCTAAAGCCAAAACACGGCCAAGCGGACGAAGGCGGAACGGCTTTCTGGGACGGTTGTTCGCTGACATTGCCGCGCGGCGTCAAGCCCCTCAAGGGCACAACGATTACGTATAACGGGGCCGATTACCACGTTGCTTACCGCCTATCCAAAAAGCAGAAACCATATTGGAAATACGCCCTGGTTGGGGCAATTGGCGCAGCCATCGTGGGGATTATTGTATTTCTTTCGCAGCCACAGCCAACCGCACCGCTGTTCGGGACGGTGGTGAATGCTGAAACAAGACAACTGGTCCCGGAGGCGATGATCACCTTATCCAACGGATCAAACGCGATTTCCAACAGCGCCGGTTCATTCATCATGGCCAGCATCCCACCGGGCGACTACCAGATGCAAATCACGGTTCCGGGTTTCAAAGAGAAAACGCAAGTCGTCCATGTGCCTGAATCCGGTGCGGCGCTGGCGACCGTAGCTGTCCGGCCCCTCTTTGAGTCGGAGGAATCTAAAGCGGAAAAAGAAAAACAAGCCGCTGCCAAAGAGCAAAAGCGGAAAACCGTCTATGGGGCAGTGGAACTGAAGACGGACTTTGATGATTATATCGTTTATGTTGATGATCGGATTCAGGGGAAAAACGTCAAGAAAATCGAGAGAATTAAACCGGGCGATCACGAAATTACTCTGGAAAAACCTCGTTATGAAGCCCACCGGATGGCGGTATCGATCAGAGCACATCGCACGACTCATCTGGCGGTGAAGCTGGCCGACCTGAAGCAGAAAACGACCCCACGACAACGTGCGCGCAAGCACTACGCAGATGGGAAAGAGGCGGTCGACCAGGGATTATATCAGGCGGCCATCCGGTACTTTGATGACGCTTTGGCAGAGTTGCCGGAGTTTCCGGAGGCCCTGCAATATCGCGGTTGGGCGTATCAAAAGTACGGTGATCCCCGGAGAGCATCCGCCGATTTCGAGAAAGCCGCACAGCTGTACGCCCTGGCTAACCGCTATATGGAGGCCATCCTGTGCACCGACTACCTGATTGAAATTCATCCGGACAATCCCGTTTATCACCTGAAGCGCGGCAATTACCACTCTGCCCTTAACGAATTTGAGCAGGCGATTGAGGACTACAAGAATGCAGTCGACCGGGATGAGAAGTCCCTCGAATATATGTTGGCGCTGGCCGAGGGGTATTTCCGCGCCGGTGAGTACAAGGACGCGGCGAAGAGATTTGAAAAAGCCCGGAAGTTGGCGTCTGATCCGAGCGATGTCTATGTCCGGCTCATTTTGGCCTATATGTATGCGGGGAAAGATAAAGACCTCGAGAAACGGTACAAGGAATTCGTGCAGATGGTGCCACAGGAACGGCTGGACGAGTTGGAATTGGACCCGGAGTGGAAACGCGTTCTTCAGGTAATCGGGCCACCGGCCATCGATGAGCAATAAGGGTGACGCCGGGTCTCGGTCCGCCGCAGGCGGTGAACCCGACCTGCATAGAACTATTAGTCGGGCGTGGTAAACTCGCGCCCGGTTTTTTTATCGGGGGTCTCATCCTGCGGCGATTTTCCCACCCGTGAAATGCAAAAGCCAATCCCTCCAAAGAATACCAACAGGATTATCACCAGCATGATGATTGCCGATGGGTTCATGCGTCTATCTCCTTTCGGGATATAGCGGCCAGAATAATGCCGCAGATCGGCAGCAGGATCACCACCAACCAGCCGCCGATAAATTCTGCCAGACGCGGGTAATCCCCATACGCACTCCCGAGGCGCGACCAGATTTCCGCCACCAGTAAAACGATTGCGACCGCCGGCAGAATGATCTTCACGCAGATATCCCACCAACCCCCTACTCTGACTTCGGAGAGGTTGTTTACATAGTCCCGCATTCGCCGAGCACCAAAATACCAGCCGATGATCAGGGCTTCTCCCAGGCAAACTAACATCAAGCCGAACTGACTCATGAAGCGGTCGACGATATCGAGCCAATACAGCCCCATGCCAAACACCATGGGCAAGGCCAGAACGAAGCCACAGCCGGCAACCAGGAAATTGGCGGTGCGGTGACGCAATCCCCAGCGATCCTTCACACTGGCGGAGACGGCCTCGGTCATGGAAAATGCCGAGTCAATGCCCAACGTCAGCAACATGATAAAGAACAAGAAACCGAACAATGGCTGCCAGAACGGGAGATTGGAGATGATGGTCGGATAGGTCACAAACGCCAGGCCGGGGCCGGACGTGGCAACGTCGGCAACGCCCACTCCCAACTGTCCGGCATGGAAGCCCAGGGCACCGAAGACCGCCAGCCCACCCATAAACGCGGTTAACGTATCGGCCAAGCCAATGATAAAGGCATTGTTCACCAAATCCGAATCGCGCGGCAGGAAACTCCCGTAAGCGATCATGATGGCAAAACCGACGGACAAACTGAAAAATACCTGGGTGTAAGCGGCCAGCCACACTTGCGGATCGAGCAATTTTGAAAAGTCCGGCGTCAGGTAGAAGTTGAGGCCTTCCATTGCTCCCGGAAGCGTGACGCCACGGATGATGAACATCACCAAAAGCAGCCAGGGCAGGATGACGGTCACATAGACTACTTTACCGACGGTTTTGGTGCCTTTCCAGGTCGACAGCACAATCCAGATCCAGCATACCACCAGGCCGAGGAAAATCATGGGCTTGAACGACCCCAGGGAGAATGGTCCACTGGTTAAGCCCAAGGTGTTATTGAAAAATGCTGATGGGTTGTCACCCCACGCTTCAGTAAACGAGGCGATGGTGTAATTGAAGGACCAGCTCATGATGATGACATAGTAGACCACAACACCGAAACCGACCAACGCGGCCATCCAGCCAAACCACTGCAGGCCTTTGCGTATTTTGAAAAAGGCGTGTGGGGCCGAGCCCTGCATCCGGTGGCCAATGCTGAACTCCAGAATCAATAGCGGAATCCCGGCAGTGAAGAGGGCCACCAGCATGGCGATGAGGAAGGCGCCGCCGCCGTTTTGATAGCAGATATACGGAAATCGCCAGATATTCCCTAAACCAATGGCCGAACCAATCGAGGCCAAAATGAAGGACGTTCGACTTCCCCATTGTTCACGGATTAACATGGGTCTCCCCAGGGTTCATACGGTGATTATTGTCAGGAGCAAAATCAGTATGGGTCGCGTGTGCATACATCAGATCAGAACACCCAAAATTTTGCTCATAGTATCAGTCGGTGAAAGGGTTGTCAAATGAACTTTTGGCAAAGCCTCCAAAAAGCAGCGACTGTTCAACGGCCGCCGTCAGCCACGCTGGTGGTGGAACGGAGTTGTCGGGTTCCTCCGCCCCACCATGCGGGGTGTCGGAACCCGATCTGCAGCAGAAACACATCATTCGGCTGCCGTACATTCGTCTAAGCGAATATCGAAGTGTTCGAGTTGGGTCAGGACCGGCTGGTAGATCTCCGACAGGGTCGGGATTTGCACCCCGGTTTGAGGTACGTTCCCTTCCAGTATGAGTCGTGCGCAGAGGGCCGCGGGGAGCGAGACGGTCCGCGCCATCGCCGAATCCCCACCGGGGATACCGTAATCGACCAGGGTTGAAGTTCGAGTCTCGGTGCGGTTCGGATACTGAATAGTGAAGGTGTGGTGCAGAACCACCATATCCCGCTCATCCGGTCCATAGGCCATTTTTGCCAACATCCGCGCCGAAAAAACATCCATCACCGAGTCACCGGGCGGGAGCGGATCATCGCTAAACAACCCCAGCCATTCCAGATTGGCCAGGGCGCGGGACTCCTCAGTCAATCCCAAAAATGCTGCTGTCGCGGCTTTGATATCGCGGGCCTCGGGATCATGGATAAGCTTGCCGGCGAATTGCCGGAACGTCAGACCGGAGAGGTCGGTACGCGGAGAATCATCACCGACACCGAGATCGGCCATTGCCGACAATGTCTCACACCAGCCTTGATGCCGCAGGGTACCCCGAAACATGGTTTTCGTGGTCGGGATCCCATAGATTTCACGGTACGGCAACGAGTCACGATTGGGGTATCCCTCAAATTCCGCCAAATCGGGGATACGCACTGGTTGGCAATGATCGAAAAGCTCCGCACCCGCTACCATGCGGATTTCACCATCTGCCAAATACCGCGCATCGCTGGCGCCCGCCATCAACACGGCCTTGGGACTCCAGGAAAATTTGTAGCCAAAAGGATTATCGTTGGCTTCGGGGGCAGGCAGACCGCCGCAGACGGAGAAAAATCCGCTGACCTCTCCACCGTTCTGTTGCGCTTCACGGATGACTTTCATTGCGGACATATGATCGATGCCGGGATCAAGGCCAACCTCGTTTAAGAGCACGATGCCGGCATCGTGAGCTTGCTGATCCAGCGCTCGCATCTCATCGGAGACATACGAGGTTGTCACCAAAGAGCGCTTTTTCTCCAGGCAGATTTTGGCCACCGGAACATGCAGGACATTGGGTAACAAACTGATGGTCACGTCGTGATTCGCAATATGTTCGCCGACCGTCGCGGTATCCTGGATATCCAGTGCAACTGCCGAGCCATGCGGGTGGTTATCCAGGTGTGCGGCAGCTTTTTCGGCGACAACATCGGCCACGGTCAGCCGGTAATCGTCCAGCGAGAGCAGATAGCGGATGAGCGGCCGCGAGACCAAGCCCGCCCCCAGTACCAACACTCTTTTGATTGGCTGCTCGCCCATACTGGTACTCATTCTTTACCCTCAGTCCAGATACTGTTGGATATACTCATACTCTGGCGTCAGCTTACCGCGCTGGAGAATCAACGCCGCTGTCAGTGGCGCGGGAAGTGTGGTCTCAACAAGCGGTATCGTGAAGTCGGCCTGTGTCAGGGCCGGAATGAATTCCCGTAACACCAGGCTGAAGTTTTCGGTCGCGTCGCGCGGTAATTCACTCGGCAGGATATCCACGGCCAGAATGACCGGGCCGTGTCCGACGAAACCATCGACGGCAGCGCCGGCATGCGGATCGTACACGTAGACGGGATTATCCGGTGGCGTGCATTTCACCGTCGCTGCAATTGATCCTTCGATATCGCAACTGATATCTCCGATGACCGTCAACCGCGGCTGGTCACGGTCACTGAATAGCTGTTGCAGCTCGGCTTTGGTAACAAGGCGTGGGTAGCGCTTATCCCAGTAGATGCAGTTGACCAGTACTGACAGATGCGGCAAGTACCGATCGAATTGCGATTGATATTTTTCGGGGTGGTCGTAGTAATCCTGCAAGATAAACGTCGCGTCTGCATCGCGTGGCTCGACTATGTCCTCTTCTTTGAACACAACCGTATAGATTGTTTTCGGGTCATTCAGGGGGGGCGTGCCCTGCCCGGCTAATGCTTGTGGTGTGACCTGTGTCCGGGGCAGCGGTTCAACGATTTCCTGGGCGCCCTGCGAGACATTCCCGTATCCCGCAAACCCGATGACCAACGGAGTAATCACTTGGGGTAAGCCATCGCGCGAGATTATCCTCCCAACTTGCGCGACCGCGTTCTTGATATCATTAATCGCATTATAGGAATGCGCCGGGGCGATTGTCTCGAACGGGTTGGCGATCCCCAGTTTTTTAAACCGCTGTCCCAGCGCCCAGAGGGTATCGGTCATACCCGCCAGTCCGGCGAAGCGACCGAAGAAAATCAGCCGGCGGTTTTGCCCGTCTACTACGCGTTCGTAATCGATCAAATCGCATCGCAGTTCCATCATCCGCCGCAACATCGGCATATTCTGTTTCTGCCCCTTGATGGTATGGGAAAAGAACATGTACGTCGTATCCGGTTGCAGCAAGTCGACCGGGATTTCTTTAACCGCGAGAATGACGGGACACGTCGAGAGATCCTCATCGACGGCTGCCCCGGCCTCACGATAGGCCGAGTCCGGGAACACCCGAATCTCGGATGGTTGGATAACTGCTTGGATGCCATGGCGTTCACGCAGCCAACGAACATCAGTGGGCGTGAGTGGCGCGCGGCGTTCCCAGCGACTTTTGTCCTCCCGCCGAATACCGATCTGTGCGTTTCGTTCTTTCATCTCTCCCTGCCGGCAGTATGGTCTCCATCCCGGGCAACCGTGACCAAAAAAGTAACCGGTGAACCGGATAGCCGCAACACTGCCCGGTGGTTTTTGCCATTTTCCAGCGAGCAAATCGGCTATAATGAATGGAAGGATCCCATAGCGTCCAAGAGAAACAGGAGGTTTGGTCATGAGACAACGGTTTGCATTCACGGTAATACTTGGCAGACTGATCGTTATGTCCTCTATTGGATTATTCATCACCGGTTGTGGAACCTCACAAACCTCCACCCCGGAACCGGCCAAAGCCGACCGAATACCCCATGCAGACACCCTGCACGGTGATGAGCGCATTGACAGCTACTATTGGCTCCGGCAGCGCGGGGACGAAAAAGTCCTCGACTACCTGAAGGCCGAGAACGAGTACACCGAGGCAATGATGCGCCATACCGTAGCGCTGCAGGAGACACTCTTCAATGAGTTGCGCGGACGGATTAAGGAAACTGATCAGGACGTGCCGGTGAAAGACGACGATTATTTCTATTATTCACGCACCGTGGAAGGCAAACAGTACAAAATCCACGCCCGGAAAAAGGGGACACTGGAGGCTGAGGAAAAAATCCTGTTGGATGTCAACAAACTGGCCGAAGGGTATGAGTATTTTGATATCGGCGTCTTTGCGGTGAGTCCCAACCACCAGCTCCTGCTCTACTCCGTTGATACGACCGGCAATGAGGAATACACGCTTTATATCAAGGACTTATCCACTGGGGAATTATTCCCGGAACAGATTGACGGCACTTACGCCAATGCCGCGTGGTCCACCGACAACCAGACATTTTTCTATGTTACCCTGGATCACGCCCGGCGACCATATCGACTCTATCGTCACCGGCTGGGCACCGATCCCGCACAGGACCCGGTGGTGTTTCAGGAAGACGATGAAAAATTCTGGTTGTATGTCGCGCCGGCCAAAAGTGAAGTCTATATCTTTATCACGCTGGAGAGCCAAATTACCAGTGAGGTGCATTTTCTACCCGCCGATGAGCCGGAAGGTCCATTTAAGATAATTGAACCACGGCGCAACGGAATCGAGTATTCTGTGTACCATCACGGCAATCGGTTCCTGATTCTCACGAATGACAACGCGAAAAATTTCCGTTTGGTCGATGTCCCGGTCGATACGCCCGGCAAAGCACACTGGCGGGAGATCATTGCTCATCGCGATTCAGTCAAGCTCGACTATCTGGAGGTTTTCAAGGATCATTTTGCCGTCTTTGCCCGAGAACAGGGATTGCGGCAGATCGATATTCACGATGTGCACAGTGGTAAACACCACCGGGTGACCTTCCCGGAACCCGTGTATCACGTGTATCCCAGTGACAATCCTGATTTTTTGTCCCAACGACTCCGGTTTGTCTATACTTCGCTGACCACACCGAATTCAGTCTATGATTACGATATGGAGACCCGCGAGCGGGAGTTAAAAAAGCAGGAGGAGGTACTGGGCGGGTACGATCCGGGAAATTACACCGCGGAACGAATTTTCGCCACCGCCGATGATGGTACCCGTGTGCCGATTTCACTGGTGTATCGTCGTGGCGCGCTGGACGCAGGGCCGACCTTCCTGGTGCTTCATGGTTACGGTTCGTACGGCTCCAGCTATAATCCACGGTTTTCCTCACACCGCCTTAGTCTGCTCGACCGGGGTGTTGTGTATGCCATGGCGCACGTTCGCGGCGGCGGTGAATTGGGGCGCGGGTGGTATGAAGCAGGCAAGCTGTTGAACAAACGGAACACGTTTACCGATTTTATCGCCTGCGCGGAGCATTTGATAGCCGAGGGCTACACAACGCCGGACAAACTGGCAATCAGCGGGGGCAGCGCAGGTGGCCTGCTGATTGGCGCCACGATCAACATGCGGCCGGAGTTGTTTCATGCAGCGGTGGCGGATGTTCCGTTCGTCGATGTGGTCAATACGATGGCCGACTCGACCATTCCGTTGACCGTGATTGAATTTGAGGAATGGGGCAACCCGTTCGAGAAGAGGTATTACGAATACATGCTCACTTACTCGCCATACGATAATGTGACGGCGCAGGAGTATCCGCATCTGTTGGTGACCGCCGGACTTAATGACCCACGGGTACAATACTGGGAACCGGCGAAATGGACCGCCAAGCTGCGTCACCATAAGATCGATAACAACCGCTTACTGCTCAAAACCAATATGGGTGCAGGGCATTTGGGCTATTCGGGCAGGTATGATTATTTAAAGGAGTACGCGTTCGAATACGCGTTTCTTCTGGACCGATTTGGTATCACTGAGTAACGGCAACGGCGCATACGATCAGCGGCAGTGACGTGGTTCTTCCGCGTTTATCGCCCTGGTGCAGGCTCTTCGCGAAATTCGCCTTCTGTCCATTGCCAAGACGGCTAATTCCCGGTTCCTTAACAGTAGAGCCGGCAGTCGTCCGGGCTTGACTTGCTCCTGTTCCCGGCAGTAGCTTAGCGTGGTGTTGCCTCAGGGCGTTCGTCGCCGGAGAGATTATGAAAACCCCTCCCGTACTCACCTCCAGCCAGGAAGATTACCTGGAAGCCATCTATCATCTGGAAGCGGAGCACAACGCTGCCCGCTCGAAAGACATCGCCGAGCGGCTGAGCGTGCGCCGTGCCTCGGTTACCGGCGCCCTGCATGCTCTCGCCGACCTGCACCTGGTGAATTACCGTCCCTATGCGTTGGTTACGCTCACGCCGTTGGGGCGCCGGGTCGCCGAAGATATCATCCAACGCCACGAAGCATTGCGTGAGTTCTTCATTGCGATTTTGGATGTTGAACCGACGCTGGCGGATGATTGTGCGTGCAAGATGGAGCATTCTCTGCCCCGCGAAATTCTGGACCGGCTGGTCCATTTCCTCGCCCAGGCGAAACACACGGCAGGAAAATAATTCCTGGCTGGGCCAAAGCATTTCTCCTGACCGCTCAAGTCTGGTAAGCTGTTACCCTTCCGTGTGCTGCCCAGCGAATTTTCTCTACGAAATTACCGCACAGCAATTAAGAAAAAAGAGTACCCGCCGATAACCTTTACTGACGGTTAGAACTTCAGGTTCGGCAAACCGGGCCCCAACATGAGAAAACATATTAACTATGCGCATTCTCAGCATCCGCCACGGAAATTTCCCGCAGGTTCGGGTGCTTCATCACCGGTTTCGCCAGGATATTCCCGCGCTCCTGGTGACGTTGGATGTCGAAGATTACGAACCGCCGAACACCCAGGATTTTTTCTCGATTTATCGCGCGCTCACCGAGGTGTTCCCCACACTGTCGCACCATCAATGTTGCGAAGAGTGGGAAAACACCCCGCTGTTCATTCAGAAGACCGAGGGGGTCTCGGTGAAGACGGTGGGCGAAGTGGCGGATATCGCGCATTTGACCGAGCACCTGATTGTCGATTTTCTGGTGGCGATCACGGGTGCACCACTGTGCTCGGGAATCACCTGTGGCCATCAATCTCCGGAGAATCGGTTCGACCTGTTTGTCGAGTGCGAGCATGTGCGGGTGGGACTGTTCGCGGCACATTTCGCGACGTATCTTATCCGCAGACTTTTCGATCGACGAAGGCTTTCTCCCCGGTTCGGCCGCGTAGTGCAGGCGGCGAGGCTCGTTTTCCAGCAGCCCGACGGCCCCGACCCCTGTTCGCATATTGTCCAACACCTGGGCTATTCACCGGCGGAGGCGCGGATGGCCACTTCCTATCTCCAGGCATTTGGCCTGGTGGGAGATAATCAATCATGAATGCCGAGGCAACACCCAAACCCCCAGCGAAGCACGATGCAGCCACTGATTTGCCGATCTGGCGCAAGCGACGCATCTACCGGGACGCAGAGCCGGTGCTTACTCCCGCTGATACGGTTGAATGCTCTACGGGCCTTTCGCAATACCGGCTGGTCATGACCTGTGGGCACTCTCACGTTGAACATAAAAATATCATTGACGCGACACCTTGCAGTGAACCGTCACACAACCATCTAACGGTCCCAAAGGAGGTGACAACATGACCCGATTCACGTATGGCGATTTTCGGACGATTGAGCGCTGCCCGACTTCTCCGAGCTACCTGCAGTCGCAGATTTCGAACCTGGTCTACAGTTCGATGAACACCAAGGCCAAGATCGAAACCGTCAACCCGGAGACCGGTGAATACCGCATCGTCCTGCAGGGCACGCTGGACATGGATTCACCGTTCCCGACCCGCGAATTTTAAACCATCGCGGACAGCTGGAAACCAGAGATCCATTCATGGAGGAACACAATGACTAAGTGGTCGATCAAGGACATGCACTGGCTGGAGAAGAGCCCCACGTCGCCGAAATGGTTCAATTGGCGCGTGTCGGAGGTTCTCTTCAATTCGACCAACTGCCGCTGCAAAGTTGAGTCGGTCAATCCGACCACCGGCGAATATCGCATCATCCTGCAGGGCACGTTGGATATCGATGAAGGCAACACCCCGCAGAATTACAGCTAAACAATTTAGGCCCGGGAGGCGTTGAGATACCCTTCCGGGCTTTTTGTGGGCAGAACCTACAGGAGGGAATAATGCCTGCCAAACGGAGCACCTCCAGGAATCGCACCACCCGGAAGCCGAGCACCTGCAAGGCCACGACCCGTCGCACCACCCGGAAGCCGACCACGCGGAAAGCCACGTCGCGGAAGCGCACCACCCGGAAGTCGAGCACCCGCAAGGCCACGACCCGTCGCACCACGCGCAAGCCGGTTACCCGGAAACCAGCGTCGCGCAAGCGCACGACCCGGAAGCCGAGTACCCGGAGAGCAACGACCCGTCGCACCACCGCGCGCAGGGCAAGCAGCCGGTATTCGTCCCGCCGGTCAACCGGACGTCGGGCGACGTATCGCCGGACTCGCTAAACCAGGATGAGGACGTACATGATGAGTGCGTCCTAAATATGGCCATCGGATTGGCCTCTTTATTTACTGGCAGACACCGCCTGGGTGAGCATGCGGCGATCTTTGTTCTTTTCATTCCGCTCTTGACCGTCCCAGCGCGATACTGTTATATCTGCGCATGCCGCGCGAAGTATACGATCAATTGGCTTCCCTGGTTACCGAGGCCCGCAATCCTAAAACCTCGCGTTTGGATCAACTCAGCACCCAGGAAATCCTGCGGTTAATCAATGCCGAGGATGCTACTATTGCCGGGGTTATTCGGCGGCAAACCCCCCTGATTGCCGGGGCGGTTGAATTGTTTGTGGAAACGTTCTCCTCCGGAGGCCGGGTCTTCTACATCGGCGCCGGGACTTCGGGGCGGTTGGGCGTTCTGGACGCGGCGGAATGTCCGCCGACGTTTGGTACAGATCCGGAACAGATTATTGGGGTGATTGCCGGTGGACGTGGCACGCTAATTCGCTCACGGGAAGGGATCGAAGACAAAACCGGTGCGGCCACGCGGGATTTGAAACGGCATTCGTTTTCGAAAGATGATTTCCTGATCGGGATTGCCGCCTCCGGGCGGACTCCCTATACGCTGGCCGGGTTGGCGTATGCCCGCTCCATTGGCGCCAGAACGGCTTTCATTTGCGCAAATCCCACCGGTTCGTTACAGGCAGATGTCGATGTCCTCATTCCGGTCGTACTTGGGCCGGAGGTCATCGCCGGCTCGACCCGCATGAAAGCCGGCACGGCCCAAAAACTCATCTTGAACATGATCTCCACCACCGCCATGGTGCGGTTAGGCAAGACGTACGGCAACCTCATGGTTGATCTCCAGGCAACGTCTGAGAAGCTCACAGAGCGCTCACGGCGGATTTTGATGGTGGCGGCTGATGTTGACTACGAAGAGGCGGGCAACCTGCTCAATAAAGCCAGAGGCCAGGTTAAGACAGCCCTCGTCATGGTGCTTACCGGCTGTACTGCAGCGCAAGCACGAAAGCGCTTAAAAAAAGCAGATGGGTTCGTAAGGAACGCTTTGTAGAGACATTGGGTGGTAACCCCAAACTTGTCCCGCGTTGCGGGACCTTGGTTTGGGGTTGAAGTCGACTCGCGTGGCCAACTTTGCAGAATCAACCGGGTGGCCCGGACATTTGGGCTTGTTGAAAAAGCCAGATCCACGGAATTTGGAGTAGGTCGGCGTTCCGACGGAAGTCCGCCGCGGCGGACTCGCGGAGAAACCCGACACGATCCCAAGGACTTGCCGGTGTCGGGTTTCTCGGAATGCTCCGCATCCCTCGGAACCCGACCCTACGGTTTTGTGGATATATTCCGCTGATAAATCCAGCGTAAGCCAGTTAACGTCAACGTCTCATCAATCTTCTGAATCACTTGCGTTTCAGCCGCGATAGTCGGAGCGAGACCGCCGGTGGCGACGACGGTGGCGTTACCGCCCAATTCGGCGAGGATTCGCTTCGTGATTCCTTCCACCTGTCCAACCGCACCGTAGAGAATGCCGGATTTCAAGGAATCTTCGGTGTTGGTACCGACTGCGTGCGGGGGCGGCTCCATTTTGGTCTTGAATAGCTGGGCGGCGCGCTCGGCTAACCGAGCGGATGAAGTCTCAATCCCTGGCGAGATTACCCCACCCAAATATTCACGATTCGCCGAGATCACATCGAAGGTGGTCGCCGTGCCGAAATCCACCACGATCCCGGGACCATCATACTGGAGAATGAATCCCTCGGCATTAGCGATCCGGTCCGCCCCGACCTGGCGGGGATCGTCTGTCTTTATCGTGACCGACAAATTCATGTCGCAAGTTACGACAAGCGCCTGACACCGATAATACCGTTCGGCCATCGCCTGATAGATCGGGGTAAGGAACGGGACTACGGAACTAATGATCACTCCTCCGATTTCCCCTTTCGGAGTTACTTGATGATTTCGCAGATGGCCGATCAACACACCGGCTTCATCAGCGGTCCGCGTGTGCTTGGAGGCCAGCCGAAAATAGCTGACCAGATTATCGCCCTGGAAAAACCCGACCACCGTCGTCGTATTGCCGATATCGATCGCCAGCAGTTGTGTCTTCTTTTCCGCCATGGAAGCCAGAGTACATCGACTATTCCGATACGGCAAGCAATTTCAGGAATGAGAAACCTGTTCACTTTTTGCGCAGGTCTGCCGATGACATCAATATGTCGCAATAACTCGTCATCGGGGGTATCATGAATTGTTGGGAATTTGTGAATTGTGGCCGAGAGCCGGGCGGTGATCGCGCTGACGACCTCGGCGTCTGTCCGGCGGCCGCTGACCGGCGATTTGACGGATTGAACGATGGAATTAACGCCGGCCGCGTGTGTTGGATTGTCGCGGGGACCGAAAATAACGACCGGCCCCACTGTATCCTGGCGGATCGGCACCACCCGTGTCAGGAGTGTTCATTCTACCAGCAAGTTCAGCAAAGTGCCGGAACACCGGCCCGCGAGGAAATCTCCGCCCGGCAGGATATTCCGCTGTGTGCTGAATTATTTGGTGCAGCTACGTAAAGGTCAGTCTTTTTTCTTCAACGCCTCGAGTGCGCGGCGCACCGCCTCGGGATCGGCGCTGTCCAACATTTCTTTCAACTCACCCTTCAGCGCATCCGCATCGCGTGCCGCATCTTCTTCGGTAGATTCCATCCCCAGCAGCTGTTTCACCGCGGAAATGTAATTATGTGGTTTGACCGGCTTTTCCAGATAAATCCCCGGGCCGGACATCGTCAATTCTTCCAGATCGGCCTTGCCCAGTTCATCGTGCGCGTGGCCGGTGACAATCAATACGGGGATATCTTTGTATTCCTTATTTTTTTGCAATTCGCGGAAAAAGCGTGCCCCGGAATGCTTTGGCATGACCAAATCGAGCGAGATCAGGTCCGGCCGGTGCTCTTTCACTTTGGCCAGCCCCTCTTCGCCGTTCGCGGCGGTCTCTACGTTAAATCCGGCATCCAAAAGGGCCATCCGCAAATATCTTACGACATCCGGTTCGTCATCAACGACCAACACCGTTTTTTGCATGTCTGCATTCATTGACACACCCCGACTTACGCTGTGGATTTGTCATCCGACTCGGGCTCGGGTTTGGGCAATCGTTTGCGTGGGAATTCCATGCGAAACGTGGAACCGGCGCCTGGTTCGGATTCCACCGCAATATACCCGCCGTGTTCCTGCACGATTTTCCGCGTGGTCAATAACCCCAAACCAGTGCCCTCGCCGCCTTTCGTCGTGAAAAACGTGGTAAATATTTTCTTCTTAATATCATACTCAATTCCGGTGCCATTGTCAGTAACTTCTATTATTACACTGCTTTTGGTTTCCCGAGCGGTAATCTCCACCCGATCACCCCTGACTTCACTCATCTGGCAGGCATCGATGGCGTTGGAGACTAAATTGGTCAGACAGGTGTGGATGCCGTCCGGGTCAAGCGGTACCGGTTTCATCGATTCAGCGAGATTGGCCGTCAGCGTAATACCAAGCTGCTTGGCACTCTCGGCGTAGAGGTCTACGATCTCCTGCACCAGATCATTCGGGTTGGCCCACTGCACATGCGGCAGGCGACCCTTCGCAAAGCTGAGAAAATCTTTTACCAGGCTGGTGGTCTTGGCAAAATTGCGCTCAAGCACTTCCCACCCCTCGGCGATTCGGTCCTGATCCTGGCGTTTCAGGCCGGAATCCACCATATACATGCCGCCTTCCAACCCCATCAGGATGTTTTTCACGCTGTGCGCCAACCCGGCAACCGTTTGTCCCACCGCTGCGAGCCGTTCGGCGTCCAGTTTTTCCTTCTCCAGCGATTTTATTTGCCGCAAATCCTGCATCAGCACGAAGGTACCCAGGTAGCGCCGTCGTTCGTAGAGCGCCCCACCGGCCAGGCGCACCGGCACGGTCTCTCCGTCAGTGGTTGTCAGTTCTACTTCCGGTAATTCGAACGATCCTTTACGGTTTTGGATGACCTCCTGGAATTCCGCCGGCAGCATCTTTTCAATTTCGGCGCGCCGCAGCCGCTTGCGGGGAGGATAGCCCAATAGTTTGCGGGCAGCGGGATTGAAAATTACGGTGCGGCCGTCGGCATCCACGGCAATGATCCCATCGGTCGTGGTTTTGATCACACTTTGCAGGTAGCCATGCGCTGTTTCCAGTTTTTCGTCCAGCACCTTCATATCAGTCACGTCCGTGGCGATTTCGATCACGTGTGATACCGGGTCACCGGGCCGGCTCAGTGCCGAAGTGCTGACCATGTAATAGGCTTCGTCCCCCTGACGGGTCACGCCGCGATGTGACCCGTGGTGCTCACCACCGTCTTTGAACGTGCGACTTGCCGGGCAATTTTTGCATTTTGTGTTACGTTTTTTATAAGCGCGATAGCAGTATTCGCCGCGCAAATCACCAAACGTCTCCCGAAATTTCGCGTTGGCGCGGACAATGCGGTAGTCGCGGTCAATGACAGTCACATAGCAGGGGACGCGATCGAAGAGCAATTGATATTCCCGCTGCCATTCGCGAGTGGCGGTAACATCGGTCGACATTTCAATAACATACTCGACTTCACCGGATTGCCCGATAATCGGCGCGGTATGCACAATGTAGTGAGCGTGACGGTCACGACGGTCGACGCCGGCCTCATCGGAGATTCGCACGATCCCGTCGATAAAAGTCTGGGCAGCGGCGCATCGTTCGCAGGGGCTGCGGCGCCGTTTATAGACCGAGTAACACTTGCGCCCATTCCAGTCACCGAACTTGTCCGCAAAGTTCTGGTTAGCCTCGACAATCTGGTAGTCACGGTCAATGACGGCGATATTAACCGGCACCTGTTGAAACAATTGGGCATGAAGCCATTTTTGCAAATCTTTCTTAGGCATGTGACGCCCGTACCAGTTTATCGACCGTTTGCAGAAACGCCGGGACGTTGATTGGCTTTTCCACGTATGCTTCCGGTTCCGGGAAACTGCTGTTGACGGCCAAATTGGCAAATTCGAATTGTTGTGCGTCCGTGATGCCGCTCACAACCACGATGGGGATCTCCGCCAGATTGGGCTGACCGCGCAATTTCCGGAACAGGAAATAGCCGGATTGTTTCGGCATCATGATATCGAGACACACCAGGTCCGGCCGCTCCCGGTTTAGAATCTCCAGCGCCGCATCGACGCCATCCGCCTCCCGCACCTGATAACCATTATCCTGGAGCACCAACGTAATATATCGCCGCGCATCGGGCTCATCATCGACGACCAGTATAGTATTCATGCCCGCACGACGCTGCTGTTGTCTTCCCTTGTGTGCTGTCGAAGGATTCGTGCCCACTACGGATTCTCCGGTACAATAACCCGGCCACCCGGGTCGGACAGTTCCACGATTGATTTGGGAATCGGTACTGACGAATCCAAATCGTGCCGATGGCAGCCGGTGCAGAGCGCCATTTCCGGTTTTTCGCGGACCGCCGCTTCAGTTTGATGACACGGCAGGCACATCTCGTGCATCGCATCCACATAGGAGGGTGCTGAAGTCGACGCAAAGGTCACTTGTGCTCCCGGGACCACCAGGTCACTGTGACATTTATCACAGGCTTTGGCGGTCTCCGCCGTCCGCGGCATGCCGCGCGGATGACACTCGAAGCAAGATAGGTTTCCACCATCAGGTGACCGGTGCCACTCGTGCCCGAACGCGTCAGAGGTCAGGTACATATCGGAATGACATTCATAACAAGCAGTCTGGCGATCACCGGGACGGTTCAAGTGATGGCAATTTTCACACGCGCCACTAAGTGAATCGATGTGCTGTTGGTGTGGAAATACGACCGCGTAGTGGTCGCGATTGCCGTCCACCACCAGGGTATCCCCCCCACGCGCTTTGGACACCGGGGTGGGCGCCGTGCCCTTGGATTCCGGCGCCGCCCCCGGCAGAACGGCAAAGCCGAAGGCCATCGCCAGCACAAAGGCGAGTGAATATTTTGTTCGCGCAGCGATCGCCGGCCGACCCAGCCAACTGCGGCCCGCATAATCGAATTGCGGCTTTTGGGCGATATCCTCTTCCGGATCCTTCGGTGGCGTTTCCCAGACTCGGAATTTTTCGACGGCGAAGAAGAAGGCCAATGCCGCAGCGGATACCACGGCCGCAGAAATGGCGAATTCGGTCCACGCCGGGAAGTATCCCGAACCGGTCGTCCGCAGTGTGGTGATACCGCTGGTGTCGATGCGGTTGAGGATGATCCCGAATACGACCATGGTGGATGCCGTCCACATGCCGGCCAACGACTGGCGAATCCGGGGAACCGCCAGCAGGACCATGGGAATGATCATCGCCACCATCATCTCCCCGACAAACAGGAAACTCTCCCAGGTCCAGGCAAAGAGCGCCGGCAGTTTACCGGCAAGGATAATATCGCCCAGGCGAACCACCGTATAGAGTCCTAACGGCCAGAGCGCCCACTTCCCTAATCGGGAAATCAGCGGCAATTCCGGTTTGCGACGATAGAGATAGGAGGTCACTAATCCTTCGAAGACAACCATCATCAGCCCCAGGCACACCGCGGAGATGAAAAACAAAATGGGAATAATCGACGTGTGCCAGAGCGGATGCAGCCGATACGGCATGATCAGAAACAGTGAACCCAGTGACGATTGATGTAATGTCGAGAGCATGATCCCCAGGATGACGAAGACCAGGCGATATTTTAACAGAAACGACCGGATCTTGGCATAGCGACTGGTTGATTCCAGCGGTACCGGGGAGAATTCCAACGCCAGCACCAGGGTATAGAGCATCACGCACCAGGCGACTTCGAAGAGAGCCGAATGGTGTTGCCAGTGTACCACCGGTCGCCAGATATTCCACGGCGCACCCAGGTCCGCCATCAGACCGACAATAACGGCCAGGTAGCCCAAAAACGCGGTCAAAACCGCTGGACGGACGATGGGATGGAATTCTTTTCGCTTGAGAATATAGTAGATGGCGGTGATGACGAATCCACCGGCGGCCAACGCCACGCCGCTGACCACGTCAAAGCCGATCCAGATGCCCCAGGGTGTCTGGTCACCCAAATTGGTTGTCGCACCCAGGCCAAAGACAAAGCGTGCAATGGCAACAGACAGTCCCAGACCCACCAGGAACCAAAGAATAATTTTAACCGTCTTGACCCGATTCATCCGTCGCTTCTCCCGTGTCTGTTTTTTCTTTGGCAATCCGGTTTTTGCGCTTGGTGAACAAATGTAAGCCGACCATGAGCGCGCCCATCCCGAGGAAGGTTGGGGGGACTGATTTCATGGCGCCCTCGGTCATCGACGGCAGCGGTTCCGGTCCGAGTTTGCGACCGTAGGAGAGGAATGATAAGTCGATATCCGAGATATAGAGCACCGACGTACCGCCGACCTCTTCTTCTCCATAGACGTGCTGGACGTACGTCTCCGGGTGTTCTCTCAAGCGCTTGTGGGCTTCAGCCAGCATGTCTTCGCGTTCACCGAAGATGGTGGCGTTGGTCGGACAGGCTTCCACGCACGCCGGTAGTTTACCCTGGGCCAGTCGAGGCGCACAAAGGATACATTTCTTCACATAGGGAATCGGCTTGTCCCAGTCGTACCGAGGAATCCCGTAGGGGCAGGCCATCATGCAGTACCGGCAGCCCATGCACTTGTCCTTATCGTACAGGACCGAACCTTTTTGGGTACGATGCAACGCTCCGACCGGACAGACCGACGCACAGGCCGGCTCTAAGCAGTGCCGGCAATGTTTACGGACAAACTCGCCGCCGGGACGCTCGATAATCGAGGTCCAGTTCCGCGCAGAGAGACCATCATCACTCTGCCAGCGACGAGGTCGATCCGGCGCGAGATCATACGTTGCCTTGCACGCGGCGACGCACTCCCGGCAACCGATACATTTGGTGGTATCCGTCAGTATTGCAACACTCATACTGGTGTTCCTTCCTTATCCAAAGCAACCGCAACTTTTTCGCCCGAATCCGCCGGGAACTTCCAGCCCAAAACAGAAATCAACTGTGAGAATGGTAACAGCACACAGTGCGCAATCTTGGTGAACGGAATTAGGACGAAAATTAGCTCCCCCGAGAGTACATGGATCAGCATCGACCACTGGTATACCGCCGGCGGTAATGCTATCCAGGCACAGGCCAGGCCGGTGGCAAAGGGAACGGCCAATAGCGGCGGCCAGAGAATATCTTGCTTACGGCTGAGAAAACTTGACTGGCGCACCAGTACGCGGCCCAACACAAGTAGAATTGCAGTAACGATAGTCAGCGCCGTCAGGATATGGGCAACGTTATGTGGTAACGTCGGCCAGGTAAAGCCCAGCGTACCGCCCAACAATTGCACGTGTGCGTAGAGAAAAATCGGCGTAATCAATAAACCGATATGAAAGAACACAGAGATAAAACTGTATACGGGCCGCGTCTGAAACAGAGTACCGAATGGTAACAGCCATTTCACTGTTTGGACGACCACGTCGCCGAAGGGCAAGCTTCGGTCACCTGCCTCACGCCAGGCCTGGATAATATTCCACACCGTCAAAATCACACTGCGGGCCAGGCCCAAAATCATGAACGCAAAGGTGAGGCGAAAGAGCGGGCCGCGGGCAAAATCCAAAAACTGCTCCATCGTTACTGCTCCTTCCCCACGGTCTCTGCCGGCTGTGCTGCGGATTTCAGATGTTCATCAAAGATGATGGCTTTGTACACCAGGTCATGCAAGCCGACAATTTCACAGTCGATTCCCTGATCTTCCATCAACTCCCGCAACTGTTTCTTGCAGTTGGCACAGGGTGCCACGCAATATTTGGCCCCGGTTCGGCGAATTTGTTCGGCTTTGAGTTTACCACTGATGGAGGTCCGGTAAGGACGAATTTCATCGATTGAGACGGTTCCACCACCCCCGCCGCAGCAAATATTGTCCCGGCGGTTGGGGGTCATCTCGACATAGTTTTTGCAGAATGACTTCAGAATTTCGCGTGGTTGATCAACGACCCAGCCCGGCCGCGCGATATTGCACGGATCGTGATAGGTAACCGTTTCGGTAACGACATTCGGATTGAGTTTAATCTTCCCCTGCTGGAGCATATCGTAAAGATACTCCATACAATTGACCACCAGCGGCGCATCCTTCCCTCCGGCGTACGTGGCGACGAAATACTTGGCTGAGCGCGAGGCATGCCCGCACTCACCAATCATGATCTTCTTGCCCCGGAGTCTTTTCGTTTCGGCGACGACTTTATTCACCACGCGATCAAGGATGCGGTCGCTGTAGAATAACCCGTAGTTGATGCCGTCGAAATACCCGGTGCCGATTGTCCAGGAACCGCCCGTCGCTGTCATCACCGCCGCGTTGCCCATCAAGGTGTCCGCCTCCATCAGGAAATCACTGACTGCGGGAAAGAACACATACTCGGCATCTTCCACATCCAGCGGGAAGCGAATGTCGATACCCTTGTCCTCTTTCATATCCTCTTCCAGGAATTCCAGTGTATCCTGGAGTGCGGCCACCGGGATTGCCGAGGTATTGCCGGTTTTTCCTTCGAGTTGTTCGCGGGTCGAGACCACAAGGGCTCGTGGGCTGATATCCAATTCACTGAGAATGTAGCGCGCCAGATGGGTAATCAAGCCATGATCGATCCCCGCGGGACAATAGCGGGCACACCGGCGGCAGGCAGTACAGTTCCAGTACGTTTCTGCCATCTCCTGAATCTTCTCATCGGTTAAACCCGGATCATCGAACAACCGTCCCCGCAAACGTCCACCCAGGGTAAAATGTCGCCGATAGACTGACAGCAGTAATTCCGAGCGGTAGCACGGAATGTCTTTGGGGTTCCGCGTTGCCTGATAGATGCCACATGATACCGCACACCGGGAACATTTGGCGCTGGAGCGGATATATTGATCGAGCGCCATGCCGTAATTGGTGTGTTTCAAAATGGTGGCAAAAACCTCTAAAAAGCGCCGGGGACGATCGGTGGTTTCCGGATGTTCGATATGATACCGAACATCGAGCTTCTGCTCCTTCAGCACCTCCGGTTTTCGCTGGTTCTGATACCCGCGCTCGATTTCCTCTGGCGGCAGTGGTTTTATGGTAAACATTGCAGAGCCCTTATCGCGTAGTCCAACCCGTATACATCAGTTTCTTTTCTGATCTAAAGTCAGTTAACCCTTTAAAACCCCACTCTCTTTATAGGTATTTACGACATTTATGCCAGAGGAAAAGGGTCAAAGACTTGTGGTTTTGACACCGAGATACTGCCATACCCGACACACAGATACATGAGTGAAATTCCGGCGAGTCGATTGGCACATTGAAACAGTGGTATTGCTGGATGCGATACACTCCAACAGGTTTTCTACTAGTGAGTTACCGGAGGGTTCTATCGCTACGTCGACAGAGCGAATGACATGTTTGACTGTGACTTACTGGATAACTATTACCGATTTAGTCGAGTTTTCATAAGCGGCATTTTGCAGTGAAGGTCTTCTGCCGTTAATTAATCAATCCAATCGGCAATGAAGACATTAGTTTCACGCGGAGCGGTGTTGTTCCGGTTGGAGGCGAACACCAGTTTGCTGCCATCGCGGGAAAACATCGGGAACGCATCAAACGTCTCGTTGAAAGTAATGCGTTCCAGACCGGTGCCGTCATCGTTAATCAGGTATAAATCAAAATTCTGGCCGGTCGGATCATCCATATTCGAGGCAAAAATAATCTGATGTCCATTGGGATGGAAATACGGGCAGAAATTGGCCGCACCGTTACGGGTAACTTGCCGCCGGTTGGACCCATCGGCGTCCATCACGAAAATCTCCATGATCGAAGGACGCACCAGATTTTGCGCCAGCAACTCCTGGTATTCCGCAATTTCTTCTGCGTCTTGTGGATGGTGGGCGCGATAGACGATGCGTGACCCATCGGGCGAGAAAAACGCGCCTCCGTCATAGCCGATCTGATGCGTCAAACGTTGTGGATTGTTGCCATCGGCAGCCATCACATATAATTCCAGGTCACCGTCCCGAACCGAGGTGAACAAAATCTGATTGCCGTCCGGTGAATAGACCGATTCGGCATCATAGCCCGGCGTGCTGGTCAGCCGGGTCAGATCGCTGCCGTCGGGGCGGGCGGAGAAAACATCATAGTCAGGGTATACGGCCCAGACATACCCTTGCTCATACGATGGTTTGGGTGGGCACTCCTCGCCGCCCAGATGGGTGGAACAATAAATAATTCGATCACCGCCCGGCGCGAAGAATGAACAAGTGGTCACTCCCTCGCCGGTCGAAACCAGACGGACACTATCACCCCTGGTCGTCATCGTGTAAATCTGATCGCAAGCAAACGTATCACGTGTGGATTGGAAGATCAGTTTCGAACCGCCGGTCGAAAAATAGGCCTCGGCATTTTGCCCGCCAAAGGTCAGTTGGCGGATGTTCCGTAAGTGGCGTTCCCCTGGTAGGCGCAAGGGATCGGCGGCGCTGGTTTCCGGCTGATACGACCGCACGAATTCTACGCGGTCAGCCAGCGTGGGATGATCGTACAGCCAGAATTCGATAAACGGCGGGGGATTGGGATTCGACAGATTGGCCGCCGCCAGTTTCTCAAAGGCGTTGGCGGCCGCCTCGCCATCCCCGGTGAGATCCATGCCGTAAATATCCGCCCGGTGTTCGAAGTTGCGCCAGATTCCATTCGTGATTGGGTCAAACAGAAACGAGAACACCGTGACGAAGGCCAGCAACAACGGAAACGAGGCAATATCCGATAAGCGGGAGAAACCAAACCGGTCTGAAAAGCGGCGAATAATCGGCCGGGCGAGTGCATTTGTCAGGAAACCGAACAAGAAAATTAATCCCGACGCGATCAGGACCGCGATCCACATGTGGTGCTGAAGATAATGCGCCATCTCGTGGCCCACGACGAAGAGGATTTCCCCGTCGGTCATCTTGTCGAGTGTCGTGTCATAAAATAAAATGCGTTTGGTTTGGCCGAGACCGGTAACCATGGCGTTCAACTTGTTGGTCTGCCGGGAGGCATCCATCACGTAGATTTCGGGGTCTTCAATTCCTCCCTCCGCTGCCAGGTTTAAGACCCTGGTCTTGAGCGGCGACTCCTCCATCGGCGTGATGGTGTAAAACATCGGCATAACCACAATCGGCACAATGATCATAAAAAACGCAAGAAAGGGAATGGATCCCAACGCCAGCCAGGCCCACCAGGCCCGTGGTGATTTGCGGATCAGCCAATAGGCAAAGAGCAATACGAGGGTGCCAATGATCCAAACCAAAAACACATTTTTGGCTTCATCCCAGAGCCAGGCGCCGACTGTTTGATTGGAAAGCTCGTACTGATGTTCAATGACATACCCGGAGAAGAAACTCAACGGCAGTTCGAGGATTGACACGGTCAGAAAAAACAGCAGGGCATACACCGCGACAATCAGCACCCAGCGGCGGCCGATTCGTTCGGCCCAGTTCCGTAATCGAGCCGAAAACGCGGTCAAGAGAATCGCGGCCAGCACAATCAGCGTATAGGCAACGCCAACGAAATAGAGTAGGTACTTAGTCGTCGAATAGGCGACAGCATCCTCGCGCTCCTCCGGCGTCATCGCCCCCAATCCGGCACTTCCCTCACCGGCTGAATACGGCACGGCGGATGCCGGCGAAGATAAACTACTCGCCACAATTCCCAACAGGGCCAGACTAATCAACAGTCGACTAATCGGTCGCATCTGTATACTCCATCCCTCCCGGAATTATGCTGCTTAGGCAAAGTCTGGCCAAGCGAAAATGAATGGATGTCGCCGAAAATTTAGCGTAGGAGCGAGTCAATCTTGGCGGCCAAGAGCTGGGCGATGAGGCGATGGCCTTCCGGGGTCGGATGGCAATGATCGATAAAGAGGTGCTCATTGCCCTGCTCCCAGAACGCAGCGGCGGCCTCGAGCACCACTGCACCGCAATCATTCGCAGCGGCACGCAGCGCTCGACGATACGGAGTCTTGATGCGCAATGAGTAGGCGTCACGATCGATCGCCTCTGCCAAAACCTCCCAGGCAGTCGACGAATCCCCGGCAGATAACAGCGTAATACCAAGGTTGTAGCGGGCGACATTCAAACTGGAATCGGCAGCGAGGCATGCCGAAAACTGTTCCCGCGCCTGCTGATACGCCTCAATGCGCCAGTACTGGACACCCAGGTTATTACGGGTGATGACATCCGTCGAATCCTGTTCAAGCCGGGCCTGATATTCAGCAATCGCGCTGGAGACATCAGTGGGATTCTCCCAGGCGCTGGCGAAGACTTCCGCGACATAGGGGTCCACACGCCCGTACGGCCGATTGATAAAAGTGGAATCCAGACAGTACGCCAGTGGCCGCGCCAGGGTACGCTGGAGTGGGTCGGCCATGACTAGTTCACCGCGCCGGTCTGTCATCTCGGAGAACAATTTAAATTGCAGACCCGCCGGCCAGCGATACGGCACCGGGGGATCGACAAAGATCACCTGCGCGCCGGCCGCTCTTGCTGCCTTGCCAATCGTGATGAGGTTTTCACGAAATCGCGAGACACCCACCCGCACGGTCGGCTCAGAGCGGTCAGTTTGGAAATCGCGCAACACGGGTGACAGCAACCCACGGAGCAAGCGGTACAGCGCCGAGCGATACAACACGGTCCGCAGCGATTGCGCCCAATCCTGGGCGGCGAAGATTTCGGCATCAGATAAGTACCCATTTATCGAACCATCATTATTGCCCGAGTAGCATACCACCACATCCGGCTGGTACCGCACGCCCTCTTGCTGCACGTACCGTTTCACCTGCTCCGAGGTATACCCACTCACAGCGGCGTTAATGAGCTCCACTCGCCGCAGTCCTCGTTCCCGTTGTTGCAGCAGCGCCGCGGTGCGTTCGCCGAATGCCTCCGCCCGCCGTTGCAGCCCCAGTCCCACCGGTGATGAGTTACCCACCAGCAGGATACGTATGGTATTGGGCGGTTTGTCGTATGGAATGTCCTCCTGCGCGAGGATCCCCTGGGAGTTGGTGGTCAGGAGTGGTTGCCGCAGATTGGGCCGCATTGACCAGAGATATTGCGGGTCCGGCTGATGTACCCCGCCGAACGATTGAAACAATGTTTGTTGCCACAGTCGGTACCGGGAAAGTGCGTTCTCCAGTTGAAAACCTCGTAATTCCCGGTAGGCTGCGGGTTCAATCAGGCGGGCTGCGAACTCGAGGAGGACCAGGCAGATGGTGGTAACGATGACAGAATAAATGACCGTACGGACGAAACTCAGGCGTGAGCGCGGGGTTCCGGTGGCTGAGGACATATCCACGGAGTCAGAGGACGTCATGATTGCGGTGACGTTGGGGTCTGCGGCAGTATGATTCTCACCGTTGTGCCCTGCTCGGGGGTGGAATCCAGTTCAATATGTCCTTGTGCTTCTTCGATGATTTTCTTCACCACAGCCAACCCAATCCCGGTTCCCCCTGCGGGCGCTGATTGACCCCGATAAAACAACTCGAAGACTTGTTGCCGTTCCTCAGGGGGAATTCCACAACCATTGTCGGTCACCGTCATCACATAGGAATCGTTGGAGAGCAGCCATTCGACCTGCACCTGTGGCTCCCGGCCGGCAGGCACGTAGGCAACACTGTTTTTCAGAATATTATACAGCACGCGTTCCAACGCCAGGCGTGAACCCGTTACCTGAATTGATTCTTCCGGAAGGTGCAATTTCGCTCGTTGACCGGGGAATGCGTCGATGACCTGCAACCAGATCTTTTTAATCAGCGGTCGCAAATCAACTGTTTCATCCTTGCCCGCCATCTGCGGGGAACGCGCATACTCGACCAGTGATTCCGCCATCCGGACAACCTGTGCGGCGTTCGCCGAAATACGTCGGGCCAGTTGCTGACCGCGCTCGTCGATTTGTGCGGCATACTTCCGGCGGAACAACCCGGCCAGTTCGCGAATTGATACCAGTGGACCCTGTAGGTCGTGGGATATCATCGAGACTACTTCCTCAAGTTCTTCGCTCTTACGCTGCAGGATTCGAGAACTGTTCTCGGCCTGCTGTTTCTTCTGCCGGAGACTATTCACCACTGTTTGCAAAGCTGTATTGGCACGATCGACCTCTTTCTGCTTCGCGCGCAGATTGGCCAGCATCTTGCGTTCTTCGGTGATATCGCGGGCAAATACCGCCACCCGGTCAACTTCATCAGTGGCTCCCAAAATCGGATGGATTGTCGTCTCGTACGTCCGGCCATGTTGAGATTCCGTAATCGTCGTTGGCCGGCATGTCCTCTGCACTAAAGCGCCCAGATCACGGTTGCGTGCGGCAATCGCGGGTGAGAAATAAGTAAATATATCCTGACCAATAAGTGAACCGGATGGCGCGCGGAAGAATTTGGCCGCTTGTTCATTATGCGCCAGTACAATCCCATCAATCGTCGTCAGCATGGCCGCATCACCACTGGCATCGATCAAACTGTGCGCAGTCTCTTCACTCCGCCTGAGTGCCTCCACCACCCGCTTTCGTTCGGTGATGTCAATGATCCCCCCAACGATTGCCGGTTCCCCGTCCACGCTGATTTTCCTGGCGTGCAACAGTCCCCAAAACAACATGCCATCGGCCTTTTTCCAGCAAATTTCCATGTCCTGGACTTCGCCGTGTTCGTTGAGCGCATTCACCAGACGGTCACGGTCGATGGGATCGGCGTAATACGAGACCGAACGAAGTGAGGTAAGTTCGTCGCCCTCATAGCCAAAGGCCTCGATCAGCCGGTCATTTCCGAAAATCACTTTGCCGTCGGAGAGACGGGTAATCACGTAGGGAATGGGTAATGCTTCCGCGATCGCCAGAAATTTTTGCTCACTTTCGCGTAGGCGCTGTTCTGCTCGTTTGCGCTCGGTTATGTCCAGGATTGCCCCGACCGAACCGATGTATCTGCCGTGTGTGTCAGTTCGCGGCGACACGGAAACCAGCACCGACCGACTCTCTCCCCTGACCGTGGAGATGTCCATCTCGTACTGGGAATGCTCACCCTGTTTCCGGCGAGCGGTCTGGGCCAGCACTCGTTCGCGGTGTTCGGGTTTGACATAATCAAGGATGTTTTGCCCGACAAAGGCCTCCGCCGATGAAGCCCCGAACAATTTGGCCAGCGCTGGATTACATAATTGAATGTGTTCCCGCTCATCAACAATACAAACGCCCTCTAACATTCCCTCAAACAGATCGGTATACTGCTGTTCCGTTTCCTGCAAAGCACGTTCCGCCGCTTTAAGCGCGGACAGGTCGACCACAACACCACGGATACCATCGATGCTGTTCCCCAACCTTCGTCCGTCGGCGTATACCAACACCGGAAACTCCGAACCGTCCTCCCGCAGCGCCACAAATTCTCGAGCACTAATTCCCGAACCGCCGGCTACGAGGTGGATTACCTCCGCAATCTCGTGGGCGTGGTCGGGGGAAAATAAATCCGCGAGACGTATTCGCCCGATCACGTCCTGATCAATGTACCCAAATGTCCGGAGGCCACAGCGATTGACAAAGGTGAGGCGACCGGCCATATCGGTTTCGAACACGGTTTGCGGCAGGAGTTCCGCCAATTCACGATATTGTCGCTCGCTCCGGCGGAGTTCGTTCTCGACACGCACCTGATCGGTGACGTCTCGTCCGACACCCTGGACGCCGATGACCGTGCCATCACGATCGAGTATGACATTCTCCACAAATTCCATCAGCAAATGTTCACCGGTGCTTGACTGCAATTCCAACCGCAATGGTTGAGACGAAGATGAGGTTGTCTCGCCAATGGGTGAGATCTCCAGCAACGCCTGATTCAACGGATTATCTGTGAGCCACGCCGCCAGATTGGTGCCGACCACCTCAAACGGTTCGGCGTGCAGATAGCGTGTGACCGACGGAGAAACATAGACGAATTGACGTTCCCGGTCACACCGGTACACGAGGTCGTGTGAATTCTCAGCCAGGAGACGATAGTCTTGTTCAGACTGCTGTAACTCCTTTCGGAGACGGACTTGGTCGGTGATATCGCGAAAAGTCGCCTCAACGGTGACCGGCTGGCCATCCTCATCATAGTTGATCAGTCTCTTTTCCCACACCCAGCGAATGGATCCGTCTTTGCGACGAACGCGGAACTCCAGTTCAGAGGTTTGATGTGCATTGGTTCGAGGGGATTCGACCGGTTTTCGGTTGCGGACTTTCTTCAAATCCGCCGGATGAACGATAAGTCGCTCCAGATAATTATAAGGCTTATTGAGAATGAATTCCAAGGGGTAGCCAGTGAGTTCTTCAACAACCGGATTGACGAATTCGATACGATTCGTTACCAGGTTCAGCCGGAAGATCACGTCCCGGGATCGGGTCACCAACCGGTGCAGTTGTGATTCGGCCTGGATGGTCTTCCGTTGGGATATCACCTGATTAATCGCCATCTCCGCCAGGCGGACCAGCGTTTCCAGCCGACGCAACGTCGAGGCATTGGGACGCAAACCATTATGCGGCGTATCGACCGAGGCAAAGCCGATAACACCACTATCCGGGTTGCGAATGGGAACAAACAACTCATCCTGCGGCTGCCAATGTCCCTCGGGTTGTTGCAATAACTCACTTTGGACATGCCGGGCCTGAGTTTCCAGGTGCAAATCACGTTCAGCCGGGACAAAGTAGGACTCGGAAATCCGGTTCTGTTCGGCCAGGATTGCTGCCCGCGTTTGTTCATCCATGCGAGTACTGCGCCGAGCCGCTTCCACGACCTCGGACGATAGTCCGTGCGCCCCAAGATATTCAATATTGCCGGCCTCGTCGTGCAGGGTCAGCACCGCGCGCTCATATAAGCGTGCCTCGTTAATTGCCTCGGCAGCGCAGGCAAGGACTCCATCAACAGTGGTCAATCCACTGAGCCGCCGAGTCACCGACCAGAGAACCTCTGCAAATTGCGTCTGCGTTTTCATCACGTCCGGTCCAACCCTGTCTGGTTGCGGGGCCTTGGCTTGCTCATCTGAATGGATCACCGTGCGTCTACCGTCTTTGTTATGCGGCCAACGGACTCGGTCGGGTCATCGCCAGCAAACGGCCGGCTTCCTTAACGATTGCCTGAAAGGGAGTACTCTTAGGAAAGACCGGGATGCCATAGGCGGCGGTGATTTTGTCTTCCAGTGTCTGCGTGTAGAATGAGGTCACCAACATCACCGGCACGCGCCGCTGTTGGGCACACAGTTGATCGACGACCCAGAGCCCGTCATGTTTCGGTAGACGATAATCAAGGATGATGAGGTTAAAGGGAATGGTTGCGACTTTGTTGAGGCATTCCGGCGGCGTGGCGGCAACATCGGTTTGTACTCCCAGATCGGCCTCAAGGTAATCCACGAAGTATTGCCGGTGTTCGACGTTATCGTCGGTCACCAATACGCGTCGGTCAAAATGCGGTGATTTCGCCCGGGCCAGCGTTTGCTCCCCTTGTAAGATGCGATCCACCACCGCGGAAAACTTCCCGATCGGAAGACGTTGGAGCATGAGCGGATGCAATCGCATTGTCGGGTTTGTTACGCCATTTCTCATTTATTTCGTGTGCACAAAGCAACCCCACTCAGCAATGAACGCGGGATGCACTCTCCGATATGGTACGCACAGGGCTCTCACCTGGAACATAATAAACCATTGGGAAACAGCCAAATACTTTTTGCCTGCCGCCCACGCGCGATACCGGTACATGGCACCAATGATCTTTCAATTTCAGGGAGCGAGTTTGTGTGCGGTCCGCCTGAACGCCGTACCCCAACGCTTGACAACGGCCCCTCCGCACCGTACTAGACCATCATGACACGACTTACAGGCATCAAGGGAGTGGTCCTGGCCGGGGGCCTGGGGCGACGACTCGGTGTATTGACCAAAATCACCAATAAACACCTCTTGCCGGTCTGGGACCGCCCGATGATCTTCTACCCGCTGCAGGCGCTGGTCCGAGCGGGCATCGATGAAATCATCCTCGTCGTAGGAGGCCATGCCGCCGGGGATTTTATCCGCTTGTTAGGCAACGGCAATGCACTGGGGATCCGCCGCCTCGTCTACGCGTATCAGGAGGGGCAAGGAGGTATCGCCGACGCGTTGTCCTGTGCGCGGGAATTTTGCCAGGATGCCAACCTGTGTGTCGTACTGGGTGACAATATCTTTTCGGCAAATCTCCGACCCTACATTGACAGGTTTTTGCAAAACTCGACCAGGGCCCATCTCCTGCTGAAAAAAGTCGACCATCCGGAACGGTTTGGCGTACCGGAGATGGGTAACGGGCGGATTCAGCGCATCCTGGAAAAACCGAAACGGCCACCAAGCAATTACGCTGTCACCGGCATCTACTGCTATGCCGCGGACGTCTTCGATATCATCGCCGAACAAATACCGTCCCGGCGCGGCGAATTAGAAATCTCCGATGTTTCCAATGACTATATCAGGCGCGGAGATTTAACCCACAGTATCCTGAGCGGCTGGTGGACGGACGCCGGCACGGTCCCGACCTTGCTCCATGCTGCGCGGCTTGCCGAACGAACGTGGAAACGGACACAAACCCGAGAAGCACTAACCATCAGTGATAGACAGTGGTCCGCACAAAGCCACCGTTCACTGTTCACCGACTAAACCCGAATTGCGATGTCGACGGTAATTCACGGCGTTAAGATCAAGAAGCTCCTCACCCACTCGGATGAGCGCGGCCGACTCTTTGAAATCTGGCGCGCGGACGATCCGTGGTTTGCCGGTTTCGGTCAGGCCTATGTTACGACAGCGTGCCCCGGAGTAATCAAAGCATGGCACATGCACCACCACCAAACCGACTGCTTTACCGTCATTCGCGGGCGCGCGTTGTTTGCGTTATATGATGACCGTTCGGACTCACCGACACGGGGTGTGCTACAAACACTTATTCTCGATGATGCCCACCGGCAGGCAATCGTCATTCCGCCGAAAGTGTATCACGGTTTCAAAAATATCGGCGGGGAGGAAGTCTGGTGTTTGAACTGTCCCAATCGCACGTACAATGCCGATGACCCGGATGAATTTCGGCGCGATCCACTGGACCCGGAAATCGGTTTTGACTGGAGTGTGCCGGCGTGAGTCTGCTGCTTGTTACCGGGGGTTATGGATTTCTGGGCGCGAATTTTATTCGCTACTGGAGGCGTCGCCATCCCCGTGCACATCTTGTTAATATTGATTATTTGACCTACGCGGGTGGTCGCGATAATCTGGGCGAACTAATCCACTCGCCGCGTTACACTGAACAGCGGATTGATATCGCTAACCTCGGCAAGCTGCACGCGGTCTGGCCAAAACGACGAACGACCGTTGTTCACTTTGCCGCCGAGACCCATGTCGACCGATCGTTAATCGATGCTCAGCCGTTTTCCCGCACCAATATTCAGGGCACCTTGTCCCTTCTGGAAATTGCGCGAACGATGCCTATTGACCGACTCATCATTATCTCCACCGATGAAGTATACGGCCCCACGCCACCACGCCAAAAATACCGAGAGGGTCAGCCGCTGCGGCCAACCAATCCCTATGCGGCCTCGAAAGCATCGGCAGATTTGCTGGCCCTCGCGTATCGCAGCAGTTACGACTTGCCGATCGTCATTCTCCGCTCGGTGAATGTTTATGGGCCACGGCAATACCCGGAAAAATTCATCCCTCTGGCCGTGACGAACGCACTCGCCGGGTCACCGGTCCCGGTGTACGGTGATGGTGAGCACCAGCGCGATTGGCTGTGGGTAGATGATTTTTGCGCGGCCGTGTATCACCTGGTCAGTACCACATCGATTAAACATCCTGTGTATCATATCGCCGCGCACAACCATCGACGTAATTATCAGGTGGCGGAGCAGATCATCCGCCTGTCTGGTGGAGAACCGGAGCAATTACAGTACGTGGCAGATCGGCCGGGACACGACCGGCGATATGCCCTGGATGATCGACGGTTCCGTGAGGAGTTCGACTGGGAACCGAAAAAGCGCTGGCGCAACGGTCTGAAAGAAACAGTGCAGTGGTATCGGGAAAACACCCGGTGGATCGCGCGACGCAGGAAAAAGAAATTCCACGACTATTATCGCCGTACGTACCAATGGAGACTTAATGAATAGACCAAGCATGATCTTTGGCGCCAGCGGCCTGCTGGGTTCTCGCCTGGTGCGACTCTTAGACAAGCAGAGCCGTTTTCCGGTCGCAATCATACACAAGCGCAAAGGGGATTTTCCGGAAAGTATCCATACTGATGAAGCGTCGGTAGGGAGTTTCGACCGCGTGGCGCATGTTATGCACCGGTACCGCCCCGGCCTGGTTATCAATTGTGCCGCCTACACCGATGTCGATGGCTGCGAGCGCGACCCGCAGCGCGCGCAGACGGTCAACACCGTCGGCGCGGAAAACATTGCCCGGGTCGCTGCGGACATGGGAGTGCCTTTCGTGCTGTTGTCCACGGACTACGTGTTCGATGGCACCGCCGGGCCGTACGACGAGACGGCTCATCCCCATCCGATCAATGAGTATGGCCGGACAAAACACAACGCCGAAACCGCCGTCCGCAAAGCACATCCCGACTCGCTCATTATCCGGGCCGGCAGTTTTATCGGTGTCGGACCGAAAGGACATCCCAGTTTCATTGAACGAATTATCGACCGCCTGGTGCGCCAGGAACAAGTTTTGGCGCCAATCGACCAGATGGCGACGGTGGCCGAAGTTTCGGCGCTGGCGCAGGCAATTCTCACGCTGGTTGATGCACAGGCTTCGGGCATCTGGCATTTAGGATCGGCGGAGGTCATCTCCCGGTACGATTTATGCACCCTGGCCGCGGAGATCTTCGGGTACGACACTGAGTTGATTGAACCGGTCATGTTTGCCGATCTCGACCGCGCTGCCCCCCGTCCTCTCAACGGGGGATTGGACCCCCATAAGGCGATGCGGGAACATAACATTAAGTCCCCCTCACCCCGGCGGGCACTCGAGCTATTGAGACACGATTTCGCGGCACGTGGCTGACAACACACCCGCGCCGGTGGGCAATTTTTTCCGATGTACCAGATCAATTTTGCCGCATAGATTAAAACTCTGCACTACAGCTCCAGTCGAAGCCACGACATGTTCTCCTTCGTAACACACTCGTAGACAACGCGATAATCTGGTCGCCCTCTAAATAATATTCGCCCGGCATCACGGTTGCAATCCGATCAACCGAAATGGGAGAACCAGCGGCATTGAAGTCCGGCCATGACCAGGGAGGGTCAGTATGGGACGACGCGCAATTTTCTTAATTCTGACAGCACTCGTGATTATCATCTACTTCCTCGCCTGGCAGCCGACCATCTGTTAGTGCACGTTCTCGGTGGGCATCCTGCTCGGCGAGCAGTCGGTGACTGGCGAACTGTTGCCTAGATCCGACTGAATTAGAAGGGGTTGGAAGGAACAGGATGAGTGGTAAGAACGCACACCAACACTCTACTAACACACTCCACGCGATCATTCTCGCCGGCGGCAAGGGCCGACGATTGTTACCCTACACCACTTCCTTTCCCAAACCCCTGATGCCGGTCAGCGACATTCCTATTTTGGAAATCGTACTGCGGCAACTTGCTCGCGACGGATTCACCGAGGTCACGCTGGCGGTTGGCCATCTGGCTTCCCTGATCGAGGCGTACTGCGGAGATGGGGCGAAATTCGGTGTTTCCTTACAGTACCTTAAGGAGGAACAGCCCCTGGGTACGGCCGGTCCACTTACGCGACTGTCAGCACCACCGGAGCACTTTCTGGTAATGAATGGTGATTTACTCACGGATGTGGATTACCGCGAGATCTATCAATCACATATTTCGGCGGGGGCGACCGCGTCAATCATGACAATCTCCCAGGAGGTCCCGATCGATTATGGGGTGTTGACGACGGACGATGCCAACAACATTATTACCTATGAAGAAAAGCCCCAACTCAAGGTGACCGTATCCGGCGGGGTGTATGTGTTTTCGCGCCGTGTGCTTCAGCATATTCCCCCGAACACTCGTTTCGATTTCCCGGACCTGGTGCAAGTACTTCTGGATAAGGGCGAGACGGTCCGGTCTTATGAGCATCACGGGTATTGGCTGGACATTGGCCGTCGGGATGATTATCAGCAGGCCAACGATTTATTCGAACAGCACCGGGAGGTTTTCTGGCCGCCGCCACAGAGCCTGCCACAGAATGAAATGGAGCGGTCAGTAACCGGGTAATCACACCAGCCTGGGATCGAGGTGCAAGATGGCTACACGAGAATCAAAACCCCCATTTGTGAAGCTTCGATCCCGCATTAGATTAGACCAACAACGGGTCCCGCAGGATATCATTGATCAGTCACCGGGCTGGAACAACCATTGTCCGGTGGTGAGTGAAATCACTAATTGGCTCCTCCGCGCCAAGACGGCAACACAAGAGGGCCTCTTTGCCGAACGCTACCATTTACAGGATGGCTGGTCATCAGGATCCGTGGCTGATTCTGCCGCGCTGATTAGCACGCTGGTCAATCTCTATCGGCGGCACCGGGAAGAACGGTTCCTGACCGACGCAATCGCAGTCAGTGAACTGACCAGCCGCAAACTTGGCAAAACAGCACATTCTGGACCGAAGACAATATCCGAAGCCAAGCTCATGAGTGCAGCCTGGTTAACGCTGGGACGCCTGAAGCTCAATTATGTTGATCGAAGCTTTGATCACCGCCAAGAAGCGATTCAAATCGCCCGGCGTTTGCTTGATTTGCTGAGTTCAAATGCATCGATACGGACGCTGCCCTTGTACTTGGGCTCTCTGCTGTTGCGAGCGCTGGCGCAAGTGTCGCTGGTCCATCCCGACCCGGTTATTATGAAGCAGGTGGAAGCATTGGGGACACTCATTGTAAAATCATGTTCGCCGGATGGATATCTGCAAGGTGCTCTGGAAAATGAATTTGCCGCAACGCCCCTCCGGCATATTGCACAAACGCTCTATGGCCTGGCGCGGGCCGGAGCATTGGTGCGTCACCGATCCTGGCTCTTGACTGCCGAGGCCGGCGCCCGGTCCCTTTTTGACGCCGCCCGTCAAAACGGTGTACCCGCAGGCCGGTATGCCGCCAAGTGGGAGCCGGAACAGGGCTACCGGTGTTATTCCGGGATGGCGCTAACGGCGCGGTTGTGGATGCACGCCTACCGTATGGGAGCCCCACGGGAGTATTTGGCCGGCGCCGGACAAGTATTGGACACCATCGCTGCTTCGGTCGATTGCCTGAACACCGACTTGGGTATCCGCGGGGGTGTCCGGTCCGGCGACCCCTTATGGAAAAACTGCCAACCAATGAGCTATACCACTTACGCGGCTAAAATGGCTGTCGATGCCATGATGGAATACCGCACCCTTGCCGACGCGTCATATCCATTTGGCCGCCTAAACCTGAAACGCTCACCGGAGTCTGTCTCTGGACATGCCCAGGGAGGTGAACGCGTTCATGGTCAACAGCGTCTTAACCTACCGGCGGAATGAGTCACGTCGGAAAGTTCCGCCGTCCGGTCCCCTCCGCGGGCAGGTTGCGGTGGTTACCGGTGGATTTGACGGTATCGGCCATGCAATTGCCGCCCACCTCGCCGCTCAGGGCGCCTCGGTCGCCTTCTGTACCCATACTGACTGCGAAACGATCATCGATGAGGAATTTCAATCCTCGCCGACTAGCGCCGGGATCATGCCTTTTTCACTCGATATCCGGGTTAAAGACGCTGCGCGTCGGATGGTTGCCGACGTCATTGAGGAATTCGGACGCATCGATATCCTGGTCAACAATGCCGCAATCAGTCGTGATGCGCCCTTCCACCGCATGACGGCCGATTACTGGGAGGAAGTGCTCACGGTCAACCTCACCGGGGCCTTTAATCTCACCCGCAGTATTATCAACCCCATGCGGCAACGGCACTACGGGCGTATTATCAACATCGCGTCAGTAATCGGGCAAACTGGTTCGGCTGGACAAACCAACTATGCCGCAGCGGAATCGGCGTTGTTCGGTTTTACCAAGTCTCTGGCGCAGGAAAATGCGCAACATGACATCACGGTCAACGCCATTGCCCCGGGATATATTCAAACACAACCCCGGCCGGAAATTTCCGAAGTGCTGGATGCCACCATCCGCACGCGCGTTCCTATGCAACGAATGGGACGACCAGCCGATGTCGCCGCCGTGGTCAGTTTCCTGGCAGGAACCGGAGCGCAATACATCACCGGCCAGATTATCGGAGTCAACGGCGGTCTATATATGTAACGGCTGTCGGAGACAAAGAAAACGGGTGATAGTGCTGTGACTACCACCCGGGTAATGGACATTTCTGGCTGAGGTTACACACCCAGTTTTTTCAACACCTCTTCGATCAGGTTCTCCGGAGCAACCAGCGTTACACCCTCCGGGATGCCCCCTTGAATTTCATTGGCATGCTCGTGCAGTGCCTTCGAGGCCGCCAGGATCACCGGGATTTTGTAAGTGGTACAGGCAAAGAGGATGTCTTTGAGCTCCAGGTCCATGTCCCTCGGCGGGACCACCTTGTACAACCACCCCACGACCAGATCAATGCCGTCCTGCTTTGTCAAATAACCGACCTGCTTGCCGTGACTGTCGAATCCGTTGCTCAGCGGCAGTGTGCCGACGCCTTTGAGAACCAGATGGTTGAGCAATCTGGGATCCGTTCCCTCCAAGTATCCAACAACTTTGGACATTATATCTCTCCTTGTACTCACCAATGCGTATCTTCGTGTTTACTAGAGGTACGCATTCATCGACGCAATTTTTAAACGACTCCCTGATCCAGCATGGCATCGGCGATTTTCACAAATCCGGCTACGTTGGCGCCGTTGAGGTAGTTGATGAAGTCGCCGTCCTTGCCAAACTGAACACACTGATCGTGAATTGCCTGCATGATCCCGCGCAGACGCTCATCGACTTCCTCACGAGTCCATGAGAGACGCAGACTGTTTTGCGACATCTCCAATCCGGAGGTGGCTACACCGCCGGCATTGGCGGCTTTCCCTGGTCCAAAAAGAATCTGTTGATCGAGATAGAGGTCGATGGCTTCCGGAGTCGATGGCATATTCGCACCCTCAGAGACGACATAGACGCCGTTATTGATCAGGTTCTGGGCGTCCTTGGCGTTAATCTCATTTTGAGTCGCTGAGGGGAATGCGCAGTCGGCCTTATGGCTCCACAGCGGGTTATAATCGAGCGCCGGATCATGCTCGGTATACACCGCTTCGGAGTACTTCTCGGGGTATTCTTTGATCCGGCCACGGCGTATGTTTTTCAGGTCCATGACATACGCCAGTTTTTCGCGATCGATCCCTTTCTCGTCGTAGATGTAGCCACCGGAATCGGAAAGCGTGACGGGCTTGCCGCCCAGGTCAAGAATTTTCTCCACGGTATATTGCGCAACATTCCCGGCGCCGGAGACCAGGCAGGTCTTGCCTTCCAGCGATTCCCCGCACGTTTTCAACATTTCCGCGGCGAAATATACCGCACCGTACCCGGTTGCTTCCGGTCGAATCAGACTGCCGCCCCAGTTGAGGCCCTTCCCGGTCAAGACGCCGACAAACTCGTTCCTCAGTTTCTTGTACTGACCGAACATGAAGCCGATTTCCCGGCCGCCGACACCGATATCCCCCGCCGGAACGTCGGTGTTTTCACCGATGTGACGGAACAACTCATTCATGAATGCCTGGCAAAACCGCATGACCTCCAGATCACTCTTACCTTTCGGATCGAAGTCCGCGCCGCCTTTCCCTGCACCGATCGGCAGGGTGGTCAGCGAATTCTTAAAGACCTGCTCAAAAGCCAAAAACTTCAAAATACCAAGGTTTACTGTCGGGTGGAAACGCAGACCGCCCTTATACGGCCCGATCGCACTGTTCATTTCGATACGAAAACCGCGGTTGACTTGAACTTCACCGGCGTCATCCACCCAGGGAACTCGGAACACGATTACGCGTTCCGGCTCGCAAATCCGCTCCAACACCTTGCTCTTGCGATAATGCGGGTGTTCTTCGATGAACGGCAGCAGAGATTCTACAACTTCCTCAACTGCCTGGTGAAACTCACGTTCGCCCGGATTCTTGGCGATAATTTTTTCCATGAACTCGGATACTGCGCCAGACATGGTTTGCCTCACCGTTTGAGTTGTTATGGGTTACCAGCTCTTTTTTATTCACCTTCAGTATGCTCGGGCATTTTTTGAAAGTGCGGTTATTACCGACACCTCCTGCACCGTGCCCGACAGCGACTAAAGCTATTGTGGGAGAATTAGTTAGTGGATTACCCTGGTCAGCCACTCGTCATTGCCTCTCGCCGTGTTCCCGATCGATCATATGACCATCGATACTCAGAAGTAGTGATTTTATTCTCAATCTCGATTGAAGTCAACGCGAAACGGTCAATTGACCTTGCCGCGTAAGCCTTTTTGCCACTTTGCCCCCTGACAGTGACACACCTGATTGGGAACGATAAAAATCCGGCGGAATCTGTCGAAATTGTTAAGGGAAGGCCATTCTGGTCCTGTCTCTGGCCTGCGGAGGGAACTACGTGCTCGCCATCATCGGCATTATCGGAGTCGCAGTCGCTGTTCTCGGTGGATTTATGATGGAGGGCGGTAACCCGCTGCTGCTCAATCAGCCGGCAGAATTCGTTATCATCGGGGGGGCGGCGATTGGCGGCCTGCTGATTGGCACGCCTCCCAAGTATGTCTTCATGCTCATCGGGCAGATGACCGGTATTATCAAGGGCGGGTATGCCAAGAAAGATTACCTGAACTTATTGGTCATGATGTACGAGCTCTTCACTGTCGCCCGCAAAGAAGGGCTGATGGGACTGGAGAAGCACATTGAACGTCCCGAAGAGAGTGCCATATTCGAGAAATATCCGGTATTCATGAATAACCACCACGCGCGTGACTTCCTCTGCGACACGATGCGTCTGATCATTTCGGGAGCGGCAGTGAGTGCCTACGATCTTGACGATCTGATGAGCGCTGACTTGGAGGTGCACCACAAGGAGACCGGCAAACCATCACAGGCGTTGTTAACCATGGCGGACACGTTGCCGGGATTGGGGATTGTCGCAGCGGTGCTCGGCGTGGTTATTGCCATGGGCGCCATTGACGGGCCGCCGTCCGAATTGGGCCACAAAGTCGCGGCGGCGCTGGTCGGGACGTTTTTGGGTGTGCTGCTCTCCTACGGGTTTGTCGGACCTCTGGGACGGAACCTGGCAACGACGAACGAACAGGATAGCTACTATTACGAGTGCATCAAGCAGTGCCTGATCGCCTTCCACAAGGGCTTCGTGGGGACAATCGCCGTTGAGTTTGCCCGCCGGACCATCCCCGCTGACATCCGACCGGGATTCACTGAACTGGAAGACGCGTGCCGCGCGCAGAAAGGATAGTATCAAGTATTATGGTCGATACCAGCGACGACAAAAACAGCGAACAAATCATCATCAAGAAAAAAGGCGGTGGACACGGTGGCCACCATGGCGGCGCCTGGAAAGTCGCCTATGCTGATTTTGTGACCGCCATGATGGCGTTTTTTCTGGTGATGTGGCTGGTCGGGCAGAGCAAGACCGTCAAAGAGGCGGTTGGCGGCTATTTTCGCGACCCGTCCGGTATCGGCAAGCGGGGGGCGGGTATTCTCAAATCGTCCGGTTCGTCACCGCTGGAACTCAACAATCACACCGAACTGCGGCGCCGCGCCGAAGAGCACATTCGGCAACAACTTTCTCGCCTGGGTGAAAGTATCCGCAGCCAGATCCACAACAGGCCTGATCTCAGCCGGTTTGAAGACCTGGTAGACATTGAGGTTACAGATGAGGGATTGCTCATTCAATTGATTCAGTCTGCCGACGCGCCGTTTTTCCGTATCGGCAGCAGCGATTTGGAACCGGCCGGCGAAACAATGGTGCGGCTGATTGGCCGGGAACTCGGCCGGATTCGTAACCACGTGGTTATTGAGGGGCATACGGATGCCCTCAGGTACTCGCGCGAAGCCGACTACACGAACTGGGAACTCTCCGCCGATCGGGCAAATACGGCCCGCCGCGTGCTGCTGGAAGGAGGGATGCGAAGGGAGCAAATTGCCGAAATTCGCGGCGTAGCCGACCGCCGACCCAAGATAAAAATCAATCCAGCCGACCCGCGAAATCGGCGCATCGCGATCCTTGTCCTTACCGATGTCGAGATCTACCGTTATTCAGACACCCTGATGGCCGATATCCGAATATTCACCGGAAACCACTCAGAATGACCGATCTGACTCCGATCTGACCAGCGGGACAAAGGTCAACTTGCCGGCCAGAATTTGTGTCGCCACCCGGAGAAATCGCTCCGGTTGCAAATCCTGCAAGCTGTAGGTATGCCAGCAAGTTCTGTATGGTTCACGTTTGAAGGGAATCACTTTCCGTTTCGGCATCCTCCACCTCCCTGTTGATCGGCCATTCAAGGCGATCGTCATACCGGACGTGCATGGCCAACTGCCAAGCACCCCAAATGCAGTCGTCCAACGTTCAGGCGGAAAAAGGTGGAGCGGAAGCGGGGTCAGCCTCCATTACAAGATACGCAATTGTCCCGCAAATGCAGCACGTTATTGGAGAAAATGTGCAGTGGTTACCACTGTTGTTTCATTTCCACAAATTCCTGGTGTGAGAGCCCGAACTTTGCCGTGATTGCATTTTCGACTTCCTTGGTCGCAATCTTCTGTTCATAGTGGGTGAGGTCGTCCGGGAGGGCCCCCATCGCGCGTTCGTACTCGGCACGAATGATATCCGGCAAGGTATCACGGACTGCCGCTTCCTCCGCCCGTGGTTCCACATCCTCAATCGGTGTGGTTTGTTCGGCGAGACGTTGTTCCATTGCTTTCTGCCGCGCCACAGCCACGGATTCAAATGCGGCCGTTTCGGTGCGGAGCGAGTCAATTAGCTGGAGTACGTCGGTTTTTAAGCTGTCGATTATCAATCCATGCCCTGCCAGGCGTTTCTCCAACTCGGCCCGTTCGCGGGCCCGCTGTTGTCGCACAAGTTTGTCCTCTTCGTGTTTGTTGATATTTTCCCAGGCAGTCAGAGCAATCACCAGGATCACCAGCAGCGCCAGCACAAATAGATCGCGCTTTTTCATTATCCCCCCTACGCGGCACCGGTTTTTTCAACCAAATACAACATCCATCGTTGCAGTACTGAGACCGATTTCCCCGATACTTCAATTTGCAGGCCGGTGTTTTTTTTCTTGGCTGCGGATACCACCATCCGGCGCACCTTGTCCCGCCGTGACTCCGGCTGCGATAGGTCCGGCATCCACGAATCAAAATCAATACGAATTGCCCACAGTTCCTCAGTAATGAACTCCAGCGGATCATTCCCCAGAAGTGACCGAATCTCTGTCGGTGCAAGGACCTTGACCGGCGCTCCCTCCCGGGCTTCGACCAGCTTGTTATGCGCCTCTCGCAAACTGGTGTCTTCGGCCCCAACTGTTTGCACGGTAAGGAGTTTTCCGGGAGCCTGGAGGATGCGGATAATGTCCGCGAGAAACACACTTTGCTCTTGAATGTGATGCAGGATATTGTGGAGAATCACGCAATCGAACGAACTGTCACCGAACGGCAAGTCGTGGTCCTTGAGTATTTGGAATGAGATATTGTCAATGCCGCTCTGCAGGGCGCGGTCTTCTGCCGCCGCCCAGCGGTCATCGGAGAACGACACGCCAACAACGTATCCTGCGTGCCGGGCCAGTTCGGTGGTCAAGCGCCCGTCGTGACAGCCAATTTCAAGGATCCGTGCCCCCTCAATCTTCCGCAATGCCCGGAGCACGCGCGGTGTTAACTCCTCGACCGGATCGGCGACCGCTTCCGGCGCAGCCGTCACCGGGGGCTTCTTCTTTGTATGTTTTTTGCTGCGTTCGGCCATCGCAGCCAAGATACTCGCCCATCATCTCGGTGCAAGAGGAAACGAGACCGGAATAATTGTCACCTCCGCACGGTATTTCACTCGTAGGAACAGACAACACGGAAATTGTACTAAGTGCGTATGCACGAGTGGGATTTGGATTGACGAAAAAAGGTTATTGGCTATATTGATTCTATTGTACATATCCGGCATGTGCCGTGTGCGCGGGATTTGTGGGGAGGTGTGGACAAAAAATCACCCCGAGCACGTCGGTAAACCAGAAAACCTCAACAAAAAAGATGCGGGCGGGTAATTGCTCGTATGTGCCTCTCTGCCAGGCGACTACCCAGGAGGGAACAGATGAACATCTTTGCGAAACGTGCTTTGGCCACATTGATAGTCAATGGATTTCTGTTGGTCGCCGGCGGCGGCGTGGCGGCCGGGCCGACGGTGGTCGCGCAATTTGATCTTTCCGATTATCAGACCTTTCAACGGTTCGAGAATTTTTCGGTTACCCCGTTTTTCCGTATTGAGAACACCTTTTTCGCGGAAGTTGACAAAACACATTTACAAGAAATTTCTCAAGCCGATATACCATATGAAGTTGTTGACACTGAACCATTTACCCGGCCATACTACACGTGGCGCACGGAATCCTTGCCGGCGCGGGCGGTGCCGGATCCAGCTTTGGAGCGCATTGCTGAAGTCGGTTCCCGAGCTCTTTACATCGGCGTTCAGGCCATTGACGAGCATGAATACCAAAATTGCCACGATGAACCGACCCCGGTGCTGAAACGGGAGATTCCCCTGGTCTATATGTCACCGATGCCTGCTTCCCCGAACGTTAATGCCACGTTGAACGATGCCAGCCTGGAGGCTTTGCTGGCGGCGGTAGATCAGGATTCATTGTATGCTTATAACACCCGGCTGGAGGCCTTCCAGACCAGATTGACCCTATCGGATTCGATGAATGCCGCGCGCGACTGGATCAAAGCCAAATTTGAGAGTTTTGGCTATACCGTAGTTAATTTGGATCCGTTTTGGTGTGATGATAATCGGTACGGCATGTCCGGCTGGACGGACAACATTGTTTGTATCAAGCAGGGAACCGCAGAGCCGGACAAAGTGCTGGTTATTGGCGGCCACTGGGACTCGATCGTCTACGACGGCGGCGATCCGTATGTGTATGCGCCGGGTTCGGACGATAACGGCTCTGGCACCGCGACGACATTGGAAATCGCCCGCGTCCTGGCAACGACACCGGTGAAAAAGACCATCCATTTCGTGCCCTTCGGCTCGGAGGAAAACGGCCTGCGTGGTTCCTGGCATTACGCTACCGAGGCGGCCAATTCGGGGATGGATATCGAACTGATGATCAATATGGACATGATCGGCTACACTGAAGATACCGACGATGATATTGAAACGTCCTATATTGGTTCGAGCCGCCCCTATGCAGAATTGATGGCCCAACTGGCGATCGACCATACAACCTTGAATCCGTATGTGATCCGCGCAGGGAGTAGCTCCGACCACTACCCGTTTTCCCAAATGGGTTATAACATCGCCAACACGATCGAAGGTGATTTTAACACCGTCGGTTGGCACACCCAACTCGACCTGACCTCCCGGATGGATTTCCCCTACCTGGCGGAAGTTACAAAGATGTGTCTGGCAACGTTGTATGTTGTATCTTCCTATCCGTCATCGATCAACGATGCAGTCGCGTACGATGTTGGAGACGGCCAGTCGCTCCAGGTGTCCTGGTCTGCCCTCAGCGACGGGACGATAACGGGCTATTGGGTGTACTGGGGTCTATCCTCCGAGACGTATACCGATTCAGTCTGGGTACCGGGCAATTCCGCAGATCAGACCACGATTACCGGGCTTACAGAAGGTCAGCAATACTTCCTGACGGTCATTGCTGAAGACGGTGATGGTCTTCAATCATTCCTTCGTCCGGAATTCACCGGCACGCCGCGGGTGGTGCCTCTCGCGCCGGCAAGTGTGGTGGCGGCGACCGAACCGTGGCAAGTACGTCTGAGCTGGGACGCCAACGAAGAGCTGGATTTTGACCATTATGTGGTCAAACGGGGTGAAACGCCCGGCAACTACACCGTGGTGGTCCCCAACACGACAGCAACCGAATACGTGGATACCGATGTTTCTTCGGGCGTGATTTATGAGTACGTCGTCTCTGCCGTCGATGCCGATTTCAATGAAAGCGCCAATTCCGACCCGTCCTCCGCTGCGGCTGCCACGTTCGATCAAGGTATCCTGCTCTTGGACGTTACCCCGAACGGGGGAGGAAATCCGACCGCCGAGGAGAAACAGACATTCTTTGACGCGGTATTTTCCGGATTTCCCACCACATATCACCACTACAGTCCTGGGAGTGAGCAACTCAGCCGGTCGATTATCGGCCAGTATGACGCGGTGTTGTGGTTGGATGATAACAGCGGCGCCGCACCGTGGAAGCAGGAGGATCTCGATCAACTTGACTGGTATCTGGAGTATAACACCAACGTATTGCTGGCCGGTTGGCGTGTCGCGCATGAACTTGGTGGTTTAGCTTCACCGGGGTACTTCGGGCCGGGAGACTTGCTTTACGATTATCTGGGAGTAACCTCTAATACCGAAATCCAGGATGTTGATTGCCGCGGCGGCCTCGGAATCAATGGTTTCTCGGACGTCGCGTTCGATCCGGACAAAGTATTCTCAATCTGGGATGGCAAGATGGGTTGGGTCGGCTCCCTGACCGCGCCGGATGCCAATACGTGGATATATCTCTTCGATAGTGAATCCGGCGATCACGCCGGCGAAATTCTGGGCGTGCGACGCGAAAACGCCACCAACAAATTCGCGTTCCTGAGTCTGCCGTTCTACTATCTGGAGGCAGCCGATGCGCGGACAGCAATGACTGAGGTCCTGGAATGGTTCGGCTACGAAATCACCTGTGATTGCGCTTCATTCGGCGACCTCAACCTGGACGGTGTTATTGAACCCATAGACGTGCAACTCATTGTCAATTACGTCTACCGGAGCCTCGACGAGAGGTCGCAGGTCCCCGGTTGTCCTGGGGAGAACGGAGATTTCGACTGCAATGGCGACATTTCGCCACTGGATGTAGCGCTCTATGTTAACTATGCCTATAAGAGTTTCGGCAGTCCGTGTGACCCCTGTTTGTGCAGTCCGTATCCAACCAATTGCCCGTAAGGGGTAATTCAGTTTCAGATACAAAATGGGCGGCGAACTCACTTTCGCCGCCCGTTTTCATTACCAGCTGAATGCGATTCTACGGTGCGCACCCGTCACAGAGGGCGTCCTGATCCTTATAGACGTACGCGACCAGAAAAGCAACATCCAGTGGGTTCCTCTCCGAATCACAATCAACATCACCGACAGCAAAAGGACACTCCGGTTTTTCACAGAGTGCGTCCTGCCCGGTGTAAACGAATGCCACCAGGAACGCGATATCGAGTGGGTCAGTCGACAGGTCACAGTTCATATCGCCGCGCACGCCGCAATCACAGGCGATAGCGTCGAGGGTAAACGACCCGGGTTCCGAAAAATCAGTGGAATCTTCGGGCGTGGCGCCGGCCGGTTTGTAGGCCTTGATGCGCCAATACCAGAGCCCGTCGCTCAGGCCCAGCGGTGCATCATATCCGCTCTCGGTCAACATGATATCAAGATCCGGACTGCCAAACTGATCATCATCGTCAATCTGCAACCGATAGGAATCTTCCCAGTCTTTCCAGGCGGTTGCCCATTGCAAATCAGGTGTTGCATCCACCACTTCCCCGGCCAACGGAAAAATCAATCGGGGACCGGTGAGTGGCAAATGCCAACGGGCGGAATACACATCCTGATCCCCCGGCCCCGTACCGTCACGGGTATCGGTCCAGGACGCCGCCACAATATCTCCAATGGAGGAAACCCCAATATATTCCGCAATGAGCCCGGCCAGAGGCTGTTGGGGGGAGAAAGGCGTCGCAGGTTTTAAGTTTGCCGGCTGTCTGGCCAGCAATCCAGGGTTGCTGGAAACCGAGGACACCCGATGGTTGCTGGTCCAACTCGCACCGCCATCATAAGAGTAGGCGGCAAAGACATCGAATTCATAGTGCGCCGGATCGACCCGCTGGTCGTAGAAAATCGACACCAATACACCTTCATCGTTGCAGATCATCCAGTTGTGGAACTGATCCACATCTTCTCCGAGCGGATCGTCATTCACCCGCAGCGGCGGCGACCAGGTCTGGCCGGTATCGAGTGACCGCATGAAGTAAATTTCACTGTCGTATGGCGGGTCAGGATTTAAATCGCGCCATTGCAAATACAAATTGCCGGCGTGGGCGCCGTCAGTGATATCCGCGTCCGTCGTCGGCTGGCTATACACATCAATGCCGCCATCGACCGCATTATAGCCATCAACACAACGAATATGGCGGTCACCCTGCCACGTTACCCCGCCGTCGGTCGATTTGTTGACCCGGATGCTCCGGCAATAGCTACAGCCATCGGTGGAATCAATGGTCAACGCCTGCCAGAAAACATACACCGCGCCATCCTTCCCCACCAGCGGCTGGGAGAACTGACCGGCATCGACCGTTCCGTAACAGGAAGAATTGGTAACCGGTCCCACGATGATGGTATCTTCGAAGGTTGCGGTATTATCCAGCGAGCGAGCAAACATAATACGAGTCGGGTTGGGGAAGCGGGTCCATGAGATATAGACATTGCCGTCGTGCGTCCCGCCGGTGCGGTCACAGGCGATGAACTGCTTGTCCTCAAACCAGAAGCCAGTGGTCGGCGAGACGGTGGTGGGGCCGTTCCAGGTGGCCCCGCAATCATTGGAAACCAGAAAAGCCAAATGGCTCTTATCGTCAAAATTGGGATCATAATCCAGGTGGCAGATAATAATATCCCCGGAAGAATTGACGGTCATCACCGGATCGGACTGCCGAGTGAAAATCTGTTGTGAGAGCGGAACGAGGTTGTCAATCCAGGTCAAGCCGTTGGACGTCGAACGGCCAATGCCGATTTGCCGGTAGCCGAGGCGGAAGTCCCGGTGGTTGGTCACAATGATGCTCGTATCATTGGGACAAATCCAGATCTGTTCCTCATTCTGCAAACCTTCCAATGCGCCGGTAACCGGACGGTTGAGCGGAATTGGTACGTCGGCAAGCGCCGTTGACACAAAAACTACTGCAACAACGAGTGCGAGAATCGTTATCCGTTGACGCACAAGGTCCTCCTTTGAGAGTGCGGGACATTCTTGCAGGGTACATGCCGTATCGTTTGGTTGATATGGGCCTTCCCCTCGACAGCACGACCGCGGTGAGCGTGTATCAAAAATCGGTATTTGCCTCCACCACCCGACACCACCCGAACTGTGCACGGTACGTTCGGACGTGACTCGTTAAAGATAACGTAAATCGCCGAAAATTCAATGTTTTTCGCGAACTTACCCTGTTGTCACGATTCGGCATGGACCCGGGAAATGGATTGCATTTCGCAGTCACAACCGATACAATTATGGACTGCGCCGGTGCGGTTGCGCCGGTGGCACGATGAAGACAAAAACTGATAATTGTCTCAGACCCTCGGAGGGCATATGGCCAATTTACCACCAATTATTCCACGGTATAATATCGATGACCGCCAGCAGGCAGTCCGTGACGAAGCGCTCGCATTTTGCGAAAAGGAAAACATTGTCGAACTCGGCAAAGAGGTGGATCGCCTCCCCGAACCACGGGAATTTCCGCGTGATTTATACAAGAAGCTCTGCCAGGCAGGGTTCGTTGGGTATCCATTCTCCACCGAGCACGGCGGCAAAGGGAAATCACCGATCGAATACGCAACGCTGGTGGAAGAGTTGTGTTATGTCGATGCACCCATTGCCCTTCTGGCTTGCGTGGGTGTGTTGGCGACGGAACCGATTTATCACTTCGCCGGTGATGAGCATAAGAAAAAATACCTGCCGGGCTGTTATTCCGGTGATATCGTTCCCGCCTTTGTCCTGACCGAACCGGAAGCCGGCTCGGATGCCGCCAACCAGAAAACACAATTTCGGATCGACGGCGATAACTTCGTCATCAACGGTGAGAAAATCTTTATCATGCATGGCGATGCAGCTGACTTGCTTGTCTTGTTCGGCAAAGTGTATGAAGAAGGTGTGCGCGATAAAATCTCCACTGTCCTTTTGGAAGCCAATCTGCCGGGCATTACGCGGCGCCCCCTGGAATACAAGCTGGGCATGCGGGTGGCAACAACAGGATTCGTGGAGTTCAAGGACGTGCGCGCACCGCAGAGTATCCTGTTAGGCGAACGCAATAAGGGTTTTCGTTATGCGATGATGACACTGGACTCCGCGCGCATTGGTGTTGCGGCGCAGGGCGTGGGAATCGCCCAGCGGGCCCTCGACGAAAGCGTTCAACGTGCGAAGGAACGACAGGCGTTTGGCGCGCCGATTGGGAAATTGCAGGCAATCCAGTGGATGATTGCCGATATGGCCACCCGGCTGGAAGCCGCCCGCTTGCTGACCTACAAAGCCGCCCTCATGCAAGAGAAAGGGGAACGGTTCGGACTGGCTGCCTCGGAGGCGAAACTGTATGCATCTGAGGCCGCCCGCTTCTGCGTCGACCGGGCCATGCAAATATTCAGTGGATATGGATATATCGGCGAATTCTCACCGATCGAGAAACTGTACCGCGATCAACGCGTGCTGGAAATTTACGAAGGTACCTCGGAGGTACAGCGATTGGTGATCGCCAATAACCTGTTACGCTAGTCCGTGAGTCCGATGACCGACTTACCAACCATTACCACCCGAACCCAGACCATTGCCGTCGGGGACTTTTCCGTCAGTGCGTTCGTCGAGCGTTCCTTTCGCTTAGACGGCGGCACGATGTTTGGCGTGATCCCGCGCGTGATGTGGGAGAAACTTACGCCCCCGGATGAGCGGAACATGGTGGCGATGGTGTCCAACGTATTTCTGATTACCGCACCAAGCGGAGAAAAAATCCTTTGCGATACCGGACTGGGGGATGCACTCTCCGATTTTGACCGGAAAATGTATTCCCTTAATGGTGAATCAAATTTGACGTCGGGTCTGGAAAGGTTCGGTGTGAAACCGGCGGAGATCGATTTTGTCTTTCTCTCTCACCTGCACACCGACCACGCCAATGGAGCGTTCCGTGGTGATCCGAACTCGCCGGAACTGCAATTCCCCAACGCACAGCACGTGATCCAGAAAGCCGAATGGGAATCGGCGCACGACACCAACGAACGGACGGCGGCGGTTTATTACCCTGATCGCCTTGCGGCTATCGAAGATGCAAATAAATTGCAACTGGTTGAGGGAACGACGGAGATTGTTCCGGGGGTGACGGTTGAGCAAACCGGCGGCCATACCGAGGGACATCAGGGCATACGCGTGGAATCGCAGGGCGATCTGTTCGTTTATTATGCCGACATCTTCCCGTCACGATTCCACATCAAGACCCCGTTCGTGGCGGCGGTCGATACACACCCACTCGACACTCTGAAAGTGAAGAAACGCCTGCTGCAATACTGCCAAGACCAGGACGCGGTTATCGGGTTCGACCACGATACCGAATATCAGATGGGCCGGCTGGTCCAGGGGAGAAAATGGCTGGACGTTGCGCCGGTCTGAGGGATGTTCGTTTTACTGTGAGGTGACGCGTGTCTGATCCATTGATGGACAAACTCACGGAGATGCGCAAGCAGGCGCTCGCCGGTGGCGGCGAAAAACGCATTGAAATTCAGCACAAAAAGGGCAAGCTCACCGCCCGGGAACGGCTCGATATACTCCTTGATGAAGGCAGTTTTGAGGAAATCGATGTCTTTGTCACCCACCAAACCTCCGATTTCGGTCTGGACAAGAATCGTCCCCTCGGGGACGGTGTCGTTACCGGCAGCGGCACCATCGATGGTCGCCCGGTATTTGTCTTTTCCCAGGACTTCACCGTCTTCGGCGGATCACTCGCCGGCGGTCATGCGGGGAAGATCTGTAAAATCATGGATTTGGCCATGAAAGTCGGGGCGCCGGTTATCGGGTTGAACGACTCGGGCGGCGCGCGCATTCAGGAGGGTGTCGTATCGCTCGGTGGCTATGCCGATATTTTCCTGCGTAATACGTTGGCGTCGGGCGTTATTCCGCAACTATCAGTCATTCTTGGTCCGTGCGCCGGTGGTGCGGTGTACTCTCCGGCCATTACGGACTTTATCCTGATGACCCGGGGCACGTCATACATGTTCGTCACTGGACCTAATGTGGTTAAAACCGTCACGCATGAGGATATCGACTTTGAAGGTCTCGGGGGAGCAGATGTCCACGCGGAAAAATCCGGGGTGGCGCATCTGCTCGGTGATGGCGAAGCCGCCACCCTGATGTTGACCCGCAAGTTGTTTTCGTTCATTCCGCAAAATAATTTAGAGGATCCTCCATCTATAAACACGGAGGATCCGCCGGACCGCGGCGATGACGAACTCAACGACCTGGTTCCCCGCAATCCGAACAAACCCTATGACATCAAAGAAGTGATCACGCGGGTAGTGGATGACGGGGATTTCCTGGAAATCCAGCCAAACAACGCAGCCAATATCGTCGTGGGTTTTGCTCATCTCGGGGGCCGCTCGGTGGGGATCGTCGCCAACCAACCGGCGGTGCTGGCCGGGGTGCTGGATATCTCCTCATCGATCAAAGGCGCACGGTTCGTGCGGTTCTGTGATAGTTTTAATATTCCGCTCATCACCTTTGTCGATGTTCCCGGTTTCCTGCCCGGCACCGGCCAGGAACATGGCGGCATCATTAAACACGGGGCAAAATTGCTCTATGCGTTCTGCGAGGCGACCGTTCCTAAACTCACCGTGATTACGCGGAAAGCCTATGGCGGCGCATACGATGTAATGAGTTCCAAACATATCCGCGCCGACATTAACCTCGCCTGGCCGACGGCGGAAATTGCGGTGATGGGTCCCAGAGGCGCAGTGGAAATTATCTTCAAGAAAGAAATTGACGCCGCCAATGATCCCCAGAAAATGCTGGACCAAAAGGTCGAAGATTACCGGGAAAAGTTCGCCAGCCCGTATATCGCGGCCTCGTACGGGTATATCGATGACGTCATTAAACCGTCGCATACGCGGCAACGTCTGATCCAGGGCCTGGCGCTTCTCGACGGGAAAAAAGATTCGATGCCGCCCAAGAAACACGGCAATATTCCCTTGTAAGCTTCTTTCGACACCTCACATGAACGTATATTTGCCTCATGGGCGAGTACGGCGACAAACATCTCCCCTGGGCCAGGCAATTTCTCTCCCGGCATGACCCGGAGTATCAATTCCGCTGGGATGTCTATTTCGACGAATTAGAACGACTCGCCGCAGACGCGGCAAATTTTCTGGATCTCGGTTGTGGCGATAATAAAACAGTTCGCGAACTGACGATTAACGGCAGCAAAATCGGTCTGGACATGGCAATACCTAATGATATCACCGATTTTTGTTGTGGCGATGCCGAGGCGTTGCCGTTCGCCAATGAGACATTCGATCTTATCGGTTGTCGGTTTGTGCTGGAGCATTTACCTCATCCCGATTCAGTATTTCGGGAAGTTCAGCGCGTGCTGCGACCGGGTGGTTTACTGCTGACCCAAACGACCAATAAGCGGCACCCCCTGGTTGCGCTCGGCCGGTTGTTGCCTCAGCGAGTGAAACGGATACTGGTCTATCGGATCTATGGCCGCAGCGGCGGCACGGATTATCCGACTTATCACCGGTTTAATCACCCGCGGGATTTTTCAAGGCCATACCAAGGCCTGGAACCGATTAGGTCATGGTATATCGAAGATCTCCATCTCGAATCGAAAGCATTGTTTTACCTCTCCTATGCGTATCACCGTCTAACCAAGCGCTTGCAAAAACATCGCTGGCGCTCGACAATCACGACGCTCTGGCAGAAACCGGTTGAAAGCAGCACTGGTGAATAGCTATACTTAGCGACTCGGGGGGGCGAAGACGACGATGATAGAAAAACTGCTGATTGCCAACCGGGGAGAAATCACTGTCCGCATTATTCGCGCCTGCCGGGAGATGGAGATTCCCGTGGTTGCAATATACTCTGATGCCGACCGCCGGGCCCTGCATGTGTTGATGGCGGATGAATCGGTACGAGTCGGGGAAGAACCCGCCGTGGATTCATATTTGCGGATCGATCGCATTATCGAAGCCGCGAAAAAGACCGGCGCCACCGCGATCCATCCCGGCTATGGATTCCTTGCCGAGAACGCCGACTTCGCTCAGGTCTGCGCGGATGAAGGGATCACCTTCGTCGGCCCGCCACCGCAAGCAATTTCTTCAATGGGCGATAAACTGGCGGCACGGGAAATGATGATTGAATCCGGGGTTCCCGTGGTACCCGGATCCAGAAATCCGGTGAAGACGGCGGAAGAAATCCTGCCGGACGCGAAAGAGGCCGGGTTTCCGATCCTGTTGAAAGCTGTGGCCGGCGGTGGCGGCAAAGGTATGCGAGTCGTAGAAAAGCCGGAGGATATCGCCTCCGCTTTAGAGGGGGCTGCATCGGAAGCGGGATCATCGTTCGGGGACGCCCGTGTCTTCTGGGAGAAATACCTCGAGCAACCACGCCATGTCGAGATTCAAATCCTGGCCGATCAGCATGGCGATGTGATTCATCTCGGCGAACGTGAATGCTCCATTCAACGGCGACATCAAAAGGTAATCGAAGAGTCCCCCTCCCCGATTGTTACACCGGAATTACGACAACGGATGGGTGATGCCGCCGTCGCTGCGGCAAAAGCCTGCGGGTATGTCAATGCAGGCACCGTGGAGTTTTTGGTCGACAAAAATCGCAACTTTTACTTTCTGGAAATGAATACGCGGTTACAGGTTGAACATCCGGTCACCGAATTGGTTACCGGCATCGATCTGGTCCGGCAACAATTCCGCGTCGCCGCCGGGGAAAAACTACGGTATCGGCAGGAAGAAATCACGCAAACGGGTCATGCGCTGGAGCTACGCATCTACGCCGAGGACCCAAGCAACAACTTCCTCCCCTCGCCGGGAACGTTAAATGTCTATCGTGAGCCGCATGGTCCCGGCGTGCGCCTTGATTCCGGCGTGTATGAAGGGGCAGAAATCCCCGTGTATTACGACCCGATGATTTCCAAACTCATCGTTTGGGGAAGGACCCGCGAGGAAGCCATCACCCGGACGCTGCGGGCGCTGGAAGAATATATGATTTCCGGGGTGGCGACGACGATCAAATTCCACTGCTGGGCGCTGAAGCATCCGCTATTTGTCGCCGGTGATATCTCCACGCATTTTGTCGGCGATCACTTTGATTCGATCTCCGGCTGCCTGGATATTGACAATGATGCGTTACGTCCACTGGCGCTGGCGGCGACGATTTACGAGTATCGGCGCGCGAAAAAGCGCGCCGCGGCGCCGGTCGCTACGGAAAAACGAACCTCAAACTGGAAAACGATCGGGCGACGGCAATCGCTGCGTTCACTGTAGAAAATCATGCGCTATTTGACCAGCATCAACGACCACACGTTTAAGATCGAATTCGTGCGGCAGTCCGATCGTCTTGATATCATGATTGATGGTCAACCCTTCGAGGCCGACTGGGAGTGGCTGGGGCAGGACCGCGATTTGTCGATCATTGTGGACGGGCGTTCCTACCATATCACCATCGAACCCGAGAACGGCCGACTGCTGGTGTATTATGCCGGCGAACGGTTTGAGTGCGACGTGCAGGACGAACGGCTGGCCGAGTTGCGCAAACTTGCCGGAGAGGCCGGTGTCCTCGGTGGCGAGGTCGAAGTAAAAGCCCCGATGCCCGGCTTGGTGTTGCGGATATTAGTCGAATCCGGCCAGGAGGTAAAAAAGGGAGACCGGCTGCTAATCATTGAAGCGATGAAGATGGAAAACGAATTGAAAGCCCCCCGCGATGGTGTAGTCAAAGAAATCAATTGTACCGAAAAGGATGCCGTGGAGCAGGGCAAGGCATTGGTGGTGTTGGAATAATAATTTCATAAATCATGACCGACGACAACAACATAAAAACCACCTCCGATATCGACATCGACGAACAATACGATTCCCTTCCCGATGGGTTCGATCCGAAAACCGACCTGGGTGATGCGGGATCATATCCATTCACTCGTGGCGTCTATCCCGGCATGTATCGCCGTCGGCTGTGGACCATGCGGCAATACGCGGGATTCGGCACCGCCGAGGAATCCAATCGCCGCTACCGCTACTTGCTCGAACAGGGGCAGACCGGCCTCTCGGTCGCCTTCGACTTGCCCACGCAAATCGGCTACGACTCCGATCACGCCATGGCCGCCGGAGAGATCGGCAAGACCGGTGTGGCCATCGATGGGCTGTGGGATATGGAAACACTGTTCGACGGTATCCCATTGGAAAAAGTCTCGGTATCGATGACCATCAACTCCACGGCCGCCATTTTGCTCGCCCTGTTAACCGCGGTTGCCAAGAAACAGGGTGTCCAGGCCGAGGCGCTGTCGGGCACGGTCCAGAATGATCTGCTAAAAGAATTTATCGCGCGCGGAACGTATATTTATCCCCCGGCGCCGTCGATGCGGCTGACCGCGGATATTATCCGCTACTGTCGCGATAATCTACCGAAATGGAATCCCATATCCATCTCCGGCTATCATGTGCGCGAAGCGGGTTGTACCGCGGCGCAGGAGGTCGGTTTCACGCTGGCCAACGGGATCGCCTACGTGGAAAACGCGCTGGCCACCGGGATGGCAATCGACAAATTCGCCCCCCGCCTGTCGTTCTTTTTTAATGCCCACAATGATTTCTTCGAGGAGATCGCCAAATTTCGCGCCGCCCGCCGGTTGTGGGCAAAAATTATTAAAGAACGATTCGGCGCGAAAGATGAGAAATCAATGCGGCTGCGCTTCCATACGCAGACCGCCGGCTCCATGCTCACCGCTCAGCAGGCACAGGTCAATGTGGTGCGTGTGACGCTCCAGGCGCTGGCGGCGGTGCTGGGAGGGACGCAATCGTTGCACACCAATTCGTATGACGAAGCGCTGGCCTTGCCCTCTGAACATTCCGCCGAATTGGCCCTGCGAACCCAACAGGTGATCGGCTACGAATCCGGCGTCACGAACACGGTCGATCCACTCGGTGGATCGTACTTTCTAGAGAATCTCACCAAAGAACTGGAAGTGAAAGCGCAGGAGTATATCCAGAAAATCGACGATCTCGGCGGTGCAGTCGCCGCAGTCGAACAGGGATACTATCAGCGGGAAATCCAGAAGGCCGCCTGGCGCTGGCAGCAGGATGTCGAACAGCAAAAACGTCCCATCGTGGGTGTCAACAAATTCACCAAAGGGCAACCGGTGGAACCGGGAGAGCTATTACAACTTGATGAAGCATTGGCGAACCGGCAGATAAACCAATTGGAAAAACGCAAAGCCGAACGCAATGCCGACGCCGTGGCCGAAGCGTTGTCCGATTTGCGCCAGGCTGCTGCGAGTGACGATCACCTGATGCCATTAATTGTCACTTGCGTTGAAACGTACTGTACTCTGGGGGAGATTGCGGATGTTTTCCGCGAGGTCTGGGGTGAATACCGGGAATCGATTATTGTCTAAATGCTGATATCGGGAGTGCAGCAATGCTGAAGAAAGTTTCACACATTGGAATGGCAGTCAAAAACCTCGACCGTGCCATTAAGTTCTATCGGGACGTTTTGCAGATGGAAGTGCGGGGCCGGAAAAAGGTTGCCGACCAGGGAATCGAAGTCGCGTTTCTTAATATCGGCGGCAGCACGGAGCTGGAGCTTATCGCACCCCTTAATGAGAATAGCACCGTTGCGAAATTTCTGGAAAAGCGCGGTCCCGGGATCCATCATATTTGTTTTGAGGTGGATGATATTGAATCACAAATCGACCATCTCACCGAACACGGCGTGGAAATGATTGATAAGAAACCGCGGCGGGGTGCGGAGGGTGACAAAATTGCCTTTGCCCATCCCAAATCCATGCTCGGGGCGCTGATTGAACTGAAAGAATCAGAATAGGCTGACTTTAAAGTATTTTTTCGGGTTTTGCTTCATATCGTCAATAAGTGCCTGCATTTCGCCGAGCAGGGTACGAATTTCAACATAGACAGCATCATCGGATACGAGGTGACCGGCAGTCCCTTCGCCCCGATCCAGTCGATTCAATAGCCGATCAGCGCGGGCAGTGACGGCGGTCAGGTTGGCGTACAAGGCCGTATCCTGAACCAACCGTCCCATAGTGCCGTTCCCGGCTTCAATCGTGGTAACCAGTTGATCGAGATTTCGGGCTGTTTGCTGTAGTGTGCTGGTCAGTTCAGCCTGGGAATCCCGTAAGTTGGCCAATAATGATTTGGCCGCAGCGGTAGCGGTGTCGAGATTTGCTGAAGTTTCTGATTCGACGACCAATTCACCGATGAAACCTTCTCCGCGATTGAGCCGATTTAATAAATCGGAAAGTTCTCCAACCGCGTTGTCGACTTTATGCAACAGGTCCGGTGCGCTGGAGAGGATTGAAGTCAAATCGGCGGCTTGCGCAGCCGCAATCTCACCACCCGGTTGTACCAGTGGAGCATCCATGCTTCCCAAGGTGATGCTGAGATATTTATCCCCCAATAGCCCCATAGTGCCAATCGCTGCGTGGGCATCCGCGGTAATCATACCCACCGTAGATTCGGTGACCACGAAATCAACGTGCACCATCGGCTGTCCGTCCCGCTCGACGAATTCTACCGCTTGCACGTGACCGACTTCAATTCCCGCAATGCGTACCGGCGAGCCGACCAGGAGCCCCTCGACGTCGCTGAAATAGGTAACAAATGGCTCATGCTTGGCCAGAACCGTAAATCCTGTTCCCGTAAAGGAAGCCCAAAGCAACACGGCAAAGGCAAACAATATGAGAATGCCGACCCAGAGTTCCTGGAATTTGACGCGACCGGTTATCTTCATGGTGTTCCCCGATGATTAAAATCCATAGTGCGTGGGCAGCACGCATCTTACTCTCATGTCTCGTCCCTTACTGACCCACCCGACACGTCGAATCCTGATAGGATTCTCGGCACTGGGTGGGTTACAAAACTCCCACAGTTACTGATGTGGCATGGGCATCTTGCCCATGATCACAGGCGGGACGCCCGTGCCACCTGTATCAAACATCACACATCTCGCAATTATCACACAACTACACTGTCGAAACCACGTTCCCGCCGCGGCGGGAACTCAGGAGTTTCAAGCTACAACAAAATACCTCAATGCATCCTCCGAGATCCGGTTCTCACGGCGTTAACTTCCACAGCGTTTGCAGGAACCGTTGCCGCCCTCGTGATATTTGCCGCAGTTCATATCCCGAATCTTAACCGCCACGCCCCGCTTAAGCAACCAGTGTTGTGAACCGGCGTGGAGGTGCGCCAGACCGGGTAACTCCAGAATCATCAGATGCATATCTTCTTTGAGTCTCCGGTCATCCGGCATCGGCGGCAGGTCCATCGCCTGTTGCCACTGTCGATAAAACCGCTTTACCTGCTTGAGGTCGCGGGTGGCCAGAACTTCGGTCAACTCCCGCACATACTGGCGGGATTGTTCATCTAAATATCCCGAACGACAAGCCATAGTTCAACCTCACTTCTCTTTTACTGCCCGGTCGGCAGGGCGCGTACCGAATCGGTATAGGGTTTGAGAAAATCACACACATAGCCATCGGTGCAATTGAGCAGACCATGGGTGTCTCCGTCAAACACGATCCGGCCTTCCTGCAAAATCAGAAACCGATCCGATATTTGCAGGGCATCCATAATTTGATGCGTGACCACAACCGAGGCGACGCCTTTTTCCCGTTGCAGCCGTTTAATTAACTCGGTGATTTTCAGCGTGGATAAGGGGTCCAGACCGGTCGTTGGTTCGTCATACAGCATGATATTCGGGTCCAGAGCTGCCACGGCACGGCCGATCGCCACGCGGCGCTGCATCCCACCCGACAGTTCATCCGGCAGCTGATCAATCAAATCCTCGGACAAATCGAGATACTGCAAAATATTGCGTGCCGTGCGCTCAATCTCCGTCAGCGAATAGTCGGTATGCTCCAGCAGGTAATACCCGATGTTTTCGGCGACGGTCATGGAATCAAACAGCGCGCCTCCCTGAAAAACCATCCCGATCTTTCGCCGCACGGCGTCAAGTTCGTGCCCGCCCGCCTTGCTCAGATTTAATCCGTTAATTTGAATCTCACCGGACTGAGGTTGGACCAGTCCCAGAATGGCTTTGAGAATCGTGCTCTTCCCCGAACCCGAGACGCCTAGAATGACTGCGGTCTCCCCCGCCGGCACCGTGAACGATACGTCCCGCAGCACCGGCTCGTTGCGGTAGGCGAACGAAACCCGATCCAGACAAATCACATTAATCCCTTCAGATGCGGTACCACGAGCCGGGTAAAGGCAAAATTGAACAGGAGGATATTGATCGAGGACGCTACTACCGCCTTGGTGGTTGCCCTCCCGACCCCCTTGGTGCCTCCGCTTGCGTTCATGCCAAGATAGCATGAAATCGTGGCGATGATTATCGCAAAGATGAACGGTTTCACCGTACCGATGATGATATTTCCCAACGACAGTTTTTCTATCACATTTGCCCAATATGCCGAGGGCGAGATGTGCGCGATAAACACCGCAATCATATAGCCGCCCACCAGTGATACGAAATCGCAGACAATTGTCAGAGGCGGCAACATCAAGACCAGCGCCCAGCAGCGCGGCACGGCCAGTTTGCGCAGTGGATCGATGCCAAACGCTTGCATGGCATCCAGTTGCTCAGAGGTCCGCATCGAGCCCAGTTCCGCGGTGATCCCCGCGGACACGCGTCCGGCAACCATGAGCGCAGTCAAAACCGGGCCTAATTCCCGGATAATCGAGATCGCCATCACCCGGCCCAGGTAGTTTTTTGAGCCAAAATCTGCCAACTCAATGGAAAATTGAAAAGCCAGCGCTTGCCCGGCAAAGATACCGGTCAGCACCACGAGAAACAGCGAACCGATCCCCAGAAAGTGCATCTGTTCCACCAGGGTAGCCACATAAAACGGCCGGGTAAAGCTGCGGCGAAAGACCTGCCAGACCAACAGCGCAGTTCCCTGGACATCCAGGATAAAGGCCATCAAGCCCCGTGGTTGTGCCATATCCGTTTCTCTCGTGCACCTGCCAAAAATCTGCTAATCATTCTTCCTACGCACTGCACCGCATAATACGTACGGAGCGGTTTGCGGGAAACAGCGTTTCGCCGTATCGACAACAATTGGTCAAAAACCAGCAGATTACTGTCAACGATTCGCTAATATCCTTGCTCTTGTCGTCAAGCACGTTATATTGATACCCGTCAGCAGCGAATGTGACATCAGGGATTGATCGGCCCGTGGCCTTACCAGCATAGCCGGCGACGGCAGGACGGTGACACACGGGGTCGAGACATGGGGGCACGTACCAGCTGGTTGTTTTTTGGTAATCTGTCAAACAAGGATTAATATTGTCAGACTTTTGGCCGTACTATAAGTAGTTAATCGAAAAGAAAACCGCAAAGCGGTAACGGAAAGAAAGACGACTGAGGGGGCAGGTTTTCCGCAGGGACTGCGGCGGTCCGAATCCCGCCAACCGCGTGGAGGCTTTGATGACGACTCAAGCAAATCGCGTTCACGCACCAACCTGTGCGGTGGGCTCCCGGCCCAGAAAAAGCCGTGCTATTGACAAACCTGCGGGCAAGCAATTGCCTACCTTGAATCCGCAAATTGCCTCCGGGTCCGCCGCCCCCGTCGTTTTTCTGATTGTAAATGCTGGTTTAACCGAACACTGGAAGTAGCGGGAAGTACCCCCGACAGGAATCGAACCTGTATTACCGGCTCCGGAGGCCGGTGCGTTATCCGTTACACCACGGGGGCCTGTGTTTCTAGTTTTATACGCAGAAGGCCCAACACTGACAAGGAAAATGACAAGTCGGTCAGTCCATTTATGACGGGTTACCTGCCTAACACCTCCCGGACAACGTGCAGCAGTCGCTCCCGGCGATGTGCCACGCCAAAATTATCGACTACCCTGCGGCGCACCATGTGTCGGTAATCGTCCGGTAATACCAGCGCCTGACGAATAACCTCCGCCCCGCTTTCGGCAGAATACCCATCCAGATACATCCCCACATCTCCGACCACCTCCGGCAACGCACCAAAACGCGAACAAACCGGAATACACCCACAGGCCATTGCTTCAATAACGGACACGCCGAAACTCTCATGCCGGGATGGTTGGTAGTACACCGCATGGGTCCGGTATAACTCACGCAGTGCTTCGTGATCGAGCACCCCGGTGAATGTCATGTTGTTCGGGGCTGTTTGTATGGCGGCTTGAGCGGCGGAATCCACGATTTTGCCGACAACGTTGAAAGACACGTCCGGCAGCAAACGCGCGGTTTCGGTCAGAATATCAAGTCCTTTAATCTTGATTCTCTCGCGATCCAGTGAACTGACTGTCAAAACGGTTCCCGGCTTTCGCGGGCGCTCCGGTGTCGGCGTAAAAAAGTCGGTGTCGATCGCATTGTGAATGAGTTCGATTTTCCGCTCGTCAACTGAGAACAACTCGCGTGTGCTCTCCCGGGAAAATTCAGAAACGCACACAACTCGATCACACTGTTTGAGGATGTGGCCGATGAGTTTTCGGCGCCAGGAAGACCGGACACTGCCGTATGACAAATCCGGTCGATTTACTGCTTCATATCCACCGATCACACAGATGGTCTTGGTGTTTCGGGGAGGTGGAATAAGTCCCAGAAATGCTGCGCGGCCAACGAACCAGAAAATCGCCAGGTTGGCTTGTCTCAGCGCTCGACGTAGTGCGAATCGGTGGCCCAATGCAGTGACTCCCACTCGCGTTACCGGGTAATGTTCAGCCAGTATTGCCGCATCCCGTTCCGGGAATACCGAATGTTCACCGGTGTGGGCGATGAGAACCTGCGCATCTCGATTATCAGTAGAGGATATCACCATACCACTACGACCTGGACGTCAATCGTTCGCACAGGTCGACGTACTTCTCTCCCAGTACGTCCCAATTTAAATGCTCCAGAGCAAGCTGCCGTCCCCTTTCACCCAACTCGTCGCGTTGCCGTTGATCCATGCAAGCCAGAGTACGAATGGCATCATCCAACGCCGTCGGATCATACGGTGGCACCGAAATACCGGCCTCCGCTTCCGCAACCGGGTCGTTTCCCGCCTTGACTGCATGAATCACCGGCTTGCCCGCCATGAAATAGTCACCAATCTTATTGGGGGTAATGCCATAGTGATAAATGCGTCGCGGGCCCCAGCCAATGAAGCAGGCATCCGCCTGCGCCAGTGCGTTGCGCGCTTGCGCTTTGGTAATTCGTGGCAGGACCGTTACGAAATCGATTTTTTCGGTTTTGATTCGTCGCTCCAGTTCCGCCTTGCAGATTCCATCACCGATAAGCACAACATGATAGGGCCGCTTGACTCGCGGAAGGCGATTCAAATCGAGCACCTGATCCAGCGTGTTGGGAATGCCCAACGCTCCGGTGTAGACAACAATGAACTTCCCTGCAGCCCGGCATTGATCGAAGACATCCTGATGACCGGGGGGCAACGGATCGGGGGGTGCTTCCCATTGCTGCGGCGATACCCCGTTCGGGATGCAGGCAAACCGCGACGGATCAAGCCCACGGGCAATCATATATTCCTCGGCGCGCGGCGGGAGCGCCACAACGTAATCTGCGGTTCGATAGGCCTGCCGTTCGATCCACGCCATCCAGAGTATCAGCGGATGCCAACGGGATATCCGTCCTACTTCGATGAGAGATTCCGGCCATAGGTCGCGCACTTCAAATATCAGCTTCGCCCCATACCGCCGGGCAAGGTGGCGCGCTGCCGGATAGACAAACAAATGCGGGTTTGAGGCGATTATCAAATCCGGGATCGTCAGTTCATCTCCCAAGTCTGAATTGGGAATTTTCCGAATTTCTTTCGAAAAATCCATCATATTCAGGAAACGTCCAAACCGACTACAATTGTATGATCGGGCAGGAAGGGCATCATAGCGTACACTGTCGGTGAGGCGGATACTCGCCTTAGCAGGCACGGATTTGTCAATCATCAAATGGTGATGACTCGCTCCAATCAAAGCGACCTGATGGCCACGGTCGGCAAATGCGCGAGCAATGTAGTAGGGACGGCCCTCGGACGTAGCGGATGGGTGGATAATATAGTGATTCAAGTACCAGACATTCATCACATAACCACCTCTTCCGTAACCCTCGACCGTCGGAACATAGGTATAAGTGGAGAGGGATTCAAGCCTCCTCGAGGCCATTCGCCTCATCCTGCCAACAATGATCATCCACGATACCGGCGATGCAACACCACGCGTCCCCATCCGTATATAATCACATAAACCGCAGAGGAGGGCGTATGTTTTGGGGTTTGTTCCTGGTCTTACTCGGTGGATTGCTGCTCTTGGATCATTGGGATGTCTACTATGGGGGTTTTGGCTCGAAACTGATTATTGCAGCCTTAATCGCCTGGGGCGGGTCGATCATTATCAATCATACCCGGCGCCACATCTCACGCGATAACTCAATCGGCTCGGCGGAAGTCGAATCGACCAGCTCGGAAACGTCCGCCTGAGTAGGCCGGCTCATTACTTCATACCAGCCTTTCGTTTTGCCATTTCGCCTTTTTCCCTTGCCGAACCGGCAGTAACCGCCCAATATCGTTAGCGTAAACAGATTCCGCCGGCGGCAACGAGAATGGTGTCGGGCGCTGCAATCGTAAGGAGACGTTCCATGAATGGCTCGGTCGTTACTAAAGATGTTTCTGAATTAACCGGGGACGTATTAGTTGCCCCACTTTTTGAAAAAGCGCGTCGACTGCCACCGGAGCTGCGCGACCTTCCCGACGATCTGACCGCCGTAACCAAGAAAATCATCAGTAGCGAAGATTTTACCGGCAAAGACGGTCAGACCATGATGGTCTTCTCCGCCGCCGACACGAAGATTCCTCGGTTGTTGCTCTTAGGGCTGGGAGAACGCACCAAATGCACGCAGGACACTATCCGCCAGGCGGCGGGGCGAGTGATTCAACAAGCATCGAAACTGACCAACCCCACCATTGTCTGGCCGACAATTTCGGTCCCGAAAATGGACGCCGCCCAATTCGGACAGGTTATCGCAGAGGGATCGGCGCTGGCCGCGTTCCGCTTTGATACCTATCGCACCACGGAAGATCCACCGCCCGCGAAGAAGATTTCGATTATACTGTCCTGCACCGACCGGGCCAAAGCGCGACGGGTTGATCGGGGATTCCAGCTCGGCCTGATTCACGCCGACGCGGCAAATACCTCCCGTCGACTGGTCATGACCCCGGGGAACGACCTGTACCCGGAACAACTCGCGAAAGAGGTCTCCAAAGCGGCCCGCGGTACCGGTATCAAAGTCGATGTTTTAGGTCCCGCGGAAATCAAGAAAGAGAAAATGGGCGGCGTGATTGGCGTGGGACAGGGATCATCCCGGAAGCCGCGCGTTATCGTCATGCGCTGGATCGGGAATAAGCGAAAAAAGGGCATCGATGTCTGCCTGGTCGGTAAAGGCGTGACCTTCGACACCGGTGGGATTTCTATTAAGCCGAATCCCCGCATGACCGAAATGATCGGTGATATGATGGGCGCCGCCACGGTCATTGCCACGACCCTTGGTGCAGCGCACCGTAAATTGCCGATAAACCTGGTGACCATTGTGCCCAGCGTGGAAAATATGCCGTCAGGAAACGCCTATCGTCCCGGTGATATCGTGACTACCATGTCCGGTCAGACCGTGGAAATTATTTCCACCGACGCCGAGGGGCGATTAATCCTGGCTGACGGGCTTACCTACGCGGACCGGTTCCAGCCGGCAGTGATCATCGATGTCGCCACCCTCACCGGAGCCACCGAAATCGCCCTGGGGAACCAGGCTGCCGCGCTGATGGGAAATCACCCGCCAACGATCAAAATGCTGCAAAAGGCAGCAGATGCCACCGCCGAGCGGGTGTGGGAGCTGCCGATGTACGAAGAGTATGCCGAACAGATCAAATCCGACACCGCAGATATGAAGAATTCCGGCGGGCGGCTTGCCGGGACGAGTATCGCGGGGTGGTTTTTGCGCAAATACGTCGGTGATAATCACTGGGCTCACCTCGATATCGCTGCGATGGACTGGGAGAAAAAAGGCAAGCCGTATATTCCCAAAGGATGTACCGGCTTCGGGGTACGCTTACTCATCCAGTTCCTCGCCGACTACAAAGCCGCCAAGCGTAAGTAAAAATTTGCCAGGATTATGCAAAATCGGTAGACCGGCGGAAACTTTCCTCTCGGGGGAGCGTACGACAAGGTAGACATCCTCCCAGGAAGGGCTGGTAACCGACAGACCCTGACCCGTAAGCCGCCCCGTGAAAAGCGGGGCGGTTTAATTTTGAACGGCAGTACCCCTGCATGACCCCCTGGGTCTGCGTACCAACCACGAGTGTGAGCATTAAATCGATTGTGAAATAGAAAGTCCGATACTCATATGCCAGACGATAAAGCCAATATTTTCGGTCTTACCATCAACGAACTGGAGAACCTGAGTGAATTTCACCGCTTGGCCCGTTTTCGCGGCCGCCAGATCGCCCAGTGGATTTACCGCCACCGGGTTACCGATTTCGCGGCGATGACCAATTTATCATCAACCATTCGCGCCGATTTGGCGGAGAAATTCGTGATTGACCGCCCCCGACCCACCGAGACGCAAATTTCCGTCGATGGCACCCGGAAGATGTTGTTCCAGCTGGATGGGGGTGCCATTGAATGCGTGTTGATGTTCGATAATGACCGCCGCACCCTCTGTGTGTCGTCCCAGATCGGGTGTCCGCTATCCTGCCGGTTCTGTGCCACCGGAACGATGGATTATACGCGGAATCTCCTGGTCAGCGAAATTGTGGCTCAGGTCCTCGCCGCCAACGATTCCATGGCCTCGGACGAGGCGGTCTCTAACCTGGTATTCATGGGCATGGGCGAACCGTTGCTAAATCTCGAAAACCTGGAGACTGCGATCGGCATTCTCTCCTCTGAGCTTGGGCCAGCGATCTCCCAGAAAAAAATGACCATCTCGACTGTTGGGCTGCCACCACGAATCCAACGGTTGGCGGAATCCGGCCTCAAAGTTGGGCTGGCAATTTCACTATGCACTGCCGACGAACAATTACGCCGTGAGCTGATGCCGGTCGATAAAAAATACACGCTGGCCTCGTTGAAAGAGGCGGCATTGGCCTATTTCGAGGCCACCGGTCGCCGGGTGACGTTGGAGATTATTTTAATGAAAGACATCAATGATTCCATCACCCAGGCGAAAAAACTGGTGTCGTTCATTCATGGCATACCCTGCAAGATCAATCTGATCCGTTACCACCCGCACCCCGGCGCGCCCTTCGAAAAGCCGGACGAAGAGAAAGTGCTTGCGTTCCGTGATTACCTCTATCCCCGCGCACCGGCGGTAACAATCCGTAAGTCATTCGGCGAAGATATCGCCGCCGCTTGCGGCCAGTTGGCAACACAGGAACACCTGGCAACCGCGGCGCGCTAATCCTCGTTACTGGAACTGAGGTAGGCGTGAATGAACGGGTCGAGATCACCGTCCATCACTGCCTGAATATTGGAGGTCTCGTAATTGGTGCGGTGGTCTTTCACCATTTGATAAGGCTGAAACACATACGAGCGGATTTGTGACCCCCATTCGATTTTCTTTTTGGACTTCTCGAGGTCCTTCTTCTTTTCCGCTTCCTTTTCTTTCTCCAATTGATAAAGGCGTGCCCGCAAAACCTTGAACGCTGATTCCCGGTTTTTATGCTGGGACCGCTCTGACTGGCATTGCACCACGATCCCGGTCGGGACGTGGGTTAGCCGGACCGCGGAGGAGGTCTTATTCACATGTTGGCCGCCGGCGCCGGAAGCGCGATACGTATCCAACCGGATGTCTTCCTCATTGATTTCTATTTCAATGTCGTTTTCTACCACCGGGAAGACAAACACCGAGGCAAACGACGTATGCCGCCGTTTGTTGGCGTCAAACGGCGAAATCCGCACCAGCCGGTGCACCCCAATTTCCGCCTGGAGATAACCGAAAGCGTAATCCCCTTTGACCTCCAGGGTTACCGATTTTATCCCCGCTTCATCCCCCGCTTGCAGATCCAGGGTGTCGGCCGCAAAGCCCCGCTGCTCAATCCAGCGTGTATACATGCGCAACAGCATCTCCGCCCAATCACAGGACTCGGTCCCCCCGGCGCCGGAGTGAATTGTCAGGATACAGTCATTCAGATCATCCGGGTCGGAGAGAAAGGTACGCAGTTCGAATGAGGCGATATCTTTCTCCAGCACCTCCAGCGCCGCGTTGGCCTCCGCCAGCGCCCCGGCATCATCCTCTTCCCCGGCCAGCTCGTGCAAAACGGTCGCATCCTCGAGCCGGGCATGCAATTTTTCCCAGTCCTCGATCCAGGATTTGTGGCGCGAGATTTGTTTGAGGACACTCTGGGCGTGCTGCTGGTCGTTCCAGAAAGAGTCGTCGGTGGTTTGCTTTTCCAGGCAGGCTACGTCTTTTTTTCGTCCCTCCAGGTCAAAGATACCCCCGCAGGGACTCGAGTTTTTCGGTGAGCGCGTTGATGTCAATCAGTGTTTCCATGTTCATATCTCAATTCGCTTTACGTGGCGGCCTCCGTATATACTACGACCTTAAACTTCTTTTTACCATATTTAACGAAGAGCGGCTTGTCGGTACTGACCTCTGCAAAGGGGTCCTGCATCCGTTGGTCATCGACGTACAACCCGCCTTGTTTAATTAATCGCCGAGCCTCACTCTTGGTTTTCGGAAAACCGGTATCCATCGCCAGTTGCAGGACTGCCACCGTATCGCCGGGCTTCTCCACAGTTTTTTCTTCAACGTCATCCGGCCGCTGTTTCTTGGAAAAGACTTCTTCAAATCCCGCCCGGGCCTTCTCGCCGGCTTCCTCCCCATGGTACATCCGTACCAGCGTCTCAGCCAGGTCCTTCTTGCGATCCATCGGATTGACCGCGCCGGATTGCAGCTCCTCGCGGAGCTTATCCAGCTCATCCGGGTGGACCTCGGTGAGCAATCCAAAATACGGCACGATAAGTTCATCGGGGATCGACATGGTCTTGCCGAACATCTGCTCCGGCGGCTCGTCGACCTGAATATAGTTGCCGAGCGACTTACTCATTTTCTGGTTCCCATCCAGCCCTACCAATAACGGAAGGGTCAGAATAACCTGGGGCGATTTTCCATAGGCCTCCTGGATTTGCCGGCCGGTCAGAAGATTAAACGTCTGATCGGTCCCGCCGATTTCGACATCCGCCTCAATCGCCACCGAATCGTACGCCTGCATCAACGGATAAAACATCTCGTGAATGGAGATCGGTGTCTCCGATTTGAAACGGGTTTTGAAATCGTCCCGTTCCAACATCCGCGACAGCGTCATCTGCCCCGCCAGACGCATGATCTCCGAGAAATCCATGCGAGAGAACCACTCACCGTTGCGGCGCACCTCGGTCTTCGCTTCGTCCAGGACACGGAAAAACTGATCGAGATAAGTCTGCGCGTTAGCCTCCACTTCTTCGGCGCTCAATTGCGGGCGGGTGGCTGAGCGTCCGGACGGATCACCCACCATCCCGGTATAATCGCCGACAATCAGGACAATCTGGTGCCCCAGGTCCTGAAATTGTTTCAGCTTCCGCAATCCGACCGTATGCCCGAGATGGATATCCGGTGCGGTGGGATCGAATCCCTGCTTCACCCGCAACGGTTTGCCGGATTTCCGGGCCGATTCCAGCTTCTTTTCCATCTCGCCGGCGGGGAGGATATCGACTGTTCCCGAGGTGATCAGCTTCATTTGTTCGGCGACAGATTTCATAATCAAAAACCGGCGCCGGAACTATCCGACGCCTCTCTGTTATAATTGTCGGCAGAAATGATCGAAGCAAGCGAATTTTCCTTGACCGTTGTCACCTGGCTCTCATGCTTGCCTCTGGGAAGTATGGGCGGATATCTTGTGAGGGTGCAAAATCGTGGATTTCAGGGGCATTGTCCATAACATAATCGGGACTACGGCCGGACGGTGGTGGAGCGCGACAATCGTGGTGGCCCTGGTATTGGCTTTCGGCGCCGCACGGACATTATACGTCTACCAGCAGGATTTGCCCTCAATTGAGCAGATATATAATATTGAGCCGGACCTCCCGACCAAACTCTATGACCGCCACGGAAATCTGTTTAAGCAGTTCTACCGCGAACGCCGCACGTTGGCCTATTACGAGGAACTGCCGCAGCCGATAATCGATGCCCTGCTCTCGACCGAGGATCGGGAATTCCGTAACCACTGGGGATTTGACTACCGTGGCTTGTTGCGCGCGGCAATCGTCAACACCATGCAGGGTCAGGCGGTGCAGGGCGGTTCGACCGTCACGCAGCAGTTGGCGCGGCTGCTCTTCTTAACCCGCGAGAAAACAATTACCCGCAAAATCAAAGAGATTATGACCGCCATCAAAATCGAGCGCACCTACGCCAAGAATGAAATCCTCGAAATGTATTTCAACCTGAACAATTTTGGCAGTGGCGCCTATGGCGTGAAAAGCGCGGCGAGAACATATTTCGATAAAGAAGTCAGCGAACTGAATATCCTCGAATGCGCCCTGCTGGTGGGGGTGTTGAAAGCTCCAACCAAATACAGTCCCCTGAATAATCCGGCGTATGCGTATCGGCGACGGAATATCGTGCTGCGCGCCATGGAGGATCATGGGAAGATCACTCGGGAGGAATATGACAGTCTCCGTCACGAACCCATGAAATTGAAGCCGGCCGCGGTCGAGTATGGCGTCGGCGAATATTTTTCCGAAACCATCCGGCAATATATTGAGGAAAAGTACGGCGTGAGCGGGCTGTACGCCGACGGACTCGAAGTTTATACCACGATGGACTTTGAGCTCCAGAAAGCGGCGGAAGAATTCGTCCGGCATAATATCGATTCACTCCGTGCGGTCATGGAAGAGAATCATTCGCCGGATGACCCGGTCTACACCTACATGGTGTGGGATGAGGAACTCGGTGATTCGGTGCGGCAGTACAAAAAGCTACAGGCGGCGCTCTTTGCGATGGATAACAAGACCGGTGATGTGCTGGCCATCGTCGGCGGACGGGATTTCGCCGAAAGCCAGTGGAACCGCGCCACGCAGGGGCTGCGGCAACCCGGATCGGCATTCAAGCCGTTCGTGCTGACCGCAGCAATCGAATCCGGTTTCATGCCCCGTGATACGCTTTACGATTCGCCTATCGTCCTTACCATCCCGGGCACTGATGAATGGCGACCGCACAATTTCGATCTCAAATTCAAAGGCCCGATGGTATTGCGCCAGGGAATCGCCGAATCGCGGAACCTTATTGCGATCAAGCTGCTCCAGCGCATTGACGCCAACCGGGTGATTTTCTATGCCCGCCAGATGGGGATCGAAAGCGAGCTGCTCCCGGTGCCGACACTGGCGATTGGCACCTCGGAAGTAACCTTGGCAGAAATGGTGGCGGCGTTTTCCTGTTTCCCGAATGGGGGGATCCGTACCGAACCCCGGTATATTCGCAAAATCCTTGACCGTTTTGGTAATCCGCTAGAGATCAACAAAGTGGCGCAGAAGCAGGAAGTGCTCTCCGCCAAGACCGCCTATACGGTTACCCATGTGCTGCAATCGGTTACCTCCTACGATTTCGCCGGCACCGGTCGCGGGATGCGCTGGCGTGGTTTCAAACGGCCGGCGGGCGGCAAGACCGGAACCTCCAGTGATTACATGGACAACTGGTTCTTTGGCTTTACGCCTCAAATCACCTGCGGGGTCTGGGTGGGCTATGATCTGAAAACTCCGATCGGCGGTTACCGCACCGGTACCGGCGCCGCCAACGCCCTGCCGATCTGGACCAAATGGATGATTGCCGCCCACGATACCTTGCCCGAACTCGAGTTTGTGCCGCCGCCCGGAGTATATGAAAAAGAAGTTTGTCGGGAATCCGGATTCATGGCCACTGAGAACTGCACGGATACGTACGAGGAAATTTTCTTTAATCCGATAGACACCGCGGCAGTCTGTCCACTGCATACTTCAGATACTGACAACGCCGACCGGGAGAAGATTAAAAAAGATAAGAAGATTCGGTTTTAGATTCACGATTTACCAATTGCCGATCCCATAGGACATGTAATGCGTGCCGTCCAAGTCCTGGTGGGAGAGGTAGGTATAGGTCAAGAATTGACCATACACCGTAAATTCCACACCGAGCGCATACCGCACGGGATCAAAGTAAAGCGCCGAGAGAAATCGAAAATTCTCCGCCAGATGCACGCGCTGCCCGAAACCAACCAGGTCGCGATTATGCTCATGCTTGCTCCACGATGTACCGATTTGGATGACGTCCGGCACTGAGTACGCGGCAGAGGCTTGGTAATACCTTGGCAGAGAATACCGCGGAACAAAATCTGTGCGAACCAAGCGATGTATCGCCGCCGAGATGATCAAGTCCTTTCGTGGCGCATAGAGTGCACCGACGCTTGCCGACCAACCGGTATAGGCCGGCAAATTCGGTGTGTAGGCCAAACGATGTACCGCCGCGGTCACACCAAGAGCAAGGCGGCTTTTGATGCGCACGGCAGCGTGCACCGATGATTCAAATTCAGTATAAAAATCTGCTTTGCCGAATCGGCTTACTGAAATTCCGACACCACTCTGTGAAAGAACCACCTTTGCTGCTGCCGACACCCGATCAAACTCTGATAAGCCGTACATTCGGCGGTAGCCCGCGTCGAATCCCCATTTTTCTCCCACGGCTGTGTGCGCCGGATTGCGGGCCAGACTGAATGATCTCCCGTAGTACACGGCATCACAGTTGCCCACGCCGACCAGTGACGCGTGCACAAACTGCTCACCAAACGCGCCACTCTGTGCGACGGCGACCCCCGATAGCGCCAGAACCAGCACGAGCGTAATTCCGACGCATCTGCCTGTATTAATCTGCATCATCATGGTGCGATGGCAACCGCCAGTTTTTTGACCGATCCATCATTAGCCTCAATGAGCATGACATACAGTCCCGGTGGGAGTTGTGCACCGGAGCCGTCACACCCATCCCATTCTATCGAACCAGAGACAACCGGCCGGGAATCGAGAATGGTCGCCGCCGGCCGACCGTTTCGACCGAAGACACGAATCGACAACACCGTCTCGCGGGGCACCTGATAGGAAATGGTCACGTGTTCACCGGCGCGAAACGGATTCGGTGAAAACGCAATGTCGATTTCGTCCGCAAATGTTACCGACACCGAATTTTCCCGCCCCGGTGTCGCCCCTGCCGGATCGACACTGCCCATCCAGTTATCCGGATCAGCGGCAGCTACTGTCGAACTAATCCGTTCCACCGAGCGGTCGCCGTCGAATGTTTCAGTATAGGTGAGGGAATCAACCACAAAGCCCCACGCATCGCGCAGAATGATCTTATCACCACCGTTATTGAGTGAGCGCCAGGGAGAAATTTTGACAACCTCGCGGCCGGTAAGATCCGGATAGAACTCTACACATGCGCTACTGTCTTGGCAAAGGACCAGATATTCTCCGCTCATGGCAATCACGTCATCCTGACTGATAATCGATTGTTGCACCGAATCCCCGATAGACCAGCCGGCCAAATTTGCACTATCCTCGGCGGTCACCAGAATTTCAACCCATTCATGAGATCCATCGGGATGTGGATCGGGCATAAATTCATTGATTACAACTTCCGGCCGGGTTCCCGGCGATCGATACGGCACCGTCAACACGTTGTTGAGAGGATTACCATCTACACCGAGGTGCAGAAGCACGATAACAACCTGGTCTGCCATAATCCCGGTGAGGTCGATGGTCAGTGTCTCTCGCATCCCTTCGGCTAACGCGAGAACCGGGAGTTCAGTGAATAATTCATCCCGTTCGCCGCTTTGATTTTCATCCAGATCACTGTACACGCTCACAATGTTCTCGACGCTCTCCCCAAGGCCGACATTCTCCACGACAACCGCAAGCGATCCTGGAGACGGGAAATGGGTTGCCGCTGAGTCAAACGACAGATCGTTTCGCCGAGGCGTCTGCGAATTGATGCGTCCGGGGGTCGAGCCGGACGGGTCAATCGATTCCTTAAACTCAGCCTGATCATCCGGCACATCGTAGCGCACTCGTTCCAGAGAGATACCGTCCCGCGGGCTGCGCTCCCACGAAACCTCAGTGAATTCATCCGCTGGTCCATACACGGCAATCGTATCTCCTGAATTGCGCAAATGCATAGATGCTTCAATCAGCAGGAAACCTTCTCGTTGATTATCCCCCCATACACCAGTTGTATCACCCCAGGTAGACTCGAAGGCGATCATATCCCGCGCCAGGACAGCAAACTGATCCGGCGCCAGATTTTGCGCCTCCAAGATTGTTGTGTCTGATCCATCGATGAAGTAATGGTTACCCACATTCACAGACGCATCGGACCGATTATATATTTCAACCCATTCGAGAGTTGTTGCCGAACCCGGTTCGTTAACCATGATTTCGTTAATTACCACCGACGGCAGCGCCGGGGATTTTCCGTAGGTCGGGTTCCGCCACTCCGCTTCGCGGGGCAAGAAACCCGACATTGAACTATGCCTTTGGAGATGTCGGGTTTCTCGATATGCTTTGCATACCTCGGGACCCGACTTACAGGAATTGCGCGGTGCAACGCTGAGGCCGAAAACAATCAATCCAATAACGATAAGGCGCCCAGTCATTGCGGCCTCCAGGAAAGCCGAAAACGCAGGATTTCATCGTCCCTCTCTTCACTGCTGCGATATCGCCGCCAGATAGAGACAACCTCAAGCACTACACTCTCTAGCCGAACGCGCTCGGTCAAATACACGGAGTAATATCCACCTCGACCCGCGCCATGATCAGCATAGGTGAGCTTGGGTATAAAGCGGATCCAGTCATTGTGTGCCCAGGTGGCAGCAAGTTCGGTGCGTGTTGTCCTCCGTTGAGGCTCTTCTCCACGTCGCCGCAGACCATATTCTCCGCGACCGGAGACAACAAGTCGATCAGTCAGGCGGGTTCGTCCGATTACGCCGAACCTGCCCTGATTATCGAGGAGCTCATGTCAAGAGTTGTGTAAATTGTTTTTTCACGCAGCGTCCTTTCAGCC
>CAYWVO010000007.1:0-82847 GCA_964461835.1 uncultured Ignavibacteria bacterium | reverse complement strand
GAAAACCAGCAACTTCTAAACGCAAAATTTGTCCAGCTTACGCTGAAACAGGACAAGTATTATCTCCTCCGATGATTAGCAAAGTACAACAAATAGAACTAAAGTCAACACTTTGATCTTAGAGTAGGAATTTCAGTTAACTTATTGATTGTTTATGTCTTATCGTCGCACCAAAATGTCGGCGTCGTCCGAGAATCACCAAACACGCATAAAAAAAACCCCGAACCGTTGCCGGTTCGGGGTTGGTGTTCGTACATCTGGCAGGAAACGTGGTCGGCTTAGTACATGCCACCCATACCGCCCATGCCGCCCATGCCTTCCATACCGGCGCCCGGAACCGGGGCTTCTTTCTTGTCTTCCGGCTTTTCGGTAACCAGCGCTTCGGTGGTCAACAACAATGAGGCAATCGAGGCTGCGTTTTCCAGTGCGATGCGGGTGACCTTAGTCGGGTCGATCACCCCGGCTTTGATGAGGTCTTCGTATTCACCGGTCTGCGCGTTATATCCGTAGGCGCCGTTCTGGTCCATGACCTTATTGTAGACGATCGAACCCTCAGCACCGGCGTTTTCGGCAATCATACGAATCGGTTCCTGGAGTGCCCGCCGTACGATCTGGACCCCGATACCTTCGTCGTCCGTAGTCGAGATATCATCGAGGACTTTGATTGAGCGCACCAGCGCGACACCGCCGCCCGCCACGATACCTTCCTCGACCGCGGCGCGCGTGGCATGCAGTGCGTCCTCCACGCGGGCCTTTCGTTCTTTCATTTCTGTTTCGGTGGCTGCACCCACGTTGATCACTGCCACGCCACCGGCCAGCTTGGCCAGGCGTTCCTGCAGCTTCTCACGGTCGTAATCGGAGGTGGTGTCGTCGATTTGCTTGCGGATCTGGTTAATCCGGCCCTTGATGTCATCCTGGCTGCCGGCACCCTCCACAATCGTGGAGTTATCCTTGTCGATTGTGACCCGCTTGGCATTACCCAGGTCGGAGAGGACTGCGTTTTCCAGCTTAAAGCCCATTTCTTCCGAGATGACCTTGCCGCCGGTCAAGATCGCGATATCTTCCAGCATGGCCTTGCGGCGGTCGCCGAATCCGGGGGCTTTGACGGCGCACACTTTCAACGTGCCGCGCAACTTGTTGACTACCAGGGTGGCGAGGGCTTCGCCATCAACATCTTCGGCAATGATCAACAACGGTTTGCCGGTCTGTGCCACTTTCTCCAGCACCGGCAGCAGGTCTTTCATGTTGGAGATCTTCTTGTCGTGGATCAGGATTTGGCAATCTTCCAGGCTGACTTCCATGTTCTCCGGATCGGTGACAAAATACGGGGAGAGGTACCCACGATCGAACTGCATCCCCTCAACGACTTCCAGGTAAGTTTCGGTAGTCTTAGCTTCTTCGACGGTAATCACGCCATCTTTGCCGACTTTTTCCATCGCCTCGGCAATCAACTCGCCGATCGTGGCATCACTGTTGGCGGAAATGGTGCCCACTTGGGCGATTTCGGTTTTGCCCGGCACGTCTTTAGTCAGGGTTTTCAGGTGCTCGACGACTTTATCGACGGCCTTTTTGATGCCGCGCTGGAGCGCCATCGGGCTGGCACCCGCGGTCACATTGCGCAAGCCCTCGCGGTAGATAGCTTGCGCCAAGAGTGTCGCAGTGGTAGTACCGTCACCGGCGATATCAGAGGTCTTGGAGGCGACTTCCTTCACCATCTGCGCGCCCATGTTCTCAAAGTTGTCTTCCAGTTCGATCTCTTTGGCAACGGTGACTCCGTCCTTGGTGACGGTGGGGGAGCCCCACTTCTTGTCGATCACGACATTCCGGCCTTTGGGGCCGAGCGTTACCTTGACCGCTTCGGCCAGGGTATCCACGCCGCATTTCAGCCGCTCCCGGGCATTGGATGAAAACTTCAACATTTTCACTGGCATTTGTATGACTCCTTGCTTGAATTATTAACCGCTTAGTTGATGATCGCGAGGATATCCGATTCACGCAGGATCATCATTTCATCTTCGCCGATGCGGAATTCATTGCCGGCGTACTTGCTGTACAGGACCTTGTCGCCCTTCTTGACTTCGATCGGAACAACGTTACCCTCTTCGGTTTTCCGGCCTGGACCCACTTCAAACACTTCCCCCTGCTGGGGTTTTTCTTTGGCGGTGTCCGGGATAATAATGCCACCCGGGCTGGTGGCGGCTTCTTCCTCCAGCGGCTTGACAACAACCCGATCAGCCAACGGACGAATGTTCATTGTTTACTCCTTTTTGATGACTGGTTTGGAAATTTCCACCTGTCTCAATTCTTTTTGCTTCCTAATATTCGTATTACTGACTTCCCGGCAATTTGTTAGCACTCATTTGAGGTGAGTGCTAATAATATGCAAATTTTCGCGGCATTTTGACATTTTCCGGCCAGATCGGGGATCGACCGCAGCTTGAGCGGGTGTCAGAATCGGGGCAAAATTCAGCAGGCGTTTGGTTCTTATATTCACAAAGTCGGGATGTTAATTCCGCGGGATTTTTGTGCATGACTGAAACTAAATCGGTGCGGTAGGCTCCCAGAAGTGACACAAAAAAATCTGTTTGACAGGTGCAGCAAAAACCGGTCGGTCGGTTCGCCGATCCAAGACAAAAAGTATGATATTTAATAAGCTAAGGAGAGCAGGCGCATGGCTGCGGATCAGATGGCACACATTGGTGGTACCCGGACAAAATTAGGCTTCAATTAGGCCATTTTGACAAGAAATGCCTTGAAGTGCTTGCTCTCATACTAATGTAGTGTTTCAATATACCTTGTGAAATTTGTAGTTTGCTGATATCGGAATTTGATGACATTGACATAAGCGAAGGAGTCGGAATGAGTGATCCATCTGCCAACGGAGACTCGCTCTCCGCAGACATACTGGTCGTTGGCGGAGGGATTGCCGGTATGACCACGGCAATCGAAGCGTCCGAGGTGGGCAAGGAGGTTATCCTGATCGAACGGAAACCCTCCCTCGGGGGTGCGGTAGCCCGAACCAACCAGTATTTTCCCAAATTGTGTCCCCCGTTTTGTGGGATCGAAATTAACTATAAACGCTTGCGAACCAACAAGAACATACGTGTGTTGACACTTGCCGAGGTGGAGAATATTTCCGGGGCACCCGGATCGTTCACTGTCGCTCTCCGGCAGAATCCGCGGTTCGTGAACGAAAAATGCACGGCTTGCGATGAATGCGCCAAAGTCTGTGAGATTGAACGCGATAACGACCACAACTGGGGAATGGACAAGACCAAAGCGATTTATCTGCCGCATGAAATGGCCTACCCGATGCGGTACGTGATCGACCCGGAGTTCGCCAGTGATCCACGGATGCAAAAATGTGTCGAGGCGTGCCAGTATGACGCGATTGAGCTCGATCAGCAGCCGCAGACCATTACCGCCAAGGTCGGCTCCATTGTCTGGGCCACCGGCTGGGTGCCATACGATGCCCACAAGTTGACGAACCTCGGCTTCGGTACCCTGCCCAATGTGGTGACCAACGTCATGATGGAGCGGATGGCCTCAGATACCGGGCCGACGCAGGGCAAGATTGTGCGGCCCTCTGATGGGGGAGAGATCAAATCGATCGCCTTTGTGCAGTGTGCGGGGTCGCGTGACGAGAACCATTTGCCGTACTGCTCGGCGGTCTGCTGCCTGGCTTCGATGAAACAAGCCACCTACATTCGTGAGCGGTATCCGGATGCCGAGATTTACATTTTCTATATCGATATTCGCTCGCCGGGCCGTTTGGAAGATTTTTATGTGAAGATGCAGGACGATGAAAAAGTTCATTTCCTGCGCGGCAAGGTCGGCAAGATTGCGGCCGCGAACGGAAATGGTGACGTTATCCTGGAGGCCGAAGATACGCTCACCGGCAAGCTGCAGAAAGCCACCGTGAATATGGCGGTGCTGGCCACCGGGATGGTCCCGGCTACCGCAGCAGAAAAACCGCCGGTTGATCTGGAGTTGGATGATTTCGGTTTTATTGTGCAACGCGACGGCGCCGCCATCATTGGCGCCGGGACGGCCACGCGCCCGCTGGAGGTGTCCGCTACCGTGCAAGACAGCACTGGAGCAGCGATCAAGGGCATCATTGCTGCACGGGGAGGTGCGTGATGGATACCAAACTTGGTGTATATATCTGCAAGGGTTGTGACATCTCCAAGGCTCTCGATATTGACAAGCTGGTCGAGATGACCAACGAGGAGCTCAAGCCTGCTGTCTGCAAGACGCATCATGCTCTTTGTTCGCCGGAAGGGGTGCAGATTATCCGCGATGACATTGCCGGTGAGGGATTAGATCGAGTAGCTGTCTGCGCCTGTTCTCAACGCTATTTTGCTGAGTTGTTCGATTTCGGCAAAGAAGTCATGGTTGACCGGGCAAATTTGCGGGAACATGTCGCCTGGTCGCACGAGCCGAATGACGAAGATGCGCAAATGTTGGCGGATGACGTCATCCGGATGTCCGCCGCCCGGTTAAGACATATCGAACCGCCGGTACCGGTCGAAGAGGAGACGAGCAAAACCGTTTTGGTGGTTGGAGGCGGCATGGCCGGGATGAATGCGGCGCTGGCGTCGGCAAATGCCGGGTATGATGTTGTGCTGGTGGAAAAGGAGACACAACTGGGCGGTTGGGCGGCGAAATTCTCCAAGGCATTTCCCAAAGCCCCACCATACGAAGAACTGCAACCGACCGGAGCGGATGAACTTATCCAGAAAGTTACCAGTCACGACCGCATAGCGGTCAAGACCTCAACCACGGTCAAGCGCTCATTTGGGCAGCCCGGTCAATTCGATGTTACTTTGCAAAACGGCAGCGAGCCCGAACAGGTGCGTATCGGGACGATTGTGCAGGCTGCCGGCTGGCGCCCGTATAATCCCAAGAATCTCGCCTATATGGGGTATGGTTCCTCGCCGAATGTGGTGACCAATGTGGAAATGGAGCAGATGGTGGCTGAGGGAAAACTCGTGCGACCATCGGATGGGAAGGCTCCGGAGAGTGTCGTATTCATCCAGTGTGCGGGTTCGCGTGACCCGGATCATTTGCCATACTGCTCGTCGGTATGTTGCCGCGTCTCGCTCAAGCAGGCGATGTATGTCCGGGAGCAATACCCGGATGCCAGTATTTACATTCTCTACAAAGACTTACGCTCGCCGGCGCAGTACGAACGTTTCTATGCCCATATTCAGGAAGATGACGGTGTTTTCCTGACCAAAGGCGAGATCGATAGCGTCGAACCGATTGGCGGAGATCGTGTTGCAGTGACCGTCAACGAAACGCTGCTGGGTGAGAAGATTAAGGTGGAAGCGGATCTGGTCGTTCTGGCAGCCGGCATGGTACCAACCACCAAGGTCGAAGAAATCGAGGCACCGACCGAGGGCGAAGTTGCTGAAGGCGGAACGGCGGAAGGAAGCGAAGCTAAGGCCGAAGAGGGTACCATGGAGGACGGGAAGAAAGCCGCTGCCGGCGCTGAAGTTGGGGCGAGAATTCTGAATTTGACCTATCGCCAGGGTACTGATCTGCCAACGCTGAAATACGGTTTCCCGGATTCGCACTTCATCTGCTTCCCGTACGAAACCCGGCGCACCGGGATTTATGCCGCGGGAACGGTGCGAGCGCCAATGGACATAGACACCACGATGAATGATGCTTATGGTGCGGCACTGAAGGCCATTCAGGCGGCAGAATCATCCGCGGCGGGCCGGGCGGTCCATCCACGATCAGGTGATGAAGGCTGGCCGGATTTCTTCCTCCAGCGCTGCACACAGTGCAAACGTTGTACGGAGGAATGCCCATTCGGGACGCTGGATGAGGACGATAAGGGAACCCCGAAGCCAAATCCGTTGCGGTGCCGTCGGTGTGGCATCTGTCTGGGAGCCTGCCCGGAGCGGATTATCAACTTCAAGAATTACAGCATCAACTCCATAACGCAGGTGATCAAGGCGATTCACATTCCCGATGAGTTCGAGGAAAAACCGCGCATCCTGTGTTTTATGTGTGAAAACGACGCCTATCCCGCCTTAGATATGATGGCTGCCGAGCGGGTGAAGTACAATTCGATGATCCGGGTTATTCCGGTGCGCTGCATCGGTGCGGTAAACGTGGTATGGCTGGGTGATGCGTTGGCGTCCGGATTTGACGGGATAATCCTGATTGGCTGTGTACGTGGTGAGAATTACCAATGCCATTATGAACGGGGCAGTGAATTGGCCCATATTCGCATGGAAAACGTCCAGGAAAAGCTGAAACAACTGGTATTGGAACCGGAGCGGGTGGAGATTCACGAGCTACCGATCTCTGAATTTCATCGAATACCTAAGATCTTTGATGACTTTCTGGAGGTTATTGAAGATGTCGGGCCTAATCCTTACAAGGGGATGTAAGGTTGTCACTGGAGGAGAGGTTGAAAAGTAACATATTGCCGACCGGAGAGTTACTGGGAGTGTTGGAAGTAGTTCGACTGGTCGAAAGGTTGCAAATATTGTCAGAATTGGGGCCAGGTGGAGTGTAAGAACCTTGACTGGGTTTGTGAAAAATATTACGTACTTCAAGGTTTTGCCGGGAGTCGGGTTGTTTAAGATACATAGCCTCGGCAGAGAATCAATCCGCGGCACGCGAGTACCCGGAAACGGGCTAGACATCTTACAGACCGGGCAGGCATTATCCCGTTGAAGCATGAGTGAAACATACAATATTCCAGCCACAAGGAGTAGGTATGGCGGAGAAAACGTACAGCACGCCAAAACTCGACGAATTGGAAAAGGGTCCGTGGCCGAGTTTTGTAAAAGAGATTAAGGACGCCGCCAAGTCCAACGCGATGGCCAATGATCTCCTTGGCCAATTGGAAAAATCGTACACCGACAAGATCGGCTATTGGAAGCACGGCGGTATTGTCGGTGTGATGGGGTATGGCGGTGGTGTGATCGGGCGCTATTCGCAGCTGCCCGAAGAATTTCCCGGGGTGTCGCATTTCCACACCATGCGCATCAATCAGCCGGCCGGATGGTTCTACACGTCTGAAGTGTTGCGGAAAATATGTGACCTCTGGGAAGAGCACGGGTCGGGCCTCACGAATATGCATGGTTCGACTGGTGACATTGTGTTGCTCGGGACGGTTACCGATGAGTTGGAACCGACATTTGGGGAACTGGCGAAGGTCGACTTTGATATCGGTGGCTCCGGTTCCGACGTGCGAACGCCTAGTTGCTGCTGTGGCATGGCGCGATGTGAATGGGCCTGCTACGATACGATGAAGGCCTGCCACGATTTCACGATGGCGTATCAGGATGAATTGCACCGTCCGGCGTTCCCCTACAAGTTTAAATTCAAATTCTCCGGTTGCCCGAACGATTGCGTGGCGTCGGTGGCGCGGGCGGATATGTCGATTATCGGGACGTGGCGCGACGACATCAAGATCGATCAGGCGGAAGTGAAAAAGTATGCCGACGATGGCCTGGATATCTTTAACGACGTTGTGCTTAATTGCCCCGGCAAATGCATGAAGTGGGACGGTTCCACGCTGGAAATTGATAACAGCTATTGCCGTCACTGCATGCACTGTATCAACGCGATGCCCAAAGCGCTGGCACCGGGGGATGACCGGGGTGCAACGATCCTGCTTGGTTCGAAGGCGCCGATTGTCGAGGGAGCAATGCTCTCGTCGGTGATTATTCCATTTATCAAGATGGAGCCCCCCTATCAGGAAATTAAGGATATGGTCGAGCGCATCTGGGATATCTGGTGTGAAGAGGGGAAAGCCCGGGAACGGGTCGGTGAGTTTATCCAACGCGTCGGGATGGGCAACTTCCTGGAGGCAATTGAAGTCGAGCCGGTCGCCGAGATGGTCGCGCATCCACGGGAAAATCCCTACGTCTTCTATGAAGACTATTATGAAGAAGGGGATGAGGACGAAGAAGAAGAGGACGAGTAAGTGTGCCAGAGATGGTTGTATCGTTCACGAGTTGCAGAATAATGAACTTCAGGATAACGAGGTAGAAGATGGCCGTAGATATGTCAAAACGCAGGACCGATTATGGTCCGCCACATTATGAGCAGTTTCTGCCGCCGATCATCAAGAAAAACTACGGGAAGTGGAAATACCACGAAATCCTCAAGCCCGGCGTGATGGTCCACGTGGCCGAGGGCGGCGACAAATTGTTCACCGTGCGGGCCGGGTCTCCCCGGTTGCTCAGCATCAACAAGATCCGTGCCTACTGTGATTTGGCGGATAAATACTGTGACGGGTATTTGCGTTTCACCAGCCGGCACAACGTCGAGTTCATGCTCACCGACCAGTCGAAAATTGATTCGCTCATTGATGATCTGGCGAAGCTGGGTCATCCGGTCGGCGGGATTGGGAATGCAATTACGAGTCTGGTGCATACGCAGGGCTGGGTGCACTGCCACTCCGCCGCCACGGATGCGTCCGGGATTGTCAAGTCGGTGATGGATGAATTGTACGAGTATTTCGCCGAAATGAAGCTTCCCGGCAAGTTGCGTCTTGCCCTGGCGTGTTGTTTGAACATGTGCGGTGCGGTGCATTGTTCGGATATCGCAATTTTGGGTATCCACCGTCGCCCGCCGCACGTCAACCACGATCGGCTGCGCAAAGAATGCGAAATCCCATCAGTGGTCGCTTCTTGCCCGACGGCGGCAATTCGTCCGGCAACCGTCGACGGCAATCCGTCGGTGGAAGTGATCGAAGAGAACTGCATGTTCTGCGCGAACTGTTATACCGTGTGTCCGTCCCTGCCGTTGAACGACCCGTTGAACGACGGGGTGTCGATCTGGGTCGGCGGGAAGGTTTCCAATGCCCGGCATGAGCCGATGTTCTCCAAGCTGGCGGTGCCGTTTCTTCCGAATAATCCTCCGCGTTGGCCGGAAGTTGTTGACACGGTCAAGAACATTGTCGAATTGTGGGCTGCCAATGCGCGCAAATTCGAACGGATGGGCGAATGGATTGAGCGGATTACCTGGCCGAGGTTTTTCGAGATGGCCGGCATTGAATTTGAAAAAGAACACATCGATGACTTCAAACACGCCGGTCTCACGTATAAACGTTCGGTGCAGCTGGTCAATTAAAGGAGTATCGTTGTGGCTGATCAGGTATCAGTTGATGAAATTGCCGAGGCGATGTACAAGATGGTCAAGGAGTCGATGGGGCAGAAAAAGCTCAAACCGACTGATTTGACCAAAGCCATGCTGGAAGTCTACGGCGACCGGACGGATAAGAAGGCCTGCAAGGCGGCAATCAAGCAGTTAGTCAATTCCGGACGGTGTGTGTACACGTACTACGGCGGCAGCTTTATTGAAATTCCACACAGAGAGGGTGCCGCCAACGACTAGTAGCGGCACAGAGTGCCACTCTTTGCTCGTGAGACTATGAATGAGGTGTGCCCGCGAATAACGATCGCCGGTACCGCCGGGGACTCGGGGAAGACCCTGCTGTCTTTGGGGTTGATTGGAGTCCTGCGCCGGCGGGCGAAACACGTCGCCGCATTTAAAAAGGGACCCGACTTCATTGACGCCGCCTGGCTGGGCCGGGCTGCCAATGGGGATGGGTATAATCTGGATACATTCTTGATGGACGAACGGGCGGTCGTGACCTCGTTCGTTCGTCGTTCTAGAACGGCGGATATTGCGGTTATCGAGGGCAACCGCGGATTGCATGACGGCCGAGACGCCCAGGGGACGCATTCCACGGCGGCGTTAGCGGCCTTGCTGGGTTCACCCATTATCCTCATTCATCAGGTCACCAAAGCGACCCGGACCGCGGCGGCGGCGATTATCGGCTGTTGTCGATTCGAAGACAACGTCAACGTTGCCGGTGTCGTGCTTAATGGTGTTGCCGGTGAACGACATCGCCGAGTCATTACCGAATCATTACAGCAGGCCGGGGGACCACCGGTGGTGGGAGCCATCCCACGATTGCCGGACCGCACGTCTTTACCCGGTAGACATCTGGGATTAGTCACCCCGGCAGAACATACCGATGCGGCCCTGGCGATTGAGCAGGCGGCGGATATTGTCGATGAGTTCGTGGATGTTACGCGTCTGGTGGAGATCGCCTGCACCGCTCGCCCGCTGGAACACCGCAGCGTCGATATCACTCTGGATGAACCGCCCATGCCGCGCGTCCGCATTGGCGTGATGCGCGATTCCGCGTTCACCTTTTACTATCCGGAAAACCTTGAAGCATTACTGCACGCCGGCGGCGAGTTGGTGGATATTTCATCGCTGAACGATCAACAGTTGCCGGAGGATCTCGATGGGTTATACATCGGCGGCGGTTTTCCGGAGACCCATGCACGTGCGATTGCCAATAATGTGCCCCTGCGCCGGGACGTGAAGCGCGCTGCGGATGCCGGTATGCCGATCTATGCGGAGTGCGGAGGGTTGGTGTACCTGGCGAAATCGCTGGAAGTGGAAGATGTCACCTATCCGATGGCCGGGGTGTTTCCCATTCGCGTGGCCTGTCATCGCAAACCGCGGGGGCACGGCTATAGTCAGGTGCGCATGGAAAAGAACACGCCGTTTTTTGCTGCTGAGCAGGTCATCCACGGGCACGAATTTCACTATACCCAGGTGACCGGTGTCGACGGGGAACTAACCACCGCGGGTGCGGTGCAGGTAGGGACCGGATGCCTGCCCGGTCGCGATGGTTTAATTGTCAACCAGACGATGGCCTGGTATGTGCATCACCACGCGTTGGGTACGCCGACGTGGGCGCCGGCCTTTGTCCGGGCGGCGGCAGCATACCAGGTTTTGCGGGATACCGCGTCGCGGACGGATTCCGCTGCGGGATAAAAGTATTGTCAGGCCAGGGGGTGTGATCGGCGGGAAACCGTGTATATTAGCCGCGGGCGTCTGTCTATAAAGGAGGACTCGCACTAGATAAGTTGACACGTTAGGTCGTATATAGTACGGGCAGGTCAGTGTTCATCCCGTTAGCTGTTACTGAGATAGAAATTAATTATTCGCTTTGGCTGGGGCGGGGCCCGCGCTGGAAGCCTGAAGGGAAGTGACATCATGGTCGTGAAAAAGAAGAAAAAGAAGAAAAAGGGCTTGGGACTTCGCACACGTCCCTCGGTGGGCGGATCCGGTGAACAATCTCCGCGGCGACCATATCATATCGAAAAACTGGCTCCATGCCGAACCGGGTGTCCCAATGAGACGGCCATTCGGGAAATTTTGACGACGATTCAACTGGCCGAAAAACACGAAGTAACGTACGATGAAGCGTTTAAACAGGCTTGGGATAAGTTTGTTGAACGCAATCCACTGCCGGCGGTAATGGGGCGCGTGTGTCCGCACCCCTGTGAGGCGGAATGCAACCGGGCACATAAAGAAGGGCCGGTGGCGATCAACAACGTGGAACGGTTTATCGGGGACTGGGCGCTCGAACAGGGTCTGGAGTTCAGCAAGTTGACCGATGAGACCCGTCCGCAAAAAGTCGCGGTGATCGGTTCCGGACCAGCGGGATTGTCCTGTGCGTATCAACTGGCACGTCGTGGCTACCCCGTAACTGTTTTCGAAGCGTTCCCGAAGACCGGTGGCATGCTCCGCTATGGAATCCCCGATTACCGCCTGCCACAGGACGTGCTGGATAAAGAAATTGCCCGGATCGAAAAGCTCGGCGTTGAAATCAAGACCAATACCGCGGTGGGTCGAGACATTCCTTACGAAGAAATTCAGAAATCGTACGATGCGATGTTTGTCGGGATTGGTGCCCATAAAGGGTACACCCTGGGCGTCGAGGGGGAGGATGCGCAGAACGTTTTCTCGGGTACTGACTTTCTCAACCGGGTCAATCGTGGTGAGAAGGTCGAGGTCGGTGATAAAGTCATCGTGATCGGTGGTGGGGATACCGCAATCGATGCGGCACGCGTGTCCCGCCGTATGGGCGCAGAGGTGCATTTACTCTATCGTCGGACACGTACCGAGATGCCGGCGATCGAAGAAGAGATTGACGGCGCGGAAGAGGAAGGCGTTAAGATCGAATACCTCGTTGCGCCGGTGGAAGTCCTGCGTAACAATGGCACAGCAACCGGCTTACGCTGCCGCCGGATGGAACTGGGTGAGCCGGATGAGTCGGGGCGCCGGCGTCCGGTACCGATCGAAGGTTCAGAATTTGAGGTTTCGGCCAGTACAATCATCCCGGCAATTTCCCAGGAACCGGATTTCTCCGGTATGGAACATCTCCGCGAAGGCAAAGACTGGATCAAAGCCGACGAAAGCGGGCATGTGGGAGACAATATCTGGGCCGGCGGTGATGATCTCAATCTGGGATTGGCGGTGATTGCGCTGTATCAGGGCCGTCGCGCCGCTGCGGCGATTCATGAAAACTATACCGGCGAAAAGTCGGAATTGGCCATGCCGGACCAGCCGGTCATCCCGCATGACAAAGTCATGCTCCAGTGGTATGAAGAGAAGTTACGCAACGAGAAGGGCGAAGTACCGGTTGACGAGCGACTCAGCGATGCCGAGAGAGAAATCTTTACCGGCCTGACTCGGGAGCAGGTGATTGAAGAGGCCAAACGCTGCATGAGTTGCGGGTCGTGTTTCGAGTGCGGCCAGTGCTGGAACTACTGTCAGGACTCCGCCGTTGTCAAACCGCTGGTCCCAGGGCAGAAGTACAAGTTCAAATTGGAATATTGCAAAGGGTGTGATAAGTGTGCCGAAAATTGTCCGTGCGGATACATCGAAATGCATGACCCGGCCACCTATTCACCGCCGCAGCCGCAAACCTGAGCGGCAGCCATAACAATCGGAATGACAAGAAACGATTGAGATAGGCGAGGAGTTTTCAACAGAGAGGGTATGCTCATGGCAATGTTCGAACACGGGGACATTAAGATTGAAGTCGACGAAGACGGCTTCATGCAAGAACCAGAAAACTGGAGCGAAGAAGTCGCCAAAGCGCTGGCAACGACGGAAGGTGTGGAGGATTTGACTGAAGAACATTGGAAAGTGGTCAACTACCTCCGTGAATACTACCTGAAGTTCGGGATTGCTCCGATGATTCGGAAGCTTTGTAAAGAGACCGGTTTTCCACTGAAGAAAATTTATGAATTGTTCCCGTCGGGTCCGGCGAAAGGCGCCTGCAAAGTCGCAGGTCTCGCCAAACCGACTGGTTGTGTGTAAGTAAGCTGCCATCTGCGGTGGTGGATGGCCGACACAGATGCTGGCGTTCCGCAGATCGACCAGCACCCGGTAATCGGGGTTGACTGGTGGCCCGGCCTGAATCTGCATAGGAAAGATTTGGACCGGGTCACTCATAGCTTAGGCGCGTTTCGGGCACAAGTCGCAATGACTGCATCGCTTTTACGAAGCAATCGATCCCAAATTCTCAGCCGGTGGCAACAGGCCCTCCGGGAGACCTATGAACGGGATACGGCCACGTTTTTGGGCCGGGTGGGGAACCAGTTTGCGAATCCGGTCGGCGAATTGATCCGGGTTCATCCGCCAGCATTGCTGGATGCGCTCATTGAAGATGCCCTGACCGATGAGGTTATCCAACGGGATTTATTGCCGCTGATACGGGTCCGCGCTGTGCAAGATTTCAGCCCGTCCGAAGCGATACGCTTTGTTTTTTCATTAAAAGAGATTGTTCGTGAAAAAACGAACGAGCCCTCGGAAGTTTATCGGCGCTTTTACGAACGGGTCGATCGGCTGGTGCTGGCTGCCTTTGATTGCTATGCCAAATGCAAGGAGCACATTTATCAGATTCAACTGAACCAGATTAAGAACCGGACGTTTGTGACCCGACATCGGGCAGAAAAACATAAAGACACCATCCCCAACGGAAACGCAACCAGCCGACCGAAGGGAGGCAATGGTCGATGAGAATTCTTTTCCCCTTGGTGGTGGTGATCGTCTTGACTGTGCTGGGGCTCGTTGGCGCATCATCCAGCGGTGGGCAGTTTGTCATTGGGGTTATTGTACCCTATTTGGCCATCGGCTTGTTTCTTGTGGGCATAATTTGGCGGGTGCTCTCCTGGGCCCGGGTGCCGGTGCCGTTTCGCATTCCAACGACCTGCGGCCAGCAGCGATCACTCCCCTGGATAAAGAACAACGAACTGGAAAGCCCCTCCAATACGTGGGGGGTGATCAAGCGGATGTTTCTCGAAGTATTCTTTTTCCGTTCGTTGTTTCGCAACACCGTCGCTGCCGTGAAGCCGGGTCCCAAACTGGTGTATGGCGCCAACAAGTTTCTCTGGGCCGGGGCGATTGTGTTTCATTACGCGTTTTTGGTGATTTTCCTGCGCCATTTCCGTTTTTTCACCGAACCGGTGCCGGGTTTCGTTTTGGGGCTGCAATGGGTGGACGGGTTCTTCCAGGTATGGGTGCCGCCGATTCTCATCACCAACATCTTGATCCTCGGGGCACTGTTATACCTCTGGGGACGGCGCATTTTCACCGGTCAGATGCGGCACCTCTCGCTGGCCGGCGATCATTTTCCGCTGTTGTTGATTCTCGGCATTGTCGTCACCGGCATGTGGATGCGTTACCTTGACAAGACAGATCTGCTGGGGGTGAAGCAGCTGGCCATGGGTATTGTCAGCTTTGCTCCGGTGGTGCCGGAGGGGATCGCCCCGCTGTTCTTCGCCCATCTCCTGTTAGTGAGCATCTTGTTTGCGTACTTCCCGTTCAGCAAGCTGGTACATCTCGGCGGCGTGTTTCTCAGCCCCACCCGGAATTTGGCCAACAACAACCGGGCGAAGCGCCATATCAACCCGTGGAACTATCCCGTCAAGGTGCATACCTACGACGAATACGAAGATGAATTCAAAGATTTGATGAAAGCGGCGGATATGCCCGTGGAGAAGGAGTAAGCGATGGCAGAAGAAAAACTGAAGCCAGAACAACTGGCGCAGATCGAGCTTACCCCTCCCGACCGGGACTGGATGGACCCGCACGTGGAGTTCCGCAAAGGAACGTGGAACTACGCGGCGGTTCCCAGTACGCTCGATTACCTGGACCTGCCCAATGCCGGCAGATGGTCGCCGAAGGACGAGGAGTGGCCGCTGCCGGACAACTGGCAGGAGATCATATTCAAAGGCATGAAAGAGCGGTTGGATAAGTACCGCACCTTCCGCGTGTTTATGGATATCTGCGTGCGTTGCGGCGCCTGCGCGGATAAGTGCCATTTCTTTATCGGTTCGGGCGATCCCAAGAACATGCCGGTGTTACGTGCAGAATTGCTGCGGTCGGTATATCGCAACGATTTTACGACCGCCGGCAAGATCATGGGCAAGATTGCCGGCGCCCGCAAGTTGACCCCGGCGGTGATTAAGGAGTGGTTTTACTACTTCTTCCAGTGCACGGAGTGCCGCCGGTGCTCGGTGTTCTGTCCGTATGGTATCGACACTGCGGAAATAACCATGATGGGGCGTGAGCTGCTTGCCGAGCTCGGCCTGGGTATCGAATGGGTGTGTACGCCGTTGTCCAATTGCTATCGGACCGGTAATCATCTGGGGATCCAACCGCACGGCTTTAAAGACTCGATCGAATTCGCAGTGGAAGAACTGGAAGAAATCACCGGTATTCGCGTTGATCCGTCGATCAACCGCAAAGGCGCGGAGATTCTGTTTATTGCGCCCTCAGCGGATTATTTTGCCTCCCCGCACTACTACACCTTCCTGGGGTACCTGGCGCTGTTTCACGAGTTGGGTCTCGATTATACCTGGAGTTCCTATGCGTCAGAGGGCGGCAATTTCGGACTGTTTCACTCCCACGAGATGATTAAGCGGCTCAATTCCAAGATTTACATGGAGGCCAAGCGGCTGGGTGTGAAATGGATTCTCGGTGGCGAGTGCGGGCACATGTGGCGGGTACTCAACCAGTATATGGATACGATGAACGGCCCGGCTGATTTCCTGGAGGTACCCAAATCGCCGATTACCGGGACGGTGTTCGAGAATGCAAAATCGACCAAGATGACCCACATCTGTGAGTTTACCGCCGACTTGATCAAACACGGGAAACTGAAACTCGATCCCCGCCGCAATGATCATTGGATTCCGACGTTCCATGATTCCTGCAACCCTTCCCGGGCGATGGGGCTTTTGGAAGAACCGCGGTATATCATTAATGCTGTCAACCGGAATTTCCACGAGATGCCGGAGAACACGATCCGCGAGCAGACGTTCTGCTGCGGCAGCGGCGCAGGGTTGGGCACTGACGAGAACATGGAGATGCGCTTGCGCGGCGGGCTGCCGCGAGCCAACGCGGTGAAATACGTCCATGAAAAATTCGGTGTGAATGTCCTGTTGTGTATCTGTGCAATCGATAAAGCTACTCTGCCGCCACTTCTGGAATACTGGGTGCCGGGCGTGGAGGTTGCGGGCATTCACGAGTTGGTCGGTAACGCACTGATTATGGATGGCGAAAAGGAGCGCGACACCGATCTGCGCGGCGAACCAATGGCCGGCGTTGCCAAGGTCACGGAGGAGGTGAGCGAGGATGCGTGATACTGGTTGGATTGTTCTCGGACTGGTGATCTTCCTCGTTTTGATCACCTATCCGCTCTGGTATAATGCTGCCAGCGGCAAAGCTGAATATGTTCCGGACCTGGTATACCCGGCCGAGGCGACTGAATGCATTAAATCGACCGACTATATGCGCGCCTCGCATATGGACCTGCTGGACGAGTGGCGTGATGAGGTTGTTCGCGAAAATGATCGGATTTTTATTGCCGCGGATGGCGTCGCGTATGATAAGAGTTTAGTCAACACCTGCATGGATTGTCACACCAGCAAGGAGGATTTCTGCGACCGCTGTCATGATTATATGGCGGTGGGTTCCCCGGTCTGCTGGGACTGTCATGTGGCGCCGGAAGTAGGAGGTGAGCGATGAGTTTCGATCGACGGAAGTTTATGAAACTCGCCGGACTCACCGCGCTCGGTGTTGCGGGGGGGAAGACGTTCGAGGTCTTTGCCGAGGGAGTCGACCCCATCGACTCAACGGTGGATACCACTGCCGCCCCAACGGCAGCCACACCGGCGGCTGCGGTGCAACCACCTAAGCCTTTGACGGCCAAACGATGGGCCATGATTGTCGATGTGCCAAAGTGCATCAAGGAACACGAGTGTGACCACTGTGCCGCTGCGTGCCATGAAGTCCACAACGTGCCGGATTTCGGCAATCCCAAAGATGAAGTGAAGTGGATCTGGAAAGAGCCATTCCACCACGCATTCCACGAAATGGAACACGAGTTGATGCCGGACGAGGTCACGCACCATAATGTCCTGGTATTCTGCAACCATTGCGATAATCCGCCGTGTGTCCGGGTGTGCCCGACGAAGGCGACCTGGCAACGGGAAGACGGCATTGTCATGATGGACCAGCATCGCTGCATCGGTTGCCGGTATTGCGTCACGGCATGTCCGTATGGCGCACGCAGTTTCAACTGGCGCGATCCCCGGCCGCATATCAAAGAAATCGATCCCACCTATCCGACGCGCACAAGGGGCGTCGTGGAGAAGTGCACGTTTTGCGCGGAACGGCTTGCCCAGGGGAAAATTCCTGCGTGTGTGGAGGTCTGTAAGGCGCAGGCGTTGCTGTTTGGCGACCTGGAAGATCCTAACTCTCACATCCGCAAACTCCTGCGGGACCGGTTCAGTATTCGGCGGAAAGCCAGTTTGGGGACCCAACCGGAAATTTATTATCTCGTGTGAGGCGCTTATGCTGGAGAATGCATTACGGGGAGATAAACGATACTGGTCGTGGATTGCGTTTCTCTGTGGCTTAATGCTGCTGGGAGCCATTTTCTATTTCCGGCAGTTGAACGTCGGTCTGGGGATTACCGGGCTGAGCCGCGATGTTGCCTGGGGATTATATATTGCGCAGTTGACGTTCTTTGTCGGGGTCGCGGCATCCGGCGTCATGGTGGTGTTGCCCTACTACCTGCATAATTACAAGGCATTCGGCAAACTGACGATCCTCGGAGAGTTCCTGGCGATCGCCTCGGTGATCATGTGCATGCTTTTTGTCTTCGTGGACATGGGCCGCCCTGACCGGGTTTTGAATATCATTCTGCACCCAACGCCAAACTCCGTGATGTTCTGGGATATGCTGGTTCTCTCCGGCTACTTAATCCTGAATATTATTATCAGCCGGGTTACTCTGGATGCCGAACGCAAAGGAATCGCCCCGCCGACCTGGATCAAACCCATTATCCTGCTGTCGATTCCGTGGGCGATTTCCATTCATACGGTGACGGCGTTCCTTTATGCCGGTCTGGCGGCGCGGCCGTTCTGGATGACCGCAATCCTGGCGCCGCGCTTTTTGGCCTCGGCGTTTGCCGCCGGCCCCGCCTTGCTGATTTTGCTGGTGTTCGTGTTACGGAAGTTCACCACGTTCCGGGTGCCGACTGAATCAATCAGAAAACTGGCGGTCATTGTGACCTACGCGATGGTGATCAACACGTTTTTTGTGTTGATGGAGTTATTCACCGCCATGTACTCCGATATTCCGGAGCACCTGGCACATTTCCAATTTCTCTATTTTGGTTTGGAGGGGAACTCATCGCTGGTACCCTGGATGTGGACCTCGGCAGTATTGACGGCCTTCTCACTGGTGATGCTGCTGGTGCCAAAATTGCGCAATAACGACACGATCCTGGGTATCACCTGCGTGGCCGTGTTTATCGCTCTGTGGATTGAAAAGGGGCTGGGGATGGTTGTCACCGGGTTTATTCCCTCGGTTCTGGGCACGGTGCCCGATTATCTGCCGACTTTCCCGGAGATTGCGATCACTTTTGGGATTTACGGTCTCGGGATGTTCATTATCACGGTCTTGTATAAGATTGCGTTGTCGATACGTGCCCGGATGGCAGCCTAGCAGTACGGGTTGAGAAGCTAAACGGTGTGAGGGCTGTAGTTGAACGACTACAGCCCTTGATTGTCTGTTATGAATCATTCTGATTTTGTCATTATCGGGGGAGTGGCCGCCGGACCCAAGACGGCGGCAACGCTGGCACGCCGTTTGCCGCGCACAAAGATTACCTTGTTTCAAAAAGAACGCCATTTGTCCTATGCGTCTTGCGGGTTGCCGTACTATGCTTCGGGGGATGTCGACAGCTTTGAGGATTTAACCAAAACCGAGTGGGACGTTGTCCGCGACGCCGAATATTTTCGCACCGTCAAGGGTTTCACCGCCATTACCGGCGCGGAGGTAACCGCAATTGACCGGGATAGTAAAACGGTCACGGTGAAGCGGGAGGATGGTTCTGCGGAAAGACACGGCTACGGCAAACTGGTGATCGCCACCGGTGCACATCCTGCAACACCGCCGTTTCCCGTCGAATTCGGCGGGCGAGTACGGTGTTTCACCCGGCCGAATGATGCCCAGGCGTTCCGCGCACTGGCGGAAAAAGGGCAGGTCGGCACCGCGATCGTAATCGGTGCGGGGTACATCGGCCTGGAAATGACCGAAGCGTTCGCCAGCCTCTGGGGGATCGACGTTACGCTTATCGAAAAAGAGTCGCAGGTGATGCCTACCGTTCTCGATGGGGAAATGGCCCAGTTGGTGGAGAAAGAACTGCGCAAGCAAGATATCGACCTGCGATTGGACTGTGTAGTAAAGTCCGTAGCCGGTGGTGAGGAACAGGTGACGGTCGAACTGGCCGACGGCGAAACCCTCACGGCAGACTACGCAATAGTCTGTATCGGCGTCAAGCCGGCCACGGAGCTGGCGCAAGGTTGCGGTCTGGAAATCGGGGACGCAGGCGGAATTGTGGTCAATGAATATTTCCAGACATCTGACTCCGACATCTATGCCGGAGGAGATTGTGTCGAGTTGACCAATCGGTTGACTGGTAAAAAGGTGTGGGTCCCGCTGGGGTCCCTGGCGAATCGTCACGGGTTGATAATTGCCGAGCACCTGGCGGGGAACCCGGTGAAATATGAGGGTGTCTTGGGCAGTTATCTGGTGAAGGTGTTTGATCTCAATCTCGGCGGAACCGGGTTAAACTGGGCGGCTGCACGTGAGGTCTCCGAATCAGCCTCGGCGGTCTGGGGTACGTTTATCGACAAGCCTGAGTATTATCCGGAGAGCAAGACGATCACGCTGAAGATGATCTACGATCAGCAGACCCGGCAACTGCTGGGGCTCCAGGGAGTGGGTAAGGGAGATATTGTTCGGCGCGTGGATGTTTTCGCAGCATATCTCCAATATTATGGGACATTGAACGACCTGTTGCTGTTTGAGCCAGGCTATGCGCCGCCGTACGCGGAGGCGGTCGATCCGTTACATCACCTGGTGGGGATGGCGATTGCCGAATCCCGGGGGGTGGTGTTTGTGGGGCCCGATTCGTTCGCCCAACTCAGAGATGAATCCGCGGTTTGGCTGGACGTTCGCGAGCCGGCCGAATATGAAGCCGCACCGCTCGAAGTTCCCGGGGTCAAGAATTTGCCATTAAATGAATTGCGTGAGAACCTGGATAATTTGCCAAAAGAGGCAAAAATAGTTATCGTTTGTCAGCGCGGCAGCCGCGCCTACCAGGCGGCAACCGTATTACGGGATGCCGGGTATTCGGATGTGGTGGTGCTGGCGGGTGGCCAATCGGCGATTGCCGGTGAGTAATGCGTTATGATGCAACAACAAGCAAAACGATGTGAGCGGATGTGCGCGCGGTTGGACGCGCAGGAACATCATCGTCATGCGCGCCTGGTCCTGGTCGGGATCGATTATAAGTCTGCGTCGATTCAGGAACGGGAACCAATGCAATTGACACCGGACGATATTCCGCGTGTCGATGATTTGTTGATCAGTTTCCCCGGAGTGCTGGAAGCGGCGACGGTGAGCACCTGTAACCGAATTGAGTTCTACATGGTGGTACGCAGTTCGGTGACGCCGTTCGAGGTTGTCGTCGAATTATACCGGACGTATCGATCGATTGATGTTACCCTGTCCCGGGAGATGTTTTTCGAGCGGTATGATAATCTCGCCGTGCGGCACCTGGCCCGGCTTACCGCCGGATTGAACTCGATGGTGTTGGGGGAAACTCAAATATTCGGCCAGGTGAAAAAAGCATACTCGACTGCGTGTTCCGTGAAATCGGCGGGGAAAATCTTACACCGCCTGTTCCACCAGGCGTTTCGTGCCGGTAAACGGGTGCGCGAAGAGACAATTATTGGCAAGCGGCCGGTCTCGGTCGGCGGAGTGGCCGCACGGCTGATAAGTGAGCGGGTGCCGGAAGGCCGCGCTCCCCGTGTACTCTTTATCGGCGCCAGTGAAATGATTTCGCTGGCGGCCGAACATTTGCGCAAAGTGGGATTTGAGCGGTTTATCTTTGCCAACCGCACCGTCGCGTATGCCGAACGGCTGGCCTCCGCGTTCGGCGGGAACGCGATAACCCTGGAGCAACTGGGGTCGGAAATTGCCGACGTCGATGTGGTTGTGTCCTGTACCGGATCGTCGTTGCCCGTGGTGACCAAGCTGCACTATGGTGATCGGTCCGACGGGGCAAAAGCGCAGCTCGTGATTGATCTGGGTGTGCCGCGTGATATTGATTTCGCCGTGCGAGAATTACCAGCCATTACGGTGTACGACCTGGATGATATCCACCGTGAATTAAACACCGGCATGGAAGATCGAGAATCGGCAATTGTCCCGGCGGAGGCGATTGTCGAAGACAAAGTCTCGCAATTTGTGTATTGGTACGAGGCGGTGCGTCTCGATCCGATGTACAATGGGCTGGGGGACGCGTTCGAGCGAATTCGGGTGGAGGAACTCATGCACGCGAAGGATGAATACCCCCCGTCGTGCAGTGTGGCACTCGACGAATTCAGTATCCGTCTCGCGCGACGTCTCCTGCAAGCCGCTGGTCGGCACGGGAGCGGCGAATGACCACTTCGTATCTCCCCGTCAACTTACGACTCTCCGAGCGCAAATGCCTGATTGTCGGCGGTGGGGCGGTGGCGTTCCGCAAAGCCAAATCGCTTGTCACCCGCGCCGCCGATATTACCGTTATCGCTCCGAAACATAACGCCGGGATTGAGCAGATGCGGGAAGAGAAATTGGCAACAATCATTGAACGTGACTACCAATCTCCCGAAGCAGCCGGATACGGATTGGTGATTTCGGCCACCGACAGCGAGGAGATTAATCAGCAGGTATACGAGGATTGCCGGAACGCCAACGTGCCGGTCAACGTGGTGGATGATCCGCCGCGCTGTGACTTCATTTTCCCGGCGGTGATCGACCGCGGCTCGCTGACCCTGGCGATTTCGACTGACGGACGTGCACCGTTTGTAACCAAGTTCATCCGTCAAATGTTAGAGTCAGTCTTCGGGCCGCAGTGGCAGCCGGTGATTGATTTGGCGGAGGCGTTCCGCGCCGAAATGTATCGCCGATTCCCTGATGATCAGAAGAAGCAACAGGACTGCTTCAAGAAATTCCTGGAGATTGACTGGCCGTCGCTTTTTGTCTCCGAGGAACCCGCCGACGTCGAAGATCACTACAGCAAACTACTGGCATCTCTTTGATTTCGATGTGTCCACCGGCCTCACAAAAACTGATCCGTTGTGGCTGGCCGGAGGATGATCCGCTGATGGTGGCCTACCACGATACCGAGTGGGGTGTGCCACTATATGATGACCAGAAGTTGTTTGAATTTCTGGTGCTCGAGGGATTTCAGGCCGGTTTGAGCTGGCGGACGATCCTGCATAAGCGCGAAAATTTCCGCCGGGCCTTCGCTAATTTTGATCCGGCCAAAGTTGCGCGGTTCAATGCGCGGAGTATTGAGCGGTTGATGCGGGATGCGGGGATTATCCGCAACCGGCAGAAAATCAACGCAGCCCTCGGTAATGCGAAGGCGTTCCTGAAGGTCAAGGACGAATTCGGCAGTTTTGCTGATTATATCTGGCGCTTTGTCGACGGGGAGCCGATTGTCAATCGCTGGAAGACGCTGAAGCAACTTCCCGCAGTCACCAAAGAAGCCGAAATTCTAAGCGACGATTTGAAAGAGCGTGGCTTCCGTTTCGTTGGCCCCACGGTTTGTTATGCCCATATGCAGGCTACCGGCATGGTCAATGATCATCTGGTGAGTTGTTTTCGGCATAAGGAATTGCAAGGGTAGCACTATCTTTATGTCATCCCAGCGCAGGCTGGAGTCCATTCTTGGTGCCGCACCCAGTGGGTGCGCGTTTCGAATATTCACCGTGCTGGTCAGCCCTTGGGCTGACGTCTTCTGGGTTCAGCAGAATTACGCTGTCCCGTCATTCCTGCGTACGCAGGAATCCCGTTACCCTTGCGCAGCAAGGGGGACAGACAGTACGATCCGTTGTTAGCGTTGACCATGACGATCCAGGCCAGAATCCGTTCGTGGTTCCGCACACAATAGGTGCGCGTTTCGCATATCACTTTTCATCCAAAATGATACCTATCACTTTCCCGGATTCGCGATAATGAATATCGGTAAGGAAGGGCCGCGCTCCCGCCAGGGCGTGGGGTCGGCTTTTGGGATTTTGTTATGTGAGGTGGTGACATTGAATTCGGCGGAGGTGGAAACCCTTGAGTCCCGATCCGCCATGGCAGATGGAACGTGGTTTCGACATCGTGGACTTTATTCCTTGTCATCCCAGCGAAGGCTGGGATCCATTTTCGGTGCCGCACCCAGCGGGTGCGCTGCTGAAAATTAGGGTATACAACCAGAATTACGCCCTGATCAGGGCGCGGAATGGCGGGTGGGACATCACAAACGAAAGCTAATAACGATCCACCAGCCACTCCGAATCCCTGCGGGATTCGTCGTTCTTGGTGGGTTACAGTTTTCGATGTACCGCTAATCTATTCTATCGCTCCATCATGTTCAAAAAGAGCCTGGACTTGGTCTTCATCCAATGCGCGATTATAGATACTAAGATTATCGATCTCTCCCGCCCATGATTGATCGGGCTCGAATGAACCTCCAAGTTCATCTTGTTCCTGTCCCACTATAAGTCCGCCTTGCTCTATTACAAGGGTAAGATCGCTGACTGAAATACCACCACCAATTTCAACTCCATCGATGAAAAGCCTTGCAATTGATCCTGTGCGAGTAGCAACGATATGATGCCATGCGCCATCCTCTATGGCGTCATCATAGAAAAAAACACCTCTCCCACCAGGCGCCAAAAAAAAGGAGAATTCCCATGCCTTTTCTACCGGATCGTAGAATACACCGAAGACATTGGCATTGGATGCTGCGGCCCCTCCAATCCAGTTGTTTCCGGGAAGTCTGCCAGTTGTATGAAGTGTGTTTATTCTTAACATCGCTGCGCATGAGAAGTCGGTCAGATTGTCCATCAAGGTATGAGGAATCAGCAGGTAGTCATTTTCGTTGTCTCCGATTACCAGACTGTTATCGACTGACGCCTGCCCCATCAATACACCATGATTACTATTCCCACTTTCATCATTCGCGTTACCATCGAATGGATAGAAAGCTATTAATCCCTCTGATAAGTCGGGATCTTGTTTTGGGTCACTCGACTTGCTGCAACTCACTAACAACAATACCCCGATGAGATACACCAATCCCCGTGCCTTCATTCGATTCTCCTTCCGTTTGGATACGGCAAATGGTATAGTGATATGTCAGCTTGTGTCAAGGGATTTTTCGATTATTTCCAATACGCGTTGTTGATACTTATGAATCGAACTGGCATTATTGCCGACCGGCTTTTGAATAGACCCTTCAATGAATTCAAAGATTATCAGACATTTAAGTATATCCCTTTTAAGGATTGTTTTGCTGAAATTAAATGTTGATGGCAATTGCGGAATCACTCATAGATTGCAACACCGAAAACAAAACGAGTGTCGGGTTTCTCATTCGTGCTACACGCTCCCTCGGAACCCGACGTATGCTCCTATAATGTTTTACGTCCGATCATCCTGCAGTGCACCCGGTGGGTGCGGTACTAAAAAACGGCCCAGCTACCCCTGGGTTCCCGCGTGCGCGGGAATGACACGGATAATCTATGTAAAAAACGGTCGCACTTTCGCCTCGTCCGGGCGGGTGGTGAGGAGGCTGACGATGATGAGTCCCAACAGGGAGGCAATCAGCGCGGGGTAGACTGTTGCCAGGCCAAACGGTTGCCCGCTGATTTCCCAGGCCAGGGTGACAATCATCCCGGAGGCCATGGAGGTCACGCCTCCCGCCGGGGTGGCGCGTTTCCAGAAAAACGCGCCCATTACCGCCGGAGTAATCCCCACGCCATACATGGTGTACGCATACAGCGCCATCTCCAAAATTTTCTCAAAGAAGCGTACTTGTACGAAGGCAAAAACGCCAAGCAGGATAACCACGATCCGGGAATACAACACCGTCTGCTTTTCGGTCACATTTGGATTGATAAACCGCTGGTAGACATCCCGCATGATATTGGTCGCCGGCACCAGCAAAAACGAATCGGCGGTCGAGACAATCACCGCCACGATTGCCGAGAGCAGCAGGCAGCCGATCATCAAGGGTAATCCATGACGTGCCGCATGGAGAATCACACTTTCGGAATCAATGCCGGGGAAACTGGCGCTGCCGATAATCGCCAGGACCGCGATCAAGGTTTCAATGACTACCGTGCCCACGATCCAGCCGACCACGGACTTGCGCGCGGTCGGCGGGTCCTTGGCCGAGAAAAATCGCTGATACATGCCGGATTCTCCCAGCATGAGCAGCATCGCGGGCAGGGTAAATCCCAGCGCGTCCAGGATGTTCATTTCACCCATAACCGTGAAATGGTCCGCCGGTAGCGTGGTCAGCACCTGCGACCAACTCCCGGCATGCGCCAGCATAAACGGCAGGGCGATGAACAACCCGATGATCATGATGATCCCGTTGACCACGTCGGTATACGCCACCGAAATCATCCCGGCCAATACGGTGTAGCCGATAACAAAGAGTGCGGTGATAATAATGCCGGCGTCGGTGTTCAAACCGGTAACCAGATTTAAGACTTTGCCGCCGGCCCGGAATTGGTAGGAGACAATCGCGGTGTAGGCAATCACGGTTACCAAGGTGCCGAGGATGCGGGCATATTTGTTGTAGCGTAATTCCAGCAGGTCCGGCACGGTCAATTGGGCCAGGGTCCTCGCCCGCGAGGCCACAAAATACAGAATAATGATCGCCGCCCACGCCCCGGCGGAAAACCAGAGGGCGGAAAATCCCCGCTCAAAAGCTAATCCGGCCCCGCCGGTAATGCTGCCGGAACCAATCCAGGTTGCCAAAAGTGTCCCTACCAGTACTCGTGCGGGGAGTCTGCGGCCGGCGACCACAAAATCTTCCTGGGTACGGACGTACTTGGTGCGGTAAAATCCAACACCAATCAGGATAAACAAATAGACCAGGATAAAGACGAAATAAACGGTATTCTGTCCGCCGTCGAATAACATTGCCCGAATATACGGAAGCACGCATTTCGGCAAAAGGGCAAAGACAACCAAGTGCGAGTCCCGATTCGGCCGTAGTTTTTTCTCGGCGGCCATTGACTTGTCGGGGGCAATTCGATTTATACCCCTGATTTTGTGATTGATTGCCGGTACAAGCGTATCGAGGGCAATGCAGGTGTAGTGATGAGGTATCTGGTTTTGGGCGCAGGAAGGATGGGGCAGGTGGCCTGCTTCGACTTGTTGCGGCAGTTCGGCACCACACGGGTCGTGGCAACGGACAACAATGCGGCCAATCTCGAAGGTCTGCGACAGCGTTTTGGTGATGACCGGTTAAAAACGGTTGAATTTGACGCCACAGCTGCGAGGCACATCCGTCAACTGATGGAACCGGCCGATGCCTGCCTTGGGGCAGTCCACTACGGATTTAATGTTGCCTTTACCAAGGCGGCAATCGAGACCCGTACGCATTTCTGCGACCTTGGTGGCAATAACTCCGTGGTCGCGGAGCAGCTGGCGCTCGATGAGGAGGCTCGCGCGGCGGAAGTCTCAATTATCCCGGATTGCGGATTGGCGCCAGGGATGGTCGCGGTGCTGGTGGCATGGGGAGTGCAGCGGTGGGATTGGGTTGACACCGTGAAAATTCGGGTGGGCGGTTTGCCCCAACAGCCTCAACCACCATTAAATTATTCGCTGCTGTTTTCGGTCGAGGGGTTGATCAATGAATATGTGGAGCCGGTGCGGAGGTTGCGAGCCGGTATCATTGAGACGTGCGAACCGCTCACTGCATTCGAATCGCTGAAGTTCCCTGAGCCAATCGGCACGGTCGAGGCGTTTTATACCTCGGGGGGTGTATCCACGTTGCCCGAAACGTATCAAACGCGCTTGAGAGATCTGGATTATAAGACGATTCGCTATCCGGGCCATGGTGCGATTATGGCCGCCATGCGCCACTTGGGATTGTTCTCCGCCGAACCCGTTGGTGCCCCCAATGGGGAAGTCATCCCCCGGCAGTTAACCGCTCGCCTCCTGGAGCACTCCCTGCCCCACGACGAGCCGGATATCACGCTGGTACGAATTGTGTTTTTGGGCAAGGATAGCCGGAAGGAATTAACGATTATTGACCGGCACGATACCGCCAACGACATTTCCTCGATGGCACGGATGACCGCTTTTCCCGCGGCGATTATCTGCCGGATGCTGGCGGATGGTCGGATCACCCAACGCGGCGTCTTTGGCCAGGAACGTGGCGTACCGGCGCAAACCTTTATCGATGAGCTTTCTCGGCGTGGGATAGTTATTGACGGGTTACCGGCTTAGTCGTTTTTCCAGGGTACTGTGTTTTGGCCGTTACCAGGCAGGGTATCGGTCGGCGCCGTCCGGATAAAGACCGCATCCGCTGCCTCCAACGAGGCCAACGCCGCAATCAGTAACTCATTATCGATTGGCGTGATGCGCTCCGCCCGTTTCAAGTCGTAGACGAATTCCCGCGTATAGGTCAGGGTATCTCCCGCAGTCGACACGGTGGAACCGAGCCTGCCAAATTCACCATCAAGGTACAGATTCTCCGGGGCAAATTCCTGCTGATACCCGGCGGGGAGAATTATTTTCATCGTATCAACTTCGAAGCAGGGATAGGGCCGCTGGAGTTCACCGGGCGGCATCGACCGGGTAACGAGTGGTTGGGGGGCGGCCCAGCCGGCAAAGGCGAGAGGAAAGATTACTCGCTCGTTGGTAAATTCGGCCCATTCGCTGATCGTCCCTTGTGCAGTGAACGAGCCATCCTCGGCATTCATTGCAGCGGTGTCGAGTGTCATTCGTCCCGCGAACACCCCCAACAGTTGGGCCACAGTGCGACTCGGGGGGACTGAGCGGCTCCCGCCGGTAAGGGCGACCAATTTATGCCCGGAAAGCCGAGCTCGCAGCGTGAAGTGCAAATCTCCCGCGGGAGTCAACTCACCGACCATTGTTCGCAGTGAGAGATTTTCCTCCGGCGCTGCGGATGGTGTTTTTACCAGGGTGCCGGACTGCTTCCCGATAATCAGTGCATAGCGGTCTTGAACCTGATAGGGCAATTCACCGGCAGGATACAGGGGAGCAGTTAAATCGGCCCAAATTGTGTCGGAATCAACAATCGCACAACCGATGACATGATCGAACCAGTCTTTCGGGAAATCCGGCACCAGGGGTCGCGGGTTACGGGCGCGAACCAGCGCGGGGTGACCGGTGATATCAAACACATCAAGCATAGCGAGCCACAGAAAAGTCAGGTCTTTGCAGTCGCCGTACTTACTTTGAAACACCGACTCGGCTTCATGCGGTCGCCAACCGCCGATACCAATTTCAATCGCCACATACCGCCAGTTGCGAGACACGTATTCCTTCAAGGAGCGAACAATGTCCCGTTTATCGGCCTGCGGGTCGACGAGGTTGGCGACCTTTTGGGCTTGTTCTTCAGAGATTTCGCGACGGCTACGAGTAAGATCGTCATACCACTGCCCCAAGTGGGCCCAAGTATCGGTCTGGCCCCGCTCACGCGCAATGACGAATTCAACCGGCGCCACATAGATTACCGGCTGGTTTTCGTATGGTCGACGGGCAGCCGGATCACCGGTAAATCCGGTGATGGACCACGTCGTCACGTCCCGCTTTAAGGTTCGGCTGGAATCAACATACAAGTTGCCCAGCATTGCCCGGGTACGGTACTCGAACAGGTGGGGAACTGCTACTTCGTACGTAGCTTCCTGCCGCGGGAAGCGATCGGGAAGTATCCAATCCGGCCAGAAAAATGTGTTATTGATTTCAAGCTGATACTCATATTCGATGACGTAGGGATAGGACGGTGCATCCAGCACGGCCTCATATAATCGATCTTCAGAATAGAGACGATAGTCCGAGAATGGGTATCTACTGGAGAGATCACGTTTTTCCAGGCTGAAAATTTCGCCGCCGGACGTATCGCGCACTGTTGCCCGAAATTCTTCCAGGGATTGATAGAAGGTCTCCCAAAGTTGAAGGTCCCCGACCCTGCGCCCCTCGGGGGTGTTTACCCGGACTTTTCGCTCGATATTCAGAATGATCCCGCGAATCGGGTGCACCTCGACTTCCCAGCGGTCATATTCATACAGCGCGGCCGGGAGGGTGGCTATTTCTTGACCAATGGCAGGCCGAGCAGTCAGGCAACAGGCAGCGAGCAGGATACTAATGATAATGAGCGGAAACGTACGGGATGAACATTCAGCGGCAAATACTCTGTACACGATCGGGGTCCGGATTAGTGGCTGCCTCGATCCGAATACGAGGTCGTGGTGTGGACTCCGACAGCCAGACCACGGTCAATTTCAACAACGCTTTCAAAGAACTGTTGCAATGTTCCATACGCAGTGCTCGGAAAATGCTGCTGATTGATGCGCAGCTCACGCTCGATGGTCAGGGAACGTTCGTCGGAAGATACGACGCTGGTAAACTCCAGCCCGTCCGCCGTAGCCGAGCCCCCCAACGGTACATCCGCGAACTTAAAATCCTGCGGCACATGCCAGATCGTGCGGGTCTGCTCACGATAAGGATAGGCAAAAGAAACCGGGTACTCGCGCTCCGGGTTCAGAAACGGGTTCCCCTGAATGCCGAAGATCTCCGTCGGCCGGAAATATAAGGTGTGGGCACCGACAGTGATAGCATCCGCGCAAGTGAATTCGACGGTGAACGTCAGGGATCCGGATTCACTCCGTAGCGGCGCCTTGGCGCTCTGTACCTGGATATCCCAACCGGGAGAACACCAGTGAGTTTTCAGGTAATCGGTAAGGTTTATAGCAGCGTTTTCTCGCGCCCAGTCCCAGGTGCGATAGCCATGCAGGCTACCGGTCAGCTTGCCGTGAACTGAGCCATCATCCTTGACCCATAACTCAGCCGTGACCTCGGCGGCGTTGTCGGTTACGGTGGGGGGAAGCGTGACGATGCCGCCTTCCTCGTCATCACGACCGATCCAGATTCCCCGGTCGACTGCCGATAACGGCGGCAAGGCACCGAACCAGATCGCCGGATCAGCGGCATCCAGATAATACACACCATCATCGCCCGTCCAGCGCACGAGGATGTGGTTGAACTGGTCAAGACGGTGATCGCGATGATCGAACCGCAGGTGGTCCAGAGTGGAAATCAACACGGGGTCCGCATTCAATCCAGCCCATCGCAACAAGGCGATCAATAGCAGATTTTTTTCAACGCCATTTCCCCGCCGGTTTTGGAGAACTTCTTCGGCACTGCGCAAATCTTCGGCGGAAACCGCCTTACCCCCGACTGCGAACGCAACCGAATCGCGACAGAACTGATACGCCCGTTCCGCGTACAAACGCGGGTCGGTAATTCCCGCCGCGACCTGGAGAGCCTCGTCACGAGCACTGGACGGTAAGCCGGTAAGATCGTCATACCACCCGCGCACGCGGGCAATGAGATCATCCCATGATTCAATGAATATGCGGTCGATATCCTGTGACCGATAGCGGATGATTTGGAAATCCAGGCGAACGCGATGATCCTCCAGGTTGAATAGATACGGCAGGGGCTGCAACGCCGGCAGATCCCGAGCGGTCCAACAATATGTATGGACCCGGGTGTTATCATGCTCCGCGGAATAATACTCGTCCGTCGATACCGGATCAACGTGGTCGTATCCGTTGATGACCGCAGCGTATTCGAATCCCGGTGGCAGATGGACTTTCAATTGGGAAAACTCCGTGGGGATATCGGTTTGAAACACCCAGGGCCGCAGATAATAGAAATCCTGGCTGGACATTTCGTATCGATATTCGACTACGGACCCGGCGGTTACTTCCGGAAAGGCGAAAATCAGCGATTGCCATTGGCCGTTTTCGATCTTATACACGCGATCTTTGGGCACTTTGATCCGGCGACCGTCCGGAGTCAGCGTATGCGCTTCGAGATTGAATACCCGCTCGCCGTCACGATACGGTATTTTTACTGTAGCATGCTTGTATCCGGCGGGTGAGAAGATTTGCAGGCGGCAGTGGCGGCGGAGGGCGAAATCGTAGCCGGGTCCGACGATTATATCGCCCTTATCGAACACAACGGAGGCGGCTGCACCCGGGTCCTCGGGGAGGTAATTCCGTCCCAGCTCAAGCCGACCCATGACACCCCAGTTTGGGGTCAACTCCGTATCATCGGCTTGCAGGTCAAGTGGCAGTGCCAGACATACCAAGGCGAGGATTAGTCCAAGATAGGTCGCACGCCGCATACAGGCACGCCGCACAAAACGATCAGTGTCTCTGGTTACGTCCCTCGTCACGATACACCGCTCCATCGTCGGCAGTTAGCCCGGCGAGGGGAAGGACTTACAGGCGGTTGGGATTCTTATCCCAATAACAATCTACTGACGGGGTGGCTATTGTCAAGAGTTGATCCGCAATGTTTTTCCCTGCTGTCCTGCGACGAATAAGTCCCCTCACCGCAACAGTCGTTCTCCCATCGCTGCAGACAGCGTCTCCACCCTGCAGTATTATATACGAATATTACCCGCGGGTGGATGATGCTGAACCGGGCCCCTTGGCTGAAAGAGAAGGAAGAATTATCCTGTAAGGTATTATTAATTAACGGATAACGGGAATTTTAGGATTGGCTCGTTTTGCCGAATTTTTCCACCAACGTCTCGACGAGGCTGTCCAGCGAGGGGGAATGAGCTTCCGCAGTGATTTTGAGGCCCGCCTGTTCGGCGGTACGCGTCGTGGTCGGACCGATGGAGATGATCTTAGCTTGTTGGTTGATCTCGTTGATCCGCTGCTCCCCAATGAGGTTCGCCAGGGCTGTCGCAGCCGAGCCACTGGAAAGGAGAATCACATCCGGTCGTGTCTGGTCAAATTTCTCATACTCTTTCTCACCCCATTGAGCGGGCATACTGCGGTACACAACCAAGGGGATAACCTCGGCATTTGCCGCCCGCAGGATTTCATCCACGTCAGTTTTGCCGACCGTGCCGCGCACCCGAACCACTCGCTTGGTGCTGATATCCGGCAGGGCGGCCAGTTCGCGGGCCAGCCCGCTTGTAGTCGGTGTCGACGCCTGAAGATCGGGCGTGATCCTTTGGGCAACTAATGCCCGATGAGCACCGGCGCCAACTGTGGCGATTTTAAATTTGGCCAGTTGCCGTAAATCGCAGCCTTGACGACACCAGCTTTCGAAGAAATACTGAACACCGTTATAACTGGCGAAGTATAGCCAGTCGCCGGGTTGCGTTCGTGCATGGATCCGCGCCCAGTCTCGGCGATCGAATTCGGCGGCGAAGTAGAGGGTTGGCAGGGCAAGTACATCGGCTCCCAATTCCCGAAGCTGGCGGCACAACCGGCGAGTTTGGTCGGGGGGACGAACCACCATGACGCGCAGACCGAAGAGGGGTAGTCTATCGAACCAGGAGAGTGTTGCGGTGAGGGTCGCAACATCGCCGATAACAAACAACGCCGGTGGTTTGATTGAGTTTTGTTCAGCAGCGCGTGGTAAGTTGACCAGCGGAGCAGACACGGTACACTGCGTCCCCACGGTTGCGCGTTCGACCAAGGCTGCCGGCGTTTGCGGGTCGAGGCCGTTTTGGATGAGCGTGTCAACAATCAGCGGCAATTGCCCCACCCCCATATAGCCAACCAGAGTGGCGCATTCCATCCGGGCCAGCCACGACCATGGTACTGCATGGCCATCAATATCCGGTGCTTCGTGCCCCGTCACGAAAATGACTTGATTGGCTTTGCCACGATACGTAACGGGAATCCCGGCATACGCGGGGCCGGCAGTGCCGGCGGTCACTCCTGGCACAACGGAAAAACGGATCCCATGTTCAATCAGATGTGATGCTTCCTCGCCGCCGCGACCAAAGACAAAGGGATCGCCGCCCTTCAATCGAACGACCCGCTTGCCCTGTTGGGCCAAAGCTACGAGCAGTTCGTTAATCTTCTTCTGAGACACGGTGTGGTGGCCCGGCATCTTGCCGACGTAGTGCTGCTCGATACGCGGCTTGAGGGAGACAACGAGTTCCTGGGGAATTAATTTGTCATACACCACGGCGTCACACGAGTCCAGTAGTTCGCGGCCACGAACCGTGATTAAATCGGGATCGCCGGGACCTGCGCCCACTAAATAGACATGGCCGACGGCGTTCTCGTTGTCAGAGGACATGGGTCTTCCATTTTCCGGTCGATCAGTCTTCCCATCTTATGATAAGACGAAAGTGCGTGAGAAGCCAACTCTCCCGTGCCAAAATGTGGTCATTAGAACGTCCAGCGCAGGCCGACCTGGTTGGCCGGGGTAGTCAAGAACGTGCCCTCCACTCGCTGGTAATTGACTGATAACCCGCCAAATAAGGGTTTGAGTACCCCTACTTCCAAGTAGTAGTCCCAGTCGTTTTCTTTGTCGTAATCGTAGTTGAAATCAGCGGTGAATTCGATTTGCCACCACCAGCCGAGCTGTAACCGGTTAATTGCTACTACTTGCACCGTCTGCCCGCGGGTCATGAAGTCATCATCATAATTCTGATACAATGAAAGCTCGTTGGATATCCGCTCGAAGGTAAACGGTCCAGCCAGTGAGTTTCCCGCTGCAAAAACGACCACGCACGTTACGAACATCATGATGCGGACATTCATCTGATCCCCCAATCCAAATGTGTTTGTTTCCGAGAGTAACATTGGCCCCTCGCTGGAGGAGGAACAAGGACAAAGCGAATGTGGCAGCGTAAGGTTTTGCTGATCACCGGGAGCTCGGTGGTGCACGCCGACTCGATCCTGTGTTGGCCGTCGTCAGCCGGAGAGGCCGGTCGTTTCGCAGGAGGGCGGCAATATGGGGTGGGCACCATACGTGGGCCGATGTGTCCCCTTAATTCCTCAATCGAGCGTCCCGCTGCCTCCTCTGCTCCAGAAATGTATCCTTTTCGCTGACAGGAAGTTATGGGAAGGATCGGTGGGATGCGGCAATCAGGAATGCGGATTGCTGAATTACTGAACGGGTAAAAAGGACAGGTTCAGGATGTCAGTAGGTGGGATCAATCCAGTATATCAGTTTGCGCCTCGTTGGCAGACTGCCGCCCGTCAGGCCCGCGCCGAACGCGAAGAGAAGCAGAGCGTGCCAAAACCCGATCAACTGGATTTATTTGATTCGGTGGCTATGGCGCGGGATGCGCAAAAAAACACAGCTCAAGCCGAATCCTCTGCCGCCGGCAAAGAAACGGACCGCGTCGAGTCAAGCGAGGGCCGCACCACGTCCAACGAAGATCAAAAGGCCAAAGAGACGAAATCTGACGAGAATAGGGAGACAACAAATCCGGCTGATCGACAACCGGAAGAGAGACCACCGCCGGAATCACCGCCCGCACGCATCGACACCGTTGGCTAATCATCCGCGGGTGATACCAGGAGGCAGTTGGGGGAACGGATTGTTCGGGAAGCGAACACACGAAGTCAACGAAGATTAGCACACCCCCCCACCGCTGCGCCCCCCGGGTCGATGATGTTTCTCGGCCCGGGGATTTTTATGGTGCCAGTGGACTGTTCCGGTGTGAGGGCGAGCATTGCGGCGGATCAACTTTCGGCGGGGCCGAAACAGTAGAGCCGCCGTTTGCTGTCGGTGACGTAAATCTTATCAGTATAAATGATGGGCGGGCTGTAGATACTACCGTCAGTCTCGAAACTGCGCAGGATTTCCCCGTTCGCCTTATCCACACACAGTAAGCGTCCATCAGACGTGCCGAATATCAGCGCCGAGCCCCAGATAACCGGAGAGGAGTTATGCACCAGCCCCGCACGAAGTTTCCAGATTTCCTGACCAGTGTATTTGTTCAGGGCATAGACGTATCCGTCGTTAGCGCCGAAGTACACCTTACCACCATCAACGGCTGGAGTAGTGAAGATTTGCCCGCCGGTATGAAAAAACCATTCCATTGCACCGGTGTCCTGATTGAGTGCGTACAGATTGGAGTCGAGCGAGCCCACATACGCCATGGAATCCACTGCCAGGCCTGCCTCATGGGCACCCGCGGAGGTGTGTCGCCACCGACGCTTGCCGGTCTGCGCATCGAGGCAGAAGACCTGCCGGCCACCGGTAGCGAGATAAATGCGACCTGCGCGGATTGCCGGTTCGGAGAGGAGCTTGCTCTTCAGGTTCCGAGTCCATACGGTATCGCCGGCGGGATTGAGTTTGATCAGTGTCCCGAAATACGTTTGGACCAGCCAGCCGTCCGCGAGCCGCACCGGTGGGACGATTGAGCGGGAGTATTCCAATTCCCGATACGCCTGTTGACGCCGGATATCCCAGAAAAAGAGCCGGGGTTTAGTACCGTCAATCGCAAAAGCGATGGTATCTCCGGTGAAGATTGCGCTCGTGGGTGGACCATCGAACTCTTCTTCATGCTGCTGATCACCGGAGTTGGCGTCATAGAAGAGCAAACGGCCGTTGAGTGCGGGGGCAATAATAATGCCGCGGCTGGCGGTGAGTTCGTCGCGTACTACGGCACTGGTTTTCTTTTCCCAGAGGAGTTTATCCGGCAGACGTGCCGGGCCAGCGATATATGCGGTGCCGGCAGCATTGCCGCGTGGGCGGACCCACTCGATAGAGGACGGCTGTGGAGTTAACGTAACCTTGACACCGCCCGAGGCACATTGCACCAGCAGCACGCAGACAACGAGCAGGGTTGTGCTCTTCAGCAAATGAACGGCCATATCAAGTCGTCTCTCGCCCGTCGGGCGATCGTCCTGAGTTGTCCTGTTTGCCACGGTCAAAAATTCCACCCGAAGAAGAAGTCGAATTTCGTATCGGTGCCGATTTTCTTGAAATCGGTTCGGCGGGCAAAGTCGAAACGCAGTACCATGATGTATCCCAGGCTGACCCGCGCGCCAACCCCCAATGAGCCTTTCATCCGCCCGAAGTCATCGTCCCAGGCATTGCCCGCATCAAAGAAGATCGCTCCGCGAATCGCCTGGAAACCGAGACGCGCCAGCGGAAACTTGATAAACAAATTGTCGATTAAGGGAAAACGCAACTCATTGGATAATAGCAGGAGATTGCGACCATAAAAGGCGCGGCGGGGGTATCCGCGCAACGACCAGGACCCGCCGAGGTACCACCGCTGCGGTTCACGGCCGGAGGAGGACCGGATTAAGCCCCAGGTCGCAAAGCAGGAGTTCTTACCGAGACGGAAGTATTTCCGGGCATCGATCGATCCCTGGCGGTTGAAATGTTCAAAATTGGAAATGTCCTGCGTCAAGCCGACAGATATGCGAAAGCGTTCACCGTCAATTGGGCCGGTTAAGTCCCAGATTGTGTTATCGTGGACAAAGGAGACAAATTCCGAACTTAAGAGACTCTCACGGTCACGACGGTCAATCAGGTAGTCCCGGTCGGATTGCCGGACGACCCCGGAGAACTCAATGCGGCGGAATTTCGAAAGTGGGTATCCGACATACACCACGCCTCCGTACTGTCTCTCTGTGTACCAGCCTTCGACACGATCGAGATAATCATCGAAGAGGTGAAACACGCCATAGCCATAATTGACGCGATGCGTTCGGTCGAGATACGTCGCGGAGACATTGAAACTCGTCAGGAAATCTTCCTTGGTATCGGAGTTATTCGATAGGAGAAAGAAATACTGTTTATTGCCCAAAACATCGGTCAGGGCGGTCTGAAATCCGCCGAGTGTGCCGTAAACCGCATCATAGGCGATCGCGGATTGAGCAATATCAAAGGAGAATTTTTGGGTGTATCGAGCCACCCCGTGAGTGTCACTGCCGTCGATCCGCGGTGGACTCCATTCGTCTTTGGCGACTGCACAGACCGGCGGTTTGTCGACAGTGATTGCCGTGTCCGGAACGTCTAGGCGATAAATCCGCATCCCCAGTTCCTGGTAGCCGGTGAAGACTACTGTTTCACCGTCCGGCGTAAATCGCGGGTTGAATGCCGCGGAGGCATAGTTGGTCCATTGTTCGATATGGCCGCTGGGGTAGCGTACGTGGAGGTTTCGCAACCCGCTGATATCCGACGAGAAGATGAGTTTAGTACCATCGGGCGAGAACGACGGTTGCCGATCGTGATGGCGTCCGCAGGTCACCGCGGTGATGGCGCCATCGGCGAGATTGTAGCGAAATAGATTGGTAAATCCCGCGGCCCCGTGTTTACCGCGATCGGAGGCAAAAACGATCGCGTCACCTTCCGGAGTAAATATCGGATCGAGATCATTAAAAAAGTCATTGGTCCGCCGGATTGGTTTCGTGTCTGACTCGATATTAAAGGTATATAGATCGACACGACCATCCCGCTCGGCGCCAGAGAAGACAATCGTCGACCCGTCGCGTGACCAGGTCGGTGATGAAATGAACACCAGGTGGGGAAAGTCGAATTCCTGGGTCACTTTGCGGGTATGCGCGTCCATGATATACAACCGGTCGCGTTCTTTGTTCTTTGACGCAAAGACGACCATTCCCTCCGGGGATACGTCAAGGTCGGACCGCAAGAGATGCAATGATTCAAATTTGGGCGAGCGTTCCCCTTTCAACAATGTCTCGATCTCACGTTTTTCGCCACCTTGGAGCGGCATCATGTAAATACTGCCGTAGCCGAGTTTATTGCCTTGAAAGATGATCCAATCCTCCTCGGTGCCGTCTTCCACAGTCAGGGTAACCGGGGAGGGGGACAACGAGTATCCGGGTTTAGTCAGCGCGGTGGCGTGCTGCCGGGGCAGCTCTTTTTCGGAAAAAGTCGGGAAGTATTTCTTTTTCAACCAGTATTCCCATTCCTCGCCGAGCTGTTGCAACGACTTGCCGAAGGTGAATTCGACGATCTCATCGAAATCCGAGGAGACCCACCAGTTTTCCAGCAGGCGCAGCAGGGATTCCGGGCCATATTTTTCGGCGATGAAATGGCAAAACGACTCGCCTTCTTTATACATCAAGTAGGTGCCGTTGATCGCGCCAATCTGATCGACGTTGAAGAACCGGTTGGAGAGGATCATGTCGCTGAGTACCATCTCGGCTTCCGAGCCCCAGTCGCCAGAGAAATATTCGGCCAGTCCTTCCTCCAGCCATAACGGCGGCCGGGAAGAATTGAACTTGCGATGGGCGCGCAGGATTTCCGGGATTTTGGACGACAGGTAGACGTGCACCAGCTCATGCCGGAGGACGCGGTCGAAATCGGCATAGGAACCGTGAAACGGCAACACGACCCGTCCCTTGAAAAACTCGGTAAACCCACCCACGTTTTCCGGCAACAAGTTGGGGATGACATTTGTTTGAGAAAAATAATTGGAAGAGCTATAAATGATGAGGGGAATGGGCCGACGGATATGATGATTGAATCGATCGGCGAGCATCCGATAGGAATCTTCCGCTGATCGCGCGGCAATTTCGGCTAAATCACGTTCGGATTCATAGAAATAAATTTGGAAATGTTCGGTTTCCATGACCCGCCATTCAAAATCCGTATATTGGACTTTGTTTTTGCCAAAGTAATACTGGGCGTCGGCATCGCTGAATCCCCCGGCGATCCCAGCAAGCGTGAAGAGCGTAATAAGGACCAGGTGTTTCATCCAGCGGAGACTGTGCGGAAACATCTGTATCCCCGGGGGCCGGCAAGCGCTCTGACGTACTGGGGTGTCTTTCATGCGACTGGGTGATGTATCGTACGTCGGCCTGAGGTTTAGTGTCTGCACGTCCTTACCACCCTTCCCGTCCCGCATTATTCCCTGGAAGACGGTCTTTCTTGGAATAAATCCGAATCGAGTCCCCGTGAACGCTCTACCGAGATGACACCGCGCACGGCCTTGATCTTATTTTGCACACGCCGTAAATGGTTCAGGTTCCGAATTTCCACGACAAATCGACCGGTGGCGGACTGCCCATTACCGTCAATCTCGGCCAGTCGAATGTTGGTATCGAGCTCACTAATGGCATTCGAGATATCCGACAGGATCTTGCCCCGGTTCTCCAAGACTAACGAAAGCTGGACGAGGAATGATTGTGAGGGTTCCACATCCCACTGTACTTCGACTTTCCGGTCCGGATCGCTATCCAGGGCCAATGCGTTGGGGCAATCGACCCGGTGCACTGAGATTCCGCGGCCGCGCGTGATATACCCGATAATCCGTTCCCCGGGAACCGGTTGGCAGCATTTGGCAAACCGGAACATCATTTGGTCGAGGTTTTGAATCCGAATTCCGCTGGTCCCCCGCGCTCGTTCGATGAATTCGGTTCCGTCGAAGGCCGGGGTTTCCTTTTCCTTGGGGGGAATTAACTTACCGAAGATCTGTCCCAGCGATAAGGTACCGTCCCCGATCCCAGCCAGCATCGCTTGGTGGTCGGTATAGGACAACGCCATTGCCAGATCGTCGAGATCGCTATCGCTGAGTGAAGCCATCCGCCGCTTTTTCAGCTCCCGTTGCAGCAATTCCCGACCCAGCCGGACAGATTCCTCGAACCGGGCACGCTTAAGAAAGAGCCGGATTTTTGACCGTGCTTTGGTCGTTTTGACATTACTGAGCCAGTCGCGCGACACTCGCGGCTGGGAGGCAGTCAGAATCTGCACCTCGTCGCCGTTATTCAGCTTTGAATTCAGCGGGACGATTCGACCGTTGACTTTAGCGCCAACGCAGCAATAGCCGACTTCGGTGTGGACTGCGAACGCAAAATCGATGGGCGTCGCTCCTCGCGGCAATGGCTTGAGTTCGCCGTGGGGGGTAAAGACATAAATCTCCTCCCGAAAGAGATCATTTTTGAAGAAATCGAGAAACTCTGCGGGTGAATCCGCCTCCTTCTGCCATTCCAGGACCTCACGCAACCAGGCGAATCGCTTATCCGCCTCGTCCGCCGCCTGCCGTCCCTCCTTATAGAGCCAGTGAGAGGCAATACCGTATTCGGCGGTGCGGTGCATCTCGTGGGTGCGAATTTGGATCTCCACCGTCCGGCCGCGCGGCCCAATCACCGTGGTATGCAGCGATTGATACATATTCGTTTTTGGCGTGGCGATATAGTCATGGAATCGATCCCCCACGGGTGTCCACAGAGCATGTACGACCCCGAGGGCATGGTAGCATTCACGTTCCGTATTAGTCAGAATACGAATTGCCAGCAGATCGTAAATATCCTCGAACGGCTTCTGCCGTTTCTTCATTTTGCGGTAGATCGAGTCGAAATGCTTCGCCCGGCCGGTGATGTTGGGCTCAATACCCTCGCGGGATAGCCGTACCTTAAGGGGCTTAACGATTTCTTTGATATAGCCCTCACGTTCTTTCCGCGATTCGGCAATCTTCTCGACCAATTCATTGTAGACTTGTGGGTCGAGATATTTCAAGGCCAGGTCTTCCAGTTCCCACTTAATCCGGGCCATGCCGAAGCGGTGGGCCAGCGGCGCATACACCTCGCGGGTCTCCAGGGCAATTGGTCTTTGTTTTTTGGCCGGCAGGTATTCCAACGTTCGCATATTGTGCAGCCGGTCGGCGAGTTTGATAATAATCACCCGGATGTCGTCAGCCATCGAAAGCAGCATCTTACGGAAATACAACACCTGCTCCTCCGCCTGGCTTTTGAATTCGACATCTTCCATTTTGGTGACCCCGTTCACCAGCAGGGCGATTTCTTCGCCGAATTCGGCGTTGATTGCTTCAATCGAGTAGCGGGTATCCTCTACCACGTCGTGAATTAACCCGGCGGCCAGGGTGGCGGTGTCGAGGTGTTGCTCGGCGAGAATGAGGGCGGTCTCGATGCAATGGTTGAGGAATGGCTCTGCGGAGGCCCGCTTTTGACCGTGGTGAGCACCCTCAGAGAACTCGTACGCCTTGCGCAGAAGCGGAATATCCACATTGGCGTTCAACGCCTCGATTCGTATCACAAATTCTGCCAGGTTCATATAGGGCTTGCTCTTGGTGTTGGGTGTCACGACTGTATCCGCCCCCTAGCTCCTAGATCGGTTGTCAGGGGAGAATCATTTGTCCGGCCCTCCGTGCCGCGTGCCAAAACGTCCAAACACGCCTCCCTTAAAGTTTCTACGGGGACACGTTCAAGACAATTTCCCATTTTGCATCGACCGACCTTACACCGACAGACCGGGACATCGGGAGTGAAGACTCGATGTCCATCGCCGCACGGCCCCCACCGATCCGGTGTTGTCGAATAAATAGGCCCGTAAAGCCCGATTACCGGTGTCCCGACCGCGGCCGCAATATGCAACGGGCCGGTCGAGCCGCCGATGAAGAGTGTTGCTCCCGCCAGCAGGGCAGCCAGGCTGGTGAGCGAGGTCTTGCCGCTGTAAATACAGTCATCCGCGATCAGGTCACCGAAAACCTGGAGATGACGCTCTCTTTCTGCCTGCACACCGGTGATGATGACGTGATATCCGGCGTCGATAAGTGATCCGGCCAGTTCACGGTAACGGGCGAGCGGCCAGTTCAGGGCAGATCCACCGTCACCGGGATGGATGACACAATATTCCGCCGGCAGATTAGTCTCCAGCACATCTTGTTGGGCCTTACCGGGTGCGGGCAGGGTGGGAACCAGGGAATAATCCGGCTCAACGCCCAGCGGACGCAGCAAATCGAGATTGAGATCTTTTTCATGGCGGCCGCTACCGCGCCGGTGATTGTTCACCCGATGTGTAAACCGAAATGAATATAAGCGGCGCGAGGTACCAATCCGCACCGGAATCCTGGCGTGCGCGAATATCTTGGCTAGGGCGGGACGTGGGTACAGGCAGATGACTACATCGTACGAGCGGTCCCTCAACCGCGGGGTCAAGTCAGTCTCGGCATCCCGTTCGGCATCATACGTAATCACGGTATCGAGGTCAGGGTGCTGCTCCAGCAGGGATTTGAGAAATGGCTGTACCAGAAAATCGACCGTGCAATCTAGTGCAGATTGCTTTAGCGCCTGCGCGACCGGCAACGAAAGGATGACGTCCCCGATGCGATCGGAACGAGATACCAAAATACGGACTGATTTTGAGGTATCAGCAGTCATAATATCCTCTACTATCCCGACATACCTTCCTCGATAAGATACGTGAAGGGTGGGACTTACGCCAGCGGGCTGCGCAAGGTCCCCGGTGGATTTTTGCCGCATACTCGCTGGGAGTCAATCCGACTGCTGATTGACAGGAGGTCGCTTCAACTCCGGGTAGCCACCGAACTTATGGATCCGGTTGCGGATGCGAATGTAGCGTCTGATTCCCAGGACGATGGTGACGATGCCCAGGGGCAGGAAGATCCAGCCGATGATCTCAATGATGAGATTATCGAAAAACCGTATAAACGAAATCCCCGCGATAAAAAGCGTGAGAGCGGTGCGCTGGTAGGCGAGAAAGGTCCGGTCATTGGCCAAACGCGTGCGTTTCATGGCCAGGCTGTCGCGATATTGCGCCGAATGGGCTTGAAAAGTATCTGGTGCCTTTTCTTTTATTTCTTCATATTCCATAGCAAAACACGGCTCCCGTCGCCCTGGCGTTAGATCGGGTGAACATATTCTATACGACGTTTCAGTCGATTTTTGGATTTGTTTTCTGGGTGTCGTAGAATATTATCTACCGACAACAGCGGGATGTGACGAATATGTCCGAGACGGCAGCAGATAACAGCGCTAACGGCAGGCGGCTCTCCACCAGCAACTTGGTAAAGATATATCGTCGCCGTCGCGTAGTTGACCAAGTCTCCATCGAGGTCAAAGCAGGGGAAATCGTGGGCTTACTGGGCCCGAACGGCGCGGGGAAGACTACGACCTTCTATATGATCACCGGGTTTATCCGGCCGGAAGGCGGGCAGGTAACCCTTAATAATCGGGATATTACTTCACTCCCGATGTACCGACGCGCCCGACTAGGTATCGGATACCTGCCGCAGGAAGCCTCGGTGTTCCGGCGGATGACCGTCGCCGACAATATCACCGCTATTCTGGAAATGCAAGGAGTCTCACGGGAACAGCGCAGCGAACGCCAGGCGCAATTGCTGGCCGATTTGAACATCGAGCACATTGCCGGTCAGTATGGGTATCAACTGTCCGGGGGGGAACGGCGTCGAGTGGAAATTGCCCGCGCGCTGGTGACCGAACCACAATTCATGCTGCTGGATGAACCATTCGCCGGCATTGATCCAATTGCCGTTGAGGATATTCAAACCATAATCGCCCGCTTGCAGGAACGTGGGTTGGGGATTCTGATTACTGACCACAACGTGCGGGAGACTCTCTCTATTACCGATCGGGCGTATATCATGTGCGACGGGCAAATTCTGACGTCCGGGACCTCGGAGTTTCTCGCCAACGACCCCAATGCCCGCCGGGTGTATCTCGGTGAAAAATTCCGGCTCTGACCTCGAATTTTCCCGGAAAATGACGCCCAGCTAGCTGACAGATCAGCGCTGGTTATGTATCTTCCTGCCCGCAACTGATTGAAGAGACGTATTGACTGCATAAGCAAAAAGGATCAGGCCTATGACGGAAATAACGCAATCATCCGCCCCCACGTGGGACTTAAGCCCTATCTTCCCCGGTAAGAGTGATTCTCCCGAATTCGTAGATTTCAAAAAGCAAGTAAAGAGCGATCTGACGTCATTAGAGGCGGAGGCTCCCCAATTGCCGGAGACGATCACCAGCTCCACCGCCCCGGCCTGGTCTGACTTTGTGCTGAAATTACAGCGGGTCAGTGAACAGCTTCACCGGGCGCATGCGTTCGTGCATTGTTTGGTCAGTCAGGATGTTGACGATACCGACGCACAGAAGAACGAGGCGGACATTCAAACGGCTAACGCCCGCTATCAAAATATTATGACCGCTTTCGAATCGCTGGCCGCGAAGCAAACGGATGACGCCTGGGAAATCTTATTTGAAATTGATGAGATGAAGCCGCTGCGATTTTTCCTGGATGAAAAACGAAATATCGCACGGGACAAATTGCCGGCCGAACAGGAGTCGTTGATCAACGACCTGGCGGTGGATGGGTATCATGCCTGGAACCGTTTGTATGAAAAACTCTCCGGAGACCTCCGGGCCGAGTTTACCGACGAGAAGGGGGAGACGAAGACCCTTTCGTTCGGTCAAATTTCCAATCAACTCGGTAATCCCAACCGCGACATTCGCCGGCAGGCGTTCGAAACGGTGAACGAGATGTGGCGACCGGCGCTCCAGACGGCCGCCACCGGGTTGAATTCACTGGCGGGCTTCCGCTTGTCGGTTTATCAGCGGCGGAACTGGAGCTCGTTTTTGAAAGAGCCGCTCTTGCTGTGCCGTACGAAACAGGAAACGCTGGATGCGATGTGGCAGGCGGTGTCGCGCAATGTGTCCCGCCTGAAACCGTTTATCGAGGCAAAAAAGCGATTGCTGGGGCTAGAGCGTTTTATGTGGTTCGATCAATCCGCCCCGGTCGGCAAGAGTGATGAGACGTTCACCTTTGCCGACGCCGCGGGATTTATTGTCGAGAACCTGCGATCGTTTTCTCCGGAGATGGCGGATTTTTCGCAGATGGCGTTGGATCAGCGCTGGGTGGAAGCAGAAGATCGTCCCGGCAAACGCGCCGGTGGCTACTGTACCAACTTTGGCGATATCCGCGAAAGCCGCATCTTTATGACCTACTCCGAAAATTACAACGGCCTGCGGGTGTTGGCGCATGAACTCGGTCACGCCTGGCATAGCTGGGCTTTGCGGGAGAATGCCTATTACGCGTCGCGATATACATTGAACGTAGCGGAGGCCGCGTCCACTTTCAATGAACTGCTGGTCGCCGACGCGGCGCTGGACCAGGCGGATGACACCGAGACCAAGCTGATGCTTTTGAACCAGAAATTGAACAACGCACTGGCGTTCATGTGTAATATCCACGCTCGGTATATTTTTGAATGTTCGTTTTACGAGCGACGGCGCGCGGGAGTTGTGGGTGTCGACGAACTGAGTGAGCTGATGCTGGACGCGCAGCGGCAGGCGTTTGGCGACCTGCTTGATCCGGACGGATTGCATGAACTGTTCTGGGCGACCAAGCTGCATTTCTTTTTGACCTACGCGCCGTTTTACAATTTTCCGTACACCTACGGATATTTGTTTTCCAACGGTATCTATGCGCGGGCCAAAGCGGAGGGCACGGCGTTTGCTGAGGACTACAAACGTCTCCTGCAGGACACCGGCCGCCGCGAAACCGAGGAGTTGGCGCAGGAATATCTCGATGTTGATCTTACTACTGAAGACTTCTGGCAGTCGGCGCTGGACCGCATTTTGCTGGACGTGGATAAATTTACCGAGCCGGCGAGGTAGGTTTGGTCGGCCCTGATGGTTGGGCGTATTGAAGAAGGATGGTGTCGAAACCACGTCCTTCCGCCGCGGGGGACGGCAAAGGAGTTTCGACGTACCGTAAATCCCATGTTATTGCCTTTATCAAAAAGCCCGTTCGTCAGGGTTTAAGACGCTGCTGAGAATAGGGTACCCCACCTACAGTGAGGAGACCGTCAGGACTCCGAACGACAGGTGGGTCGGTAATTATCCAGCTGTGGCACGGGCATCCTGCCCCTGACGTTTTCGCCATGACACCGATTATTTCAAGGAGGTAAATAACAACATCGTCCCGATACTAGCCGTCTTCCACAACCACCGCGGTTCCATACACCAGCAGTTCTGCGGCGCCACTCATGAGTGAAGAGGTGGCAAAGCGGGTGGCGACGATTGCATTGCCACCCATTTCTTCGGCTTCACCGATCATCCGATCGATCGACTGTTCGCGGGCCTCGGCCAACATTTTCGTATATTCCGCGATCTCCCCGCCGATCGCGCCACGGAAGAAGGCCATAATATCGCGGCCCAGGTGACGGCAACGGACGGTATTACCCCGGACCAGACCAAGTGTCCGGACGATGCGTTTACCGGGGATATCATCACTCGTAACGATAGTCATCTCTCGACTCCGTCGTAACGTTCATGCGTCCGGGCAAAATAGCGCTCCCGCCCGATGGAGACCAACAGGATAATCACGCCCAGCGACCCCGCGCCGACACCAACGCGGATCAGGATGGGAATTTTCGTCTCAAACAAGAAATCAGCGAATAAATGGTATACGCCAACGGCCAGGAGGACAATCAATCCCGCCGAAAGAAAGAACCACCCGGCACCGCGTTCAATCCGGCGATAAATATCTTTCCAGTAGCCGTCCCAGATTTCATCCGGTACCTGTGCCAGACTCATCCCGTCGGTCACCTCCTTCATCTTCTCTTGTGCGGCGAGCTCGGCTTTGAGTGATGGGTCCTGTTCGACGCGTTGTCGGAACGCCTGTTCCTCCGCCGGGCTCATCAGGCCATCGATATATCGCGTTACATCACGTGCCAGTCGCTCGTCGTTTGTCATGACATCCGCCCCTTATTGGGGGTCCTCCAACAATTCCCGTAACTTCTTGCGGGCATAGAACAGCCGGGACATCACACTGCCCTCCGGGATCCCGAGTTGCGCCGCAATCTCCTCGTACGCCATGTCCTGAAAATGCCGGAGAACAATGATCTCCCGGAACTTAAACGGCAGCTCTTCGATTGCCGCCCAGACTTTCTGCTGGGTTTCGCTCTCGGCAAGAATGGACTCGGGATTTTTGCGGCCACGTCGGTCCTGCTCGAGACGGCGGATATTATCGGCGTGCCTGATCCGAACCTCACGATCCCGCAACCAGTTTTTACAGAGATTGGCGAGCACCGCGTAGAACCACGGCCAGAACGGCCGGGCCGGGTCGAAGCGGCTGCGGCTTTTCCAGATCCTGATAAACGCTTCCTGGGATAAATCCCAGGCATCGTCTCGTGATCCCACCAATCCCAGGGCAACATAGTAGGCCCTCCGCTTGTATTTCTCGACCAGCTTACGAAACGCCCGCGTCTTCCCCTTTGCGCATGCGGCGAGGAGTTGCGCGTCGTCGTCCACCGGTGGAGCAATCACAGGCGTCTCGGCCATCTCAGAAACCAAAACGTCCATAATCGGCATCCGCACCAGTTACCCGGCAGTGGGGGCCGTATTCAACACAATCAGTCATTTGATGGAGAAATTAGGATAAGCGGAGGCAAGGAGTTAGGAAAAATTTGGATTAGTCAGGCAAAAAAACGGGCCGCATAGCGGCCCATTTCAATCATCATTTCTGGGTAATTCGTGTTACCGGCCAACAAACTTCCACGCAGTCGGGAGCACTGCCGCTGCGGCAACCAGTTTGATAATCGCGCCGGGGATAAACGGGACCAACCCCATCATCAGCACATTATCGATACCGACAAACATCGCCAGCCATGGTAAACCGAACAGGTAGATAATCACGGTTCCCAGCAGCATCGCCAGGGTTGCGGTGCTGAGTTTACGGTCCAACCCGCGTTCGCAGAGCCAGCCGACCAACCAGGCGGCCGCGATAAAGCCCAGCAGATAGCCACCGGTCGGGCCGAACAGCCGTGCGGGTCCGCCGACACCGCTGGCAAACACCGGGAGGTACAACAGCCCGGCAGCAATATAAATTCCCACCGCGGCCACACCGCGACGGCTGCCGAAAGCGGCGCCCATCAGCAAAACGGCAAAGGTCTGCCCGGTCACCGGGACGGGGCTAAATGGTAACGGGATAGAAATCTGCGCCGCGATTGCAATCAACACGGCACCACCAAGTAATAACAAGGCCTCCCGCAACACACCCACGCCGGGAATAACCGCCTGGGCGAGTGGTTGTCTCATGTTTGGTTGCATCTATCGTTCCTTCCGATTAGCGGTCCCTTATTTGACCGGCAATATACAACGGTTATCACGCAAAAGCTACCGTCCGAAGTCAATTCCGATCGCCTCGGCGGTTTGCACCAGCTGGCCGTTGGGATCAACCGACTTAAACGCCCCAACCGCGTCGGAGATTTTGACCGAATCAATCATATAATCCCGATAACAGACCATCCGGCCAAACCGTTCCTGCTCCACCAGCTCGACGGCCTTCACGCCAAACCGGGTTGAGAGTATCCGGTCAAAAGGACTGGGAGAACCGCCGCGTTGCAGATGTCCGAGAATCGTTACCCGCGTCTCCATGCCGGTCTTTTCACCGATTTGCAAGCCGATCACATTACCGATTCCCCCCAAACGCTCCAGTTGTCCGGGGTGTGTGGCCTCTTCAGCCACAGTGACATCCCCGCCGATCGGTTTCGCCCCCTCGGAGACAACGATGATCGAAAACTTGGCGCCGAATTCGTAGCGTCGGCGGAGCTTATCGCAGACCTTGTCGATATCGTAGGGAATTTCGGGAATGAGGATCACATCCGCGCCACCGGCTATTCCTGATTCGATCGCAATCCAACCGACGTAGCGTCCCATGACCTCCAGCACCATCGCCCGGTGATGCGATTCCGCTGTAGTGTGGAGCTTGTCGATTGCGTCAGTGGCGGTCCATACCGCCGTGCGGAAACCGAAGGTCGCATCGGTGGCCATCAAGTCGTTATCGATTGTCTTGGGCACGCCAATCACATTCATTCCTTTGGTGAAGAACCGGTTGGCAATTTTGAGCGATCCGTCACCCCCGATGACAATGAGCGCGTCGAGCTTGTGTTTCCTGAAATTCTTCATTGCCTGCTCGGACATATCAACGTACACGGTCTTGCCCTTTTTGGTCTCCTTGTGTTCAAAGGGATTGCCGCGGTTGGTGCTGCCCAGCACGGTGCCGCCGCGCGGCAGCAGCCCGCGCACATCGGATAAGCCGAGTAGGCGGGATTTATCCTGGAGCAATCCGTCGAAGCCATCTTCAAAGCCGACAAATTCATACTCGTATTGAAGAATGCCGGTCTTGACTACTGCACGCAGGACTGCGTTCAGCCCTGGGCAGTCACCACCGCCGGTGAGGACGCCGATCCGTTTCCGGATCTTTCTGGACGGCAGTTTTTTCTTCGTCGGCTTTTTCTTTGCCGACGGTTTTGTCCGGTTGATTTTCACTGGCTTTTTTGTCTTCTTTTTCGGCGACTTCGCTTTTTTCCTTTTTGGCGACTTCGTCGTCGGCATAGCGCCTCCTTGATATTACCTGATCGTCTTCACATGGTATAAAAATGCACGACGCGGATTAATGCCACCAGGAAATGAAGCGGCAGGGGTGGATGGCTTGTGCGCGGCAGACGTCTCGTCTGCCCGTGCCACGAAAACAGTATACTCACCCACAGTGTGCGCGGCAGGTCTTTAACCTGCCCGTCCCAGCGGTTTGACCAGAATCTCCGGATCGTCATTCCCGCGCAGGCGGGAATCCCGTTGCCCTTGCGCAGCAAGGCGTAATAAAGCAAACCCGCCTGAAAGGCGGGCCACTCGGTTCACGAAAACTCGTGCGCGGCAGACCTCCGGTCTGCCCCTTGGCCGAAAAATGTGTAACCCACCAAGAGCGAACAGCCCGGCAGGGCTGAGAGCGACTGGTGGGTCAGTAACCTAGCTTAACATGTTGGCTCAGCGGAAGAGCCTGGCCGGTGCGATGGGATTTGGTGCCAGAGTGAAAGCGTATGACGTCGAAACCACGCCGCCTGCGGCGCCTCAGGGGTTTCGACCTACAAAAACTGGTCGGCCCTTGGGCTGACGGTATGACTCGTGCGCGGCAGACCTCCCGGTCTGCCCCTTGGCCGCAAAATGTGTAACCCACCAAGAGCGAACAGCCCGACCGGGCTGAGAGCGACTGGTGGGTCAGTAATCTAGTGTAACATGTTGGCTCAGCTGAGGAGCCCGGCCGGTGCGATGGGATTTGGTGCCAGAGTATGACGTCGAAACCACGTTCCGCTTCGCGGAGCCTCAGGGGTTTCGACCTACGAAAACTGGTCGGCCCTTGGGCTGACGGTATGACTCGTGCGCGGCAGACCTCCCGGTCTGCCCCTTGGCCGCAAAATGTGTAACCCACCAAGAGCGAACAGCCCGACCGGGCTGAGAGCGACTGGTGGGTCAGTAATCTAGTGTAACATGTTGGCTCAGCTGAGGAGCCCGGCCGGTGCGATGGGATTTGGTGCCAGAGTATGACGTCGAAACCACGCCGCCTGCGGCGCCTCAGGGGTTTCGACCTACGCTACTTTCGATCGTATGTTCGTGGTGATCAACCCTTGGGCTGATGTATGGGGTACGTGCTCTGAGCGCACGCGGCAACGCGGGGAATTTACCGACCCACCAGCCGCGCCAAGTCCTGGCGGCCTTGTCGCTCTTGGTGGGGTACCTAATTTGATCGTCCTCTCAACCCCAAAGTGCTTTTGCCAAAGGCGGGACACCTTCAGGTTGCCGCCCGGTCGCGCACATTACCATCGTACGGGCAGACGAGACGTCTGCCGCGCACACTTCATGATTTTTTCTGCATCTTGGCCCAGGTGTCACGGAGGGTGACGGTGCGGTTGAAGACCAAATGGTTATCGGTGGTGTCGGGGTCGAGACAGAAATAACCCAGGCGCTCGAACTGGACAGCTTCGCCAAGATCGAGGTTGTTCAATGCCGGTTCCAGCTTGCAGCCGGTCAGAATCTTCAATGATTCCGGATTTAAATTGGCCGTGAAATGCTCGCCCTCGGGATCCTCATTCGGATTTTCTTTCGCGAACAGATGATCGTACACCCGTACTTCGGCATCGATTGCCGAGTCCGCGGCGACCCAGTGCATTGTGGCTTTGACTTTGCGGCCGTCGGGGGCGTTCCCCCCGCGCGTCGCGGGATCATAGGTGCAACGCAACTCGACGATATTACCGTCGTCGTCTTTGATCACCTTGGTGCAGGTGATAAAATATGCATACCGTAGACGCACTTCACGGCCCGGCGCGAGGCGATAAAACTTCTTCGGCGGGTCCTCCATGAAGTCACCGCGTTCGATATAAATTGTCCGGCCGAAGGGTACTTTGCGCGTGCCGGCGTCCGGGTCCTCCGGGTTGTTGACTGCGTCGAGTTCCTCGGTTTCGCCCTCGGGGTAATTCTCAATGACTACTTTCAATGGGTGCAGCACGGCCATGTAGCGCGCAGCCTTTTTGTTGAGCACCTGCCGGATTGTGTACTCCAACAGCCCAAAATCGACGGTACTCTCTCGCTTGGCCACCCCGATCCGGTCACAGAAATCGCGGATTGCCTCCGGCGGATAGCCACGACGGCGCATCCCAGAAATAGTGGGCATGCGCGGATCATCCCAGCCGTTGACGTGACCATCCTCCACCAGCTTCCGTAACCTGCGCTTGCTAAGTACGGTGTAACTGATATTCAGTGGGGCAAATTCGATTTGCTGCGGGTGATGTTCTCCCAGGTTTTCCAAAAACCAGTCGTAGAGCGGGCGATGCGCCTCGAATTCGATGGTACAAATTGAATGGGTGATACCCTCGATCGAATCGGACTGCCCGTGCGCCCAGTCGTAGGTCGGGTAGATACACCAGTCGTCACCGGTGCGATGATGTGCCGCGTGCAAAATGCGATACATGACTGGATCGCGCAGGTTGATATTGCCCGCCGCCATATCGATTTTGGCGCGGAGCACACGAGAACCATCGGGAAACTCTCCCGCTTTCATGCGTTCCAACAGGTCCAGGTTTTCCTCCACCGAGCGGTTGCGGTACGGGCTTTCTTTGCCCGGTTCAGTCAAAGTGCCGCGATATTCACGGATCTCCTCGGCGGTGAGGTCATCCACATACGCCTTGCTGGCCTTGACCAGCCGTACCGCGAATTCGTACAGCTTGCCGAAATAATCAGAGGCGTAAAACAGCCGATCACCCCAATCAAATCCAAGCCAGTGGATATCCTCAATGATTGAGTTGACAAACTCGTGCTCCTCTTTGATCGGGTTGGTATCGTCGAATCGCAGGTTGCACAGGCCTTGGTATTGTTCGGCCAGCGAGAAATTCAGACAGATTGACTTGGCATGACCAATATGCAGGTACCCATTCGGTTCGGGAGGGAATCGCGTATGCACACGCCCGTCATTCTTGCCGGTCTCGCGATCGTGCACGATGATCGAGCGGATGAAGTCCAGCGATTCGGGTGTCGCCGCGGTCTTTTCGGTGTGTTCACTGCCAGCCATGATAGTCCTGTCCGTCACTGGGTTTGAGATACCTACGATTCAGGCACCTGCGTGTTGCGGGTGACTTTCAGTAGCAATATAAATAATCGGAAGCTATTCAAACATCGACGGTGGTACTGGCTTTGACGCTTCGGATTGCTCCTGCTTTGGCTTTTCTTGGGAAGTCGGTGGTTGTTGTGGTTGCTGCACAACTGTGTGCCCCGGCATGTCAGTTTCGAACTCGACTCCGCCAAACAGCCGAGCGACGACGTTGTAAACCACCCCAAAGATAAAACCAAAGATCACGCCAGCGATTGAGCTGATAAAACCATACATGATAGGCATGATGATGATCATCATAATGCCGATCCCGCCCCCGACCGGGCCAAGTTCGCTGGTCATTTCCGGTGGCAATCCCGGCATATTGGTCAACATCGTGCTGAAAAAGGCGAACATCAATCCCGCCAGGAAACCGCCAACCGCGCCGAGGACCCCGTGCACGATGAAGCTGATTTTGACAACCGAGAAGACACCGAGTTTTTTGACTTCGTATCTCACCGTTTCCCTCCCTGGAAAAACGTTTGCGGCAATAAGCACCTTTGACCATTGGCCGACAAATCAAAAACCATCAATACGATATCCACCGCGTCGGGCGGCCGGAATGAAAACCTCCCACCGTTTGTGTCATCGGCGAGTACAGCCATCATCACACCATTTTCATTCAATCTGCACACAGAAAAACTCCTTTCAGGAAATACGCAAGGTAATGTTTTGTATTGCAAGGAATTATAGCAGTATTACTCCGCCGAATCCCCATGGCAGTCATCAGGTTTCTTGTTTGCTGGTGACAACTGTCCAGTTGAGATACCCTGGAAAGCAAAAAGCGGGAACTCTGCCGGTTGAGCGTCCGTACAATAACCAACTAAAAAATAAAGAGTAACTGAAGGAGGCAAAATGGTTGTTCGGAGATGGCAGTCGGCTTTCACGGTAGCCCTTATTGGCGCGTTCGTTATGGTATTTTTCCTTAGCGGCACTGCCTTCGCACAGAAAAAAGAGGCCGACATGGAGGGGTGGCTCGGTGTTTATATCCAGGAGGTGGATGAAGACCTGGCGGAAGCATGGGACCTCGATTCGGAGGATGGCGTCATTGTCGATGACGTAGTCGACGATTCTCCGGCGGAAGAAGCCGGGCTGGAGCCGGGCGATGTCATTGTCACGTATGACGGACGGACCGTCACCACCAGTGGCCGTCTCACCCGCTGGATTCGCCGCACCGAGCCGGATACCAAGGTAACCCTGGAAATCATCCGTGGCGGTGCTCGCCGCGCCATGGAGGTTGTTATCGGCGAGAGCGATCCGGACTACTATTCCCGCCGGCATCGGGGCGATAGATGGAGTTTCAGGACCCCCAGCATCCACGTCCCACGCATTGAGGTTTTCGGTGATGACGATGATATCTACTTGGCTAAACTGGGTAAGGTCCGGATTGGTGTATCTCTGTACGAACTCAATCCCCAACTCGCCGACTACTTTGGGGTCGAGGCGGGAGTGCTCATCGATGAAGTGATCGAGGATAGCCCCGCCGAAGCGGCAGGACTGAAAGCCGGAGACGTGATTGTCGAGATTGACGGCCACGATATCGAAGAACCGGTCGATGTGGTTGATGAAATTGCCGATTATGAGGAAGGCGACACAATCGAAATTGTCGTGGTGCGCGATAAATCCCGCCAGACGTTTGCGGTGGAAGTTGAGGAGGATGGGTACGCTACCAATCGATACCATCTCCGGAAACCGCGAATTGCCAAGCCAAACATTGTCCGAGTCCCTCATTTCCGTCAGTGGGATAAATATGAGGAATTCCAAGAGGATCTCGAGGAGGCTATGGAAGAGTTGCGTGAGGAACTCGAGGAACTCCGCGAAGATCTCGAAGAAGAGCTGGAGGAAATCCGCCGGGGACGTTAAGCGTTATCAAACTCGTTGGTATAAAGGGCGGCTGAGCCGCCCTTTTTTATTGTCAGCGCCCAGGGCCGATTCTGCGGACTTCTTGACGGTTTGATGGATTTTCGCTACCCTGCAATCGTATAAGGATTTGTGACGATTGACTGCCAAAGGAGCTGGAGATGGAAATAGATGATGTGGGGATCTTTCGCCATTTACCGGAAGCTATTGTCCGCCTTAACGATCCTGGGGCGCTGTTGGTGGCGGGGGTCGACAATCCGAACGTTATGACTATCGGCTGGGGCACTCCGGGAATCATCTGGGGCATGCCAATTTTCATTATCTTTGTACGACCAAGTAGGTTTACTCATCACCTGCTGGAGGAAAATGCCGAATTCACCATCAATATCCCCACTGCCGATATGGGGGCCGAGGTCACGATTTGTGGGACCAAGTCCGGCCGGGATACCGACAAATTTGTCGAGTGTAATTTCACCTTGAAGCCGGGCAAAAAGGTGGATGTCCCTCACATTGCCCAATGTCCGATCATCTATGAATGCCGCAGCATCCACAAAAACACGGTGCTCCCGGAAACACTCGATCATAAAATTCGCACGACCTATTATTCAACGGGTGACCATCACGACATCTACTATGGCGAAATTCTGAATGTATTCCAGCAGGAATCGTGATTGCGAGCTGTGATATTTCTCGCGCCACGAATCGTATTCGCTGCGTATCACCTGGGTTAGGGTATGGCGCAGATTGAATCGGATGCAAAGGGTAGGTAATGCCGGCAAGATCAACAGACCACTATCGTAAGTACCTCGATCCCGAGGTGGTCTCCCGCTTGAAATCGATGGAGATGCGCGCCCGCCTGGTGGTTGAGGGTTTCATCACCGGTCTGCACAAATCACCGTACCATGGATTTTCGGTGGAATTCGCCGAACACCGGCAGTATATGCCGGGTGATCCGATCCGTGACATCGACTGGAAAGTCTACGCCAAGTCCGACCGGTACTATGTCAAACGCTTCGAAGAAGAAACAAATCTCAAGGCGTATATCTTGTTGGATACGTCGGCCTCCATGCAATACACCTCCGGCTCGATAACCAAATTACAGTATGCCTCGTATCTCGCGGCCGCGCTGGCCTTTTTGATGTTGAAGCAGCGTGATGCGGTGGGATTGGTGTCATACGCTGAACGCATTCGCCACTATATTCCACCCAAATCGACCAGTGGCCATCTCCATCCACTACTATTAAACCTCGAACAACTGGAAGCGGCGGATACCACCAACATTGCCGTGGCGCTGCACGAGATGGCCGAACGCATTAAGCGTCGCGGGCTGATTATTGTGCTCTCGGATTTGTTTGACGATCCCGAACGCGTGATGACGGGATTGAAGCACTTTCGCCATCGCCACCACGAAGTGATTGTATTCCATATCCTCGACCCGTACGAGCGGGAGTTGTCCTTCCCCTCCGAGACCATCTTCAAGGACATGGAGACCGGGGAGGAAATCAGCACCGTGCCGTGGCAGATTCGGGGAGAATATCAGAAGGCCATGAAGGGATTCATGGAGCGATACGCCCGGCAATGTCGCCAAGCGTACATCGATTACGTCGCCATCGATACGGCTCAAGCCTACGACGTCGCTTTATTCAACTACCTGGCAAAACGCCACCGGCTCTATTAATTTTGCACGCAATGTCAATGACAGCACACGAACGAATGAACAAAAATCCCCTGATCGGGGCACATATGTCAATTGCCGGCGGTGTGTACAATGCGATTTTACACGCAGAGGCAGCAGGCTGTCGAACCGTACAGTTGTTCAACAAATCGAATAATCAGTGGCGGGCAAAAAGGTTGACCGCCGAGGAAATCGACCGCTTCCACGAGGAAGTTTGCCGCACCGGCATCGCACCACAGGTGTCGCATACCTCGTATTTGATCAATTGCGGTTCACCAAGCGATGAATTGTATCATAAATCGTTGGCCTCACTACGTGTGGAGTATGAACGCTGCTGCCTCCTGGGCATCGACGCGTTGGTCATGCATCCCGGCGCCCACACCGGTTCCGGTGTGGAGGTCGCTTCACGGCGCATTGCGGCGGCATTAAACGACGTTCTGGATACGGCGCCTGAGGGAGAGACGATATTCTGCCTGGAGTCGACCGCCGGCGCCGGGACCACAATTGGCCGATCCTTCGCTGAGTTGGCTCATATAATGGAATTAGTGGAAGATCCGGCGCGGATCGGGGTATGTCTGGATACGTGTCATCTTTTTGCGGCCGGGTATGATATACGTACCCCCGGCGGATATGAAGCGACAATGAAAGAATGTAACGAGACGGTCGGATTGGAACGAGTTCGGGTGTGGCATGTGAATGATTCGCAGGGGGAGCTGGGATCCCGTCGCGATCGCCATGCCCATCTTGGTAAAGGAGAAATCGGCAGAGCTGCATTTGGTTTCCTGATGCAGGACCCCCGGTTTCTGACCGTGCCCAAAATTCTGGAAACGCCGAAAGAAGATCAGCCAATCAAAATGGATAAAATGAACCTGGCGTTTCTGCGGCGTGCTGCGGCTCGACCAACAGCAAAAAAGAGAACGGTCAAAAAAGCAAAACGAACAACCAGACGGTTGACCGCCTGACTCAGGTTCTGGCCAGTGCCATTGCCTAAGCGAACGATGAAAAGACAATTGCATAATCGATACGTAATGTGTGCCATGCTGGTCATCACGGCATCGGCGCTGGCCTCACCGGTGTGGGGCGTACCGGCGGTCCAAGTGGAAATCCGGGTGAAAGAATTTTTGCAGACCGATGAGCTGATCTCGGATTGGGTGGATTCCAACACGGTTATTGTTCCGCAGGGAGAGGAAGTCTACGGCCTGCAGGGCAATTTTGGCATCTATCTGCTGCCCCACGGTATGGACTCCAACTCGGTGAAGCTGCAATACCAACTGGCTACCATGGGCACCAATGTGCGGCAGCGGTCGGCAATTGTGAATGTTGAATTCGGTGTACCTGTTGTTATCGATTCCATTCCCGGCAAAAGTGATTCATACTACCGGGCACTCTTGACGCCCCGGCCGACGGAGGTCACCTTTGAGTGCCGCGAAGGTATCGGTAATCCAACCAGTTGGCCCAGTGATCCCAGCGCGTTTTTTGAATTCTATTATGTACCGAATTCGCTGGCTGATGCGCACTGGAACATGCTGCGCGATTTCCTGGAAAAAGAATACAAGACCGTCCATGAGCAGTTCGATTTCCATTTCCCCGGCAAGGTGCATTACTACTTCTGTCCGTGCCAGGTCGAAACCATTGACTATGAACGCGGGCTGGGATTCGCCATCAATCCGGGCCGATTGGCAGGATATGGGATCTATAATCAGGCAGCTAACACCATCGATCCACACGTTACCAACCTGCTAAAATTCTATCGCTGGTGGGGCTTCGCCCCCCGGTTCCTCTCCTGGGGCGTCGCCGGCTGGACTGATTTTGCCGACTATTACGCGAAGGAATATCTGCAGAGCGGCGAACTGGTCCCGTTCGATGATTTGCTGATCTCGGCGGACTACCGGGCGGTTGATCCCCTGGTTGCCTATTATGAATCGGCCTCATTTGTCCATTTTCTCATCGATTCAATCGGTGTGGCGAAGTTCCGCGATCTCTATGAAGGGGCCACCGACCTGACAATGGAATCCACGTTTAAGGAAATAACCGGCAATTCCATCCAGTGGTGGGAACAACAGTGGCTGCGCCACTTGCGGCAGCGGGAGTTCAAATACCCGGAATACGTTTACTACGCGCATCGGGCACAGGCCATTAACCGCCCTACCGAGCAGTTGGAACATCTGCTGAATTTGGTCGAAATCTTTGGTGACACTTTGCACCCGTCATTGATGCATGAATTGGCGGGCGTGTACGTCAATTTTGGCCGTCATGCCGAATCCTATCGCTGGTTCAAGAATCTGGTTAAAGCCATGCCGGACAACGGCCCCTATCACCAATATTGTGGAAATATGGCGGTCATGGTCGGCGACATTGACGCGGCGATGGGGTATTTCCGGGAAGCCATCGAGCTGGACACCACACTATCTGCGCCTTTTTTGAGCATGGGTGAGATCATGTACCTGCACGGCCAGGAAGATTCCGCTCGCACGCTATGGAAAACCGGTCTGGGCCGTGGCGAATCGATCCCGATTTACGCCGACTTAATGCTCAACCTGGGGCGGCTGGACCGGCTTAATTTTCGTCCCGACTCGGCGCAGGCGAAATTCCAGCGGGCGCGCAATGCGACCAACCGTCTTCTACAGCAGAATCCCGACCATCCGCGATACCTGTTACGAATGGCGGAAATCCTGACCGAAATGGGCAAAGTAGATTCGGCGATGATCTATTACGACGCCGCCGAATTCTTCGAGACCAGGCCGGCTTTTGTTGCGCGGATTTACCTGGGACGCGGCAGAGCTTCGGACCTGGCCGGCGATCGTGCGGCCGCCGTGGAAAACTACCAACGGGTATTCGAGCTTTCCGCGGGGTATCGTACGAAAACTCTGGCGAAACGGTATCTCAATCGGGTCTATCGCTAATTTATGAACTTTCTCAATTCCATTATTCTGGCGGGATTAGCAGCCGCACTGGCGCCACTGTTGATCCATCTGCTCAACCGGCAGCGAGTACGTACCGTTGAGTTTTCCTCCTTGATGTTCCTGCGGGACTTGCAGAAAACAAAAATGCGTCGGCTCAAGCTACGACAATGGCTGCTGCTTCTGATCCGCACGCTGATCGTAGTCCTGCTGGTGCTGGCCTTTGCCCGGCCCTCCATGCGTGGTGATACATTCGCCTCCTTAGGTTCCCACGCGAAGACGACGGTTGCGCTATTGACGGATATCTCCGCGAGCATGCATACGCGAACCGCCGACGGCTCGGCTTTTGAGCGGTCGATACACCGGCAGCCGGAGGTACTGGAGGTACTCAAAGAGGGTGACCAGGTTATCCGGGGTGAGATTGCCGACGACACCTATTTCTCTTCGCCGACCGCCGATTTTGCCGGGGTGGCGGAGGAGGTGGTGGAACTGTCGCCAGGGAACAGCGGCACCGACTTGATGACTGCGATCGCCGAAAGCGAGGAACTCCTCACCCAATCACAGAACCTGAATCGGGAAATCTTCGTGTTCTCCGATATGTCACGGGTGGGATTCACTACGACCGGCGGACTGCCCGAACCGACGGCCGAGCGTCCGCCGCGAATCTATTTTATCGATGTCAGCGATGACCGGGCGGTCAACGCCGCGGTGGTGGGTCTGGAATTTTCCGGTGATCTTATCCAAGCCCAGGTCCCGTTTACGGTGCGCGCCCAAATTGAGAACCGGTGCAACGAATCTTTCGATCATATGCTGGTCGGAGCCTTTATCGACGGGCGCCGGGTGGCACAGAGTGATGTCACCCTGCCGCGAAACGAATCAGCAAGCGTTGAATTCCGTCTGACGATCGACGCCCCGGGGCTGCATGCTGGATATATCGAAATTGCCGACGATGACAATCTAGTCGATAACCGCTACTACTTTGCGATCCACATTCCGCGAACGCTGGAGGTCCTCCTGGCCTCAGATTATCCGACCGGACGGGAATTTCTCCGCCGGGCGATAAATCCGACCGGTGAGGGACGGGTGAATGTGGTGGAGCGGGACGTAGACGGACTGGTGCGAGAAAACCTCGCCCAGTACGATGCAATCCTGCTCGCCAATTTTCGCGAGCTTGATCCGGTGTTGTGGGAACAACTGGACCGATTTTTGCGGGCCGGCGGCGGTGTGGCACTGTTCTCCGGGCCGGATGTCGATACCGCCGCCTTCAATCAACATATTCTGCGGCCCTATTTCACCTCATCCTTCACCGCAGTGCCCGAAAGATATCCCTCGAATGAAACCTACTATGAATTGGAAAAGGGCGGCTGGAATCACCCCATCCTCTCGGTGTATCAGGAAATTCCGGATGAACAAATTCCTGACGTTCAGTTTTACTCGACTTTTGAACTGGGCAATCTAGCGGGAGTCCGTGCGGTGTTGCGCTGCGCGGATGGCCGTCCCGCGCTCATCGAAGCCGCGGTCAGGCAGGGCAAACTGCTGGTCTGGACTGCACCGCTGGATCCCACTCACTCCGACATCGCCTTTCACTCAATTTTCGTGCCGCTCATGGGTCGCACGGTCGAATATCTTGCCACGCAACTGGGAGAACAGGCAGAAAGCACCACTGTCGGGAGGCCGGTTACCCGCCCCCGACAGCTTAGTTGGCGTGAACCGTTGATTCTACGGTATCCTGATGGCCGGGAAGAACAACTTGCGGCCAGCCCGACCGGGTCGGTCGAGACGTACACGACCCCCCCGCTCGCAATGCCGGGGTGCTACACGCTCTTTGACGGAGACCAGCCGGTTGATATATTTGCGGTAAACATTGACCCGGATGAAACGGATGTGCAGCCGATTACGCAGCAGGAAATAGTCCAACGGCTTCCCGGCCGGGCCCTGACATTTTTGGACGCGGGCGATAATATTACCGAAGCAGTGATGGCGGCACGGTATGGACAGGAACTCTGGAAAATTTTTCTCTGGGCAGCCGTGGCGCTTATTGCGCTGGAGATGCTGCTGGCCCGGACACGCAAATCAGAGATGCCTCCTGACCTGGCCTCCTGAGACAGGCCCTGAATTCCCCGTTGATCGCCGGCTATCGCCGGAAGACCGGTCCGTGGTACTCCGATGATTTTACTCTCTGTGCACAACGTCGCCAAGGAATTCCCCGACGGCCAAGTGTTTGCCGATATCAGTTGGGAAATTAAATCCGGTGACAAATTCGGTCTGCTTGGGATCAACGGTGTGGGCAAAACCACCCTGTTGCGCATTATGGCGGGCGATCTGGAACCCGACGAAGGCACAGTCACCCGGGGACGAGGGGTCAAAGTCGGATGGCTGCAGCAGATTCCCGATCTGCGATTGAGCGAACGGCTCTTTGATTACGTTGCCGAGGGACGACGGGATATTCTCGCCCAACGCCAGGCCATCGCCGATATCTCCACCCAACTCGCCGCCGATCCGGGCAACGCTGCACTGACACAAAAGCTGGGGCAATACCAACACGAGTACGAAGCCGCCGGTGGATTCGCCCTGGAACATCAGGTCGGCGTGACGCTCTCCGGGCTGGGCTTCACTGAGGATGAATATAAAAAGTCCCTGGCGACTTTTTCCGGTGGTGAGCGCACCCGCGCGGAACTGGCCCGGGTACTCCTGGCCGATGATGATGTCCTCCTGTTGGATGAGCCGACCAATCATCTCGATCTGCAATCGATCGAATGGCTGGAAGAGTTTATCGGCAAGAGCAACAAAGCGGTGATCTTCGTTACCCACGACCGGGTGTTTCTCGACCGGGTGGCACAGACGATCGTGGAAATGACCCCAGCCGGACTTGAATGGTACGGCCCGGGATATGAACACTACCGGGCTGAACGGGAACGCCGTCGCGAAAAACAACGTGACCTTTATGAACGTCAACAGGAGGAAATCGCCCGGATCGAGGATTTCATCGCGCGCAACATCGCCGGCCAGAAGACCAAACAAGCGCAATCGCGCCGCCGGACCCTCGCCAAAATGAAACGCCAGGAAAAACCCGAAGCCGAACGAGAGCGCATGAACATCGAGTTCTCACCCCGCATGGCCAGTTATCGCGAGGTGCTCACCGTCAGAGATTACTCACGCGCCATGGCCGGCTGGACGTTGTTGCACGGTGTCTCACTGGCAATCGAACGCGGCGACCACGTCGGATTGATCGGTCCCAACGGTTCCGGCAAAACCACGTTTCTGCGCGGGATTCTGGGGGAGGATCGCGATTTCACCGGAGAGATAACGCTGGGGAACCGTGTCAAGCCGGGGTATTTCGATCAGAACCTGGAGCTGATCAAAGATGAAGGCACCGTCATCGATCAGATCTGGGACGAACATCCGAAATTTCAGGCCTTCGAACTGCGGTCGTTTCTCGCCGGGTTTTTGTTCTCCGGTGAGGATGTGTTCAAGTCGGTCGCGACTCTCTCGGGCGGAGAACGAGCACGGCTGGCACTGGCGAAATTAATGCTGACTCAGGCCAATTTTTTAATCCTCGACGAACCGACCAACCATCTGGATATCCCCTCCCGGGAGGTCCTTGAAAATGCCTTGCAAGGATTTGAAGGCACGCTGCTGGTCGTTTCTCATGACCGATATTTTCTCGATAAAATTATCACTAAGCTCGCCGTCATTCAGCAGCAGACGATACAAGTTCACCTCGGCAACTATGCGGAAAATCGGGAACGCATCGCCCGGCAGCAGGAGATACCGGAACCGCCGGAAAAACAGCCGGCCAAAACCGGCAGTGCCGAGTGGGAGCAATTGCGTCAACAACGTCGGGACCGACAAAAACGCGAACGCGAACGTAATCGTCTAGAGCAAGCAATCCACCGGACGGAGGAACGCTTGCAGGAAATTGACGATTTGCTCGTGGAGGACACAGTTCAGAGCGACTGGCAACGCCTGGCCGAGCTGGGAGATGAGAAGAAACACTTAACTGCCGAATTGGAGGAGCTGTATCCCCAATGGGCAGCACTGGCGGACGAGGAATAACTGATGAAACCGATTTACCTGGATTACAATGCCACCAGCCCGGTCGCCCCGGAGGTCGCGGAGGCCATGCGACCATATCTGGAGGAGCATTTTGGCAATCCCTCCAGTGGACATTGGTACGGCATCCAGACCAAAAGAGCGGTGGAGCAGGCACGGCGGCAAGTAGCCGAGGCCCTGGGGTGCGATACCGACGAGATTATTTTCACCAGTGGCGGCTCGGAATCAAACAACTATGCGATCAGCGGGTATGTCCTGGCTCATGGCGATCAGGGTAATCACATTATCACGTCGAACATCGAACATCCGGCCGTCTTTAAAGTCTGCAATTATCTCGAATCCCGTGGTTTCGACATTACCTACATTCCGGTGGACGAGCACGGGCTGGTCGATCCGGCCGACGTTGCCCGGGCGATCACGCCACAGACGATCCTGATCACGATCATGCACGCCAATAACGAAGTCGGCACCATCGAGCCCATTGCTGAAATTGCGGCTTTGGCCCAGGAACACGATATTATCATGCATACAGATGCCGCGCAATCGGTCGGCAAGATACCGACCCGCATTGATCAATTGGGCGTGGATATGCTCTCGATTGCCGGGCATAAGGTGTATGCCCCGAAGGGCATCGGGGCGCTGTATGTCCGCCGTGGGATTACGCTACAAAAGTTAATCCACGGGGCCGACCACGAATCTGACCGGCGGGCCGGCACCGAAAACGTGTTGGAAATCGTCGGCCTTGGGCATGCCTGCGCCATGGCCACCCGTGATCTGGAAAAAAACATGAGTCACCTGCGGGCAATGCGTGATTTGTTGCATGACGGACTCGCCACACGAATTGATGGTTTCAAAGTCAATGGTCATCCGGACCAGCGGCTGCCAAATACGCTCTCGGTGAGTTTTCCGCGTATTGAGGCCAACACGTTACTCTCAGAGTTAAGTGGCATTGCCGCGTCGGCCGGCGCGGCCTGTCATACCGATTCAGTAGACATCTCTCATGTCCTCGAAGCAATGGGTGTGCCGGAGGATTACGCCATGGGGACCGTTCGGTTGTCGGTCGGCAAGATGACCACGGCGGAGGAAGTTGACCGGGCGGTCGAACTCATTGCCGAGGGTGTCAACCGGCTAAAACCGGTAGAAGCAACTACACGTCCAAGCAAACCCAAAAGTGGCGATGTCAAGTTGACTCATTTTACCCATGGATTGGGTTGTGCCTGCAAACTGCGGCCCCAGGTTCTCGAGCGTATTCTCAGCTCCATGCCCAAACCGGATGACGCTCGTATCCTGGTCGGCACAGATACCATGGATGATGCCGCCGTGTATCGTCTCGATGACCACACCGCGATTGTCCAGACAGTCGATTTTTTCACACCCATTGTGGACGACCCCTATGATTTTGGCGCCATCGCCGCCGCCAACGCCCTCAGTGATATTTACGCGATGGGCGGTACACCGCTCTTCGGATTGAACATTGTCGGCTTTCCCTCCAATCGCCTACCGGGGAAAGTCCTGCAACGCATTCTCGAAGGAGCACATGACAAGGCGAAAGAGGCGGGCGTGGTGATTATTGGCGGACATACGGTCGACGATACCGAACCCAAATACGGTTTGGCGGTGACCGGGGTAATCGATCCCGACAACATCCTGACCAACGCCGACGCGCAGCCGGGGGATACTCTCATCCTGACGAAACCGCTGGGGTTGGGCATCCTGACCACCGCTCTTAAACGCGGTATGCTGTCTGACGAGTCGGCCAGAAAGATCACCGCTATCATGGCTGCACTTAACCGCAGCGCGGCCGACGTCATGCGGGAGTTTCCGGTCAATGCGTGCACGGATATCACCGGCTTCGGATTTCTGGGTCACCTCAAGGAGATGGCGGCTGCCAGTAGCGTGGATGCGCATATTGATGCCGCCTCAGTGCCGTTGATCCCTGAAGCGATCGAGATCGCGGAGATAGGAATCGTTCCCGGCGGGACGGAAAACAACCTGCAATTCGTGGCGGAAACGGTAAATTGGTCGGAGGCGTTATCGCCGGCCACGCGAACACTCCTCGGCGATGCGCAGACCTCGGGGGGGTTACTGATTTCGTTGCCCGAGAGTGAGGCGCAGAAGCTGCTCACTCGACTGCATGAAGAGGGGATGACGGATGCTTGCATTGTGGGGCGGGTCACGGAATCCAGGAGGGGGAAAATTACCGTTGCGTAGGCCAGACTATTGCTACTCGGATTCCTGAGAATCAGGGAATTCAATCTGTTGCAGTCGCTCTGACGGCGGCTGGCCCCCGCGCGCGCAGCGGTCGCATGATGGGCACTCCCCGGCGGTTTTCGCCTCACGCGTGTAAAAACGAACCAGCAACAATACTGCGCCCAGCAATACCAGGCTAAGGATCAGGTATTCCATGGTCCTCCAACATCGCCCCGAGATGCAACACCCGGTTTCCGCTAGTAGTACGTTATTAGTTGTTCAGGTTCGAAGTTCCTTTGTCACACATGCTCCTTGATTCGAAACATCCTGCCTTTTGGCTGTATCTTCAGTCTGTCATTTAATTTGTATTGACAGCGCGAATAAGAGTTGCTATGTCACGTCTGCGGGTACAGTTGGTTATCCTTGGTGATGAGGTTCCCGGCAACCGGGAATAACGGTGTAGCCGCGAGGATACGTATTATTTGGTGGAGTTGAGATAGAGAGGTATTTGGGGGGAGTGATCATGAGACGTACCGTTGTCGTCCTGTGGGCGTTAATGTTGCTGGTATTCGCCGGCTGTAGTAAACCGCCGGTTGAGGAAGAAAAGCGGGCGCTGGACGCTCTCGAACAGGCCCGCCAGGCCGAGGCGGACACCTATGCCCCGGAAGCCTTCGCCGCCGCCCAGGACACCCTGGATGCCGCACTCAAAGAGCGGGAACGCCAGGACGAACGGTTCAGTCTGCTGCGCAGTTACAACAAAGCGCGGGAAAAATTCCTGCGGGTGGAGTCGTTGGCGGGACGGGCGGCCGAGAGGGCCCGTCAGGTCAAGAGCCAGCGAGTTGAGGAATGCCGCGATCGCGCCGACTCAGCCTCCGCAGTCGTGGATTCCTGCGCCGCATTGCTTGAACGCGCCCCCAAAGGTGGCAAGGGAACCCGGACCGACCTCAAAGTGCTTAAAGACGATATCGCGGCATTGGCCGAGCAACTCAGTACCGCCTATGACTTGCTTGACGAAGAAAAATACGCTGAGTGCATGACCCGGGCGGATTCGGTACTGGTACGAGCCGATTCGTTGCGATTGCAAATCGAGCAGGCAATCAGCCGGCGTAAGTAGTCGCACCCGTTTTTGCGATACTCTCTTCTCTTCGGGCCGGTACCCCCGGATGTGTATGCGCAGGGTTTTCTCGACAAGTATCAGAGCGGGTATCCTCTCGGCGATCTTCAGTATTGTTTTCCTCCAATCCCAAGCGCCGGGCACCGGTGACCTCACTCCGGTGCATTCCGATTTCTCCGCCCCCTCTCCGATAGATCCCCGAATAGTCGGGCCGCTGGATCTGAGCGGGCCGTACATTACAATCAACGTTGCTTTAGGGGAAATTAGCCTGCGCACTCAGGACTCCGTGCTGCTCACCGCCCGCTGCTCCGCCGGTTCCGGAGCAAAATTCAAAGATCCCCGGACACTGCGGGTGTGGGATTTCAGCACGCCGAACGGCCTCTTTTTTGTCCGCCGCAAAGCCGAAAATCCGGTGTGGCGCAAACCCGATTGGGCGTTTTTGGAGGAAGGGCTGCCAATCCCAACTGATCCCACTGATCGGCTGGTCGAGAATGAACTGGGTGATTATTCGCTCGATCTGGGTGGTGGATTATTTATCCACGGCACCATCTATACGCGCCTGTTGGGGATGAACGTCACCCACGGCTGTATCCGTGTCGATGATGATGAGCTGAAGATGGTTTATGAGGCGGTGCAGGTTGGCACGCCGGTGATCATTTTTGGAGCCGGAGATCCAGAGGAATGCAATACGCCTATTGCCCAAAGGCTGGAAATTGATTTTGCCGCAAATCACGTCAGACTGAAAATGGTTGGGTATATCGCCTGGGATGCTCCGTTCAAAACAATTAAAATGCCAACACGTCTGCGGCGCATTGCCGCTCGGCATGTCAGCATCCGTCAAATCAGCGCTGGTTACCCCGCCTACAACGAACGAGAAATTCGCGTTGCTGCCGAGGAATTGCGAATCAATCCAAACGAGTTACAACGAATGTACCCCAAGAGCGGCCAGCTTATTCTCGACGATAATACTTCGATCATTGTCTATAGCCATAACAATAACGCCGGTGTGGGGGATTTTTCAAGCCAGTACCTCAGATATGAGGCCATGCGATTCCTCGGAGATCCGCTGAAGAAAAAGCAAGTTACGATTTCACTGAAATCGGAGGCGTTGCGGGCATTTCTCTCGCTGGCTGAATCCGGATCAGTATTGGATTTTCAATAAGACAATAGCCGATGCCCATGCCGGGCACCGGCCATCGTTCATGGTCTTTATCCCAATACTATTTCTCCTCACACACCTTTGGATCAGCTCCGGCAGTGGCTGTGGTCTGAGATTCCTCGGCCGGTGGTGCGCCGGCGGATGTGGAAACCTCCAGCGGGGACCACTCCCCGATATGTTCAGTGTAGATCTTGCACTTGCCTTGGGATTGCCACTTTTCGTTGGAATTGTAGGTCCAATCCATATATTCCGAGGCCCCGCCGCCCTGCGTTGTAATCAAGAATCGCGAATTGAGTGATCCGATCGCGCTCCCCTGTCCGGCAGGGGTATCTTTGTCACCGCGGGAGGGATCGACCGGAATCCAACCGTAATTTGGCAGGTAGACTTCGACCCAGCGATGGAAGACATCGTCGGTTGAGGCGTCATCCCCGCGAATCACCACCGAGCCGGCGTAGCGCGCCGGCAATCCTGCAGCGCGGCTCATCGCGATAAACACGAAACTGTACTCCGAGCAGGACCCGCTGCCGCGTTCCAGCACCGTCGGGGCGATATTCCAGCCGCCGGCCAGTTCGTAATGCATACGTTCGATGATATGATCGAAAATTTTCCGCGCCACCCAGTAGGCATTTTCCTCATCCCCCATTGCTTCCTTGGCGGATTTTGCAATAAAGGGATCGTCGGTGTGGTACTTGCTCTCGTTGGAGAGATACAGCCGGCGGATGTCCGCAGGAATTTCGCGCAGCGTGCCGACGTCCTCCGGAAAGATGAAATACCGCAGTTTAAACAGTTCGGCTTCGGTGGTCATCGTAATCGTCATCATCTCACCGGCAGTCAGATTCTCGCCACGGTAGTGAGCGACCTTTTGACCCCAACGGTCGGTGAGAAACCCATCCGGTTCCGGAGAGTAGTTGATCATCCCCAGCAAGGTCTGGTTGGGCAGATCCCCCGGGACTGCGAGGTAGACGTCGACCGAGGTCACCTCACCCGGCCCGTAGTTGCGGAACTGGTGGGTATATTCCAGCCGCTGCTTCTTGCCTTCGGTCTGAACATACTGCTCATCGTCCTTGCGTACCAGGCAGTACAACTTGTCTGTTTGATAATCGGCGTTCCAGAGACGTTGACCATCAAAGGCCATACCCCGCGCAAATTCACCGGGTGCTGGAAACGAAAGAATAACCTGTCCCTTATCCGGCGTGACCATATAAATCATATCATCACGTCGATCCGCTACCCAAAGATACGTACCATCGAACACCAGTCCCCGGGGCTCGCCCGCCGGCGAGGCAAATTCGTTGATAGTAGTACCGTCCTCAGTGGAGATGGAATACAGCATATCCGCACGAAAATCAGCCAGCCAGAGGTATTCCCCATCCCAGGCCAACCCTTGCGGATTACTACAGGGAGCATAAATGGTGTGCTCGGCGATGCCGGTTTGTGGATTGAATTTGAGGATGACACTTTCCTCCACATCCAGCACCCACAGGTGAGTGCCGTCCCAGGTCAACCCCTCAACCTGATATCCAGGTGCCGGCAAAACCGCCTCGACAATTCCGGTCTCCGGATTGATCTGATACAGCGAATCTGTCTTGCGATCCGCCAGCCAGAGATGGGTACCATCAAAGGCTAACCCGGTGGGACAGGATCCCGGCGCAGTGTATTCCTTTACCACCTCGCCTGGCGCTGCCTGGCTTGCTACCGGCACACTTAGCAGTACCGCACACAGACAGCACAACAAACACCCGACTGTCAGTTGCTTCCTCGACATAATCTCCTCCCGTGAACCTCCTCGGCAGGGGTCTATTTGAGATGGACGAACTGCCGTAAATTGGTGATTTTTGTCTGATTGCGCAAGCGTCAAACGATGAATCTCTGAGGATGTGGGCGAGTATCATACATGATAACAGATTATTTCGTGGGGAATCGGGTTGCAGTCCATGCCCTGAGCGGCTACCCTGTACGGGCGCACCGGTCCCACGCCGGTCGTGGTTCAGACGATGCTGATGGTGAGGAGGTATCATGACCAGAAATCACACGCTGGGCTTAATCATCTTTGGGCTCGTCCTGTGTTTTATGGTGGGATTGGCGCTGGGGGTGACGGTCGAGATTGCCCCGCAGCAGACCGCAAATCAGGCGGACAGCGGACAGGCAGTCCCGGCCTCAACCTCAGAGCAGGGCGAACGACCAATTAGTGTGCCCCCCGCCCTGACCGGTGGCGAGGATTGGTCTTTCTCCGATGTTGCCGAGGCGGTTGCTCCGGCGGTGGTCAATATTTCCTCCGTGCGTATTGTGCGCGATCGGATCAATCGCAGTCCGTTCGGTTCGGATCCGTTCTTTGATTTTTTCGGGCGGCGTTTTTTTTCTGTCCCGCGGGAGCGGCGGGAACGATCCCTCGGGTCGGGGGTCATCGTCTCGCCGGACGGCTATATTGTGACGAATAACCACGTGGTCGAGGGGGCAACGGAGGTGCTGGTCTACCGCGCCAGCGGTGAAGAGTATACCGCACAATTGGTTGGCACCGACCCGGAAACGGATGTCGCCGTGCTAAAAATCAAGGGTGAGGATTTCCCCGCGGTTCAATTTGGGGACTCCGACAGTGCCCAGATTGGCGACGTGGTACTGGCGGTAGGAAATCCATTCGGTATCGGGCAGACAGTCACCATGGGCATTATCTCCGCCAAGGGCCGCGCGAACGTCGGGATCGCGGAGTATGAGGATTTCATTCAAACTGATGCGGCGATCAATCCGGGGAATTCCGGCGGCGCCTTAGTAGATATCCAGGGCAATCTCATTGGGGTTAATACGGCCATCTTCTCCCGCAGTGGCGGCTATCAGGGGATCGGTTTTGCGATTCCGTCGAATATGGCACGCACCGTCCTCGAAGCGATTATCGATCGGGGTCGATTTGTCCGCGGCTGGGCCGGCATCACCTACCAGGACCTCAATCCCGATATTGCCCGCGCGTTTGAAGCCGACGGGATCACCGGTGCACTGGTCAATGACGTTATTGAGGGCGGCCCGGGGGAAAAAGCAGGTCTGCAACGTGGCGATATCATCGTCAGTTTGGACGGGCACGAAGTTGACAGTGCGGCTCGGCTGCGTCATCGGATCGCGCTGGCACCCAGCGGCAAGACGGTCACCATTGATTACGTCCGCCGGGGCCGGCGATGGCAAACTGCACTCACCATCGGGGAGACCCCGTCCGAATATGTCTATCTCTCAGAATCATCCGATGAATGGGTCAGCCAGATTGAAGGGGTTGTTGTCGAGAACATTTCCCGGCGGGAAGCTCGGCAGTTAGGATTGAAGTCCGGGAGCGGCGGGGTACTGGTCAAAGATATTCTCGCCCGGTCACCGGCGGCGTATTCCGGCCTGCGGGAGGGTGATGTCATCCTGGAGATCAACAACCAGACGGTTGAGAATGTCGAGCATTTCAAGTCAATTGTCGCAGAGCAGGAGGGATCGAAGATGATCCTGTTGATTGCGCGACGAGGGGCTTTGTATTATCTCTCTTTGTGATGAACGGTAACCGCGACGCAGGGTAGGGACACATTATGCGCGTGATACAGTCGGTAGTTCTCCTCAGCGGACTCTGTTGGTTGATCATTCCGGGATCATCAGTCTCGGCGAAGCCGACCTGCGATACGCTATACTACGAATTGCAGAACTTATCGATCCGGCACGTCCGGGCGAATGAAATCTGGGTCGAGCATTTTCTGGAGTGTCCACCAGTTGACGGCGCCTTTGGCGGATTCGTGCTCTCTGATATAACCCAGGGCGGTGAGCGAGACCGGGCCGTTGTCGCGATGTACCAGGAATCCCGGTGGCAATACCGGTTTGGTGAACGTGGTGCAGGTATTCGCTTTGCGGCCGAACCGCGGAGGGATATCGACGGTGACGGCATTCATGATTTTGTGTTCATCGCCGAGGATCAACAGCACCGACCCGCGCGCAGTTATCGACTCGCATTTCTGGATAGTAGTGGTAATCGTCGGTCTGTAGGGGGATTGGGATTGCCCCGGGACGTTGTTGTCGATTCCATTCTTCCTGCCCCGGCAGGGCGAGCGCATGCGTTACTCGCGGCGGATCGCCGGGGATGGGACATCGGAGGCCTCGATTGGGATACCGCACCGATTTCCTATCAGTACCTCGATTGGAACGGCAACGCCGATCCGCCGAAATATGTCAACCGAACCGCCGCGCATGCCGATGAGTTCCCGGTATTTGACCGGCGGCGGGAATTCATCGAACAACTGGGAGATGGTCGGCTGGAATTCGAAACCGAAGCCGAATATCAGACATTTCTGATTAATATCATTGGGCATTGCTTGGATCTGCTCAACATGAATCGGGGCGAGGAAGCCTATATCAAGGCCACCGACATCCTGGAGCGAGTTCGCTTTACGACCGCGACCGTAGGCCTTCTACCGCCGCGCGCCGTGGAAAGCCAATTGAAACGAGTATTGCCTAAGTCGGACAAACAGGCGGGCAGATAGAGACCGTGACGGACCGTAGGGAGGACCAACGTGGACGCGAATAGTTTACTAACCTGCATTCGCGCAGGAATACGTCACATCGCTGTTGCGATGATTTTCTGTCTAGTAACTATGACGGTTATTGGCTGTTCCGAGGAGAAAACACCTCCGCCGGAGCAGCAGACCACAACAACGGATGCGCGTCCCGAAAAAATGCTCTGGGCGGATATGCTCATGGGACCAGGTGATTCAAGCCGGACCGCCTGGGTCAGCGAAATGCCCAACTGGCCCGATACCATCGTGCTTGATTTCGATTCAACCGGCCATGCGTACCTCAATGATCTTGAATGGTATGCCTTGGGGGAGGCCGGTGAGAATGCCAGCCTCTCACCGGATCACCCGCTGTATGGTTCTCGCGTCACCGTTACTCTGGTCGCCCGACATATACCCGATTACAAGTTGATTCGAGGCTTTGCCATCGATTCGGTGGCTGTCTATCCGGCCGGCGAAAATAAACCGGCCGGTACACAATACATGATGCCCAGCCGGCGAAAGTTCATCGGAGGGGTATGGCAACAGGTCTTTATTCCCACCGCCCCCGCCGGAGTTGTTCCACAATTCGACGATAACGAGCAACTGCACTTGCGCGGTTATGGAAGCTGGGGGGATCGAGAAATTCGGATCTCCTTTCCACCCGTCTCGTATGAAAAAATTAGTCCCCCGGTACCACAGGCCGAATCCTGACTTGAAATCAGCGGCAAGAAAAAATTGACATTCCCTCAAAAACCCCCGACCATACGGGTATGGACGGGTATTCATCGTCAGTGAGCGCAATGGCGTCACCCACTAGTTCGCTGAAGATTGCGGTGTCGCGCACCGGGAAGACGCAGGATATTATGGTTGTCCGGGTCGACGGCATGGTCGACGCGATTTCCGCCGGCAACATGGAAGAGGTGCTGACGTCGCTGATGGCCCAGGGTCGGTACTGGTTGTTAATTGATTTGGCCGGCGCCAATTATATCTCCAGTGCCGGCTGGGGGACATTCATGTCCCGGCTGCGAGATATCCGTAATCATAACGGCGATATCAAACTGGCGCGGATGACACCGGAGGTGCGGGAAATCTACGACCTGCTGGAATTCGATGGATTGATTCCCAATTTCTCTTCGCTGGACGCGGCCATCGCAGATTTTGACGACGGAGAAGCTGAGGACTCCGCCATCCTCCAACAGACCGAGGAGACGCCGCCCGCGCCGGCGGAACCACAGCGAGAGCAGAACAGCGCATCTGATGTTCCATCGATTGCGTCTGTGTCGCTCGATGAGGCAGTCCGTGCAGCAATCTTGGACGATCCATTTCAAAATTTCGGGGAAATACGCGACTATCTCCGCGAATTCACCGATGGGCGCCTCACCACCAGCTGGTGGCATGTGTTTCGCAGTCTCTGGCGCCAACGATTGCTCGCCCGACGCGCCCGTTTTCGTTTGTATCGCCGACATCGGAAGTCGGCTCACTCGTGACGTGAGGGACGAGTCATGGCCCGCAAGTTGACATGGCGTTCGGGACTGGGCAGTTCCCGATCCCGTCATCATCGGCGGGTATCGGCCCTCCCGCACCGAATGTTTCCCAATGGCTGGTCAATCAGCGCCGCGCCACCCGGTCTCCCACCGCCCGAACGAGTGCTCGCCCGCTGGCTGCAAGCCCGGGACCCGCGGATGCTTTGCGAAGTGTTCAGCGACAATGTAGCAGACACGTTCGGCGTGGACTGCTCATTATTCATCCGACAGTATATCGATGGCGGGTGCCAGAAAATCATTACGGCTCGTGGCCTGGCGGAGACGGAAATCCCGGTTACGGCTGCACGATGCCCCATTTCCCATTCTCAACAACACTCGGTGTCTTTGCCCAATGGTCGGATAATGCTCCTCCCCCCCACGAACCGTCATCAGTTTATGGCTTGTTTTCGCGCGCAAACTAAAAGCGGCAATGCAATAGTGGGGATGCTCGGTAAATCTCAATGCACCAGCGACGAACACCCCAACCTGGCCCACCTTGACCGCTGGGTAACCTATTTCGAGATGGCGCTGGACAACCAGGAACGGCTCTCCCGGCTGGAGGAACTTTCTTATACCGATGCGCTCACCGGAGTCTTCAATCGGCGGTTTTTCCAACGGCGTTTGCACGAGGAAATCACTCGTGCCCGGCGGTTCGACCGTTGCCTCTCCCTGGTGATTTTTGATCTCGACCGCTTCAAAATGCTCAACGACCGCTACGGCCACCAGGCAGGAGATCAAATACTCCAGCAACTGGCCCAGGTACTTTCGGTTTCTATCCGCTCCATCGATATTCCCTGCCGGTATGGGGGTGACGAATTCGTCATCGTGATGCCCGAAACGTCCCACCCTGATTGTTTTTCCTTTACGAGCCGCCTGCGACAGACCATATTGGAGCACGAATTTCAACTCGGGCAGGAACGTCAGTCCGAGCGTTTAACGGTTTCTATGGGGGCGGCAGTCTTCCCCGACCATGCCAATGGCCCGGAACAACTATTTTGGTGTGCTGATATGGCCCTGTTAAAGGCCAAAGAAAGTGGGGGGGATACCGCGGTTATTTTTGCGCCGGGCATGGAAGCCTCCTGCCAGTATTAATGCTGTAGGGGAAAATGAGGATTTGCTTATGAGGCGTGCGCTGGTCTCACTGGTAATACTGGTCATAGTGCCGGCCATCCTGATCTCGCCACGTGATGCGCGGGCAGAATATGTCATTGGCCCCGGCGATGTGTTGTCTGTCAGCTATTGGCAACAGCCCGAATTAGATCAAGAAGTGAAGGTGCGCCAGGACGGCAAAATCACGCTGGCGGTTATCGGGGAGACCCAGGCGGTGGGATTGACCACGGGCCGCCTGGAACAGATAATTGTCGAACGGATCTCCCGCGTGAATCAGAATATTTCGCAGGTCGTGGTCACCGTGGTAGAATATCGGAGTCGAAGCGTCTTCGTCGGGGGGCAGGTCAATACGCCGGGGATGCTTTATTTTGAGGAAATCCCGGACTTGTGGGAAGTGATTAAACTGGCCGGCGGCCCCGCAGAAGATGCCGATTTGACCGACGTTACTGTGTTGCGCTCGGCCGAGGCCGGGGGTGGTGTGATCCATGTCGATTTGGCCGACATATTGGCTACCGGCGAGTTGGATCGTCTGCCGGCCCTCCACCCCGGATACACGGTCCGCATTCCACCCCTGCCGGTCGGGACCGGCGGAGAACAATTCGTTGACCAATCAAAACGCAAAAAAGCGTATTACATCTATGGGAGTGTCGCCAGCCCCGGACGGCACGCGATGGAGAACGAGCGGATCGACCTGCTCGAGGCATTAGTCCTCGCCGGCGGGCCGGGTCCCCGGGCCGATCTGTCAAAGGTCCGGGTAGTCTCGAAAAGCACGGGACAACCGGTAGTGAGAATTATTGACTTGGAAGCGTATGGCAAGACCGGCGGCCCGGAGCGATATATTCTCCAGCGGGAGGATGCGATTTATGTGCCAAGGGAGGACCGAGGAATCCTCTCCACTACCTGGGCGGGTATTCGCAATCTCCTGGCAGTCACGGGAACGGTCTCTTCCCTGGTGTTAATTCTAACTCGGTAGGTACCCTGGAATGGCAGCACCGGAACCAAAATCATCCGATATCGGGCTTAATCTGGGCGAATACGCCAAGATTCTCAATCGGCGAAAATGGTACCTGATTCTGGCGGTTGTCCTGGTCACCGGGACAGCAATCGGATTTTCCTACACGCTGACCCGGCAATACGAAGCGAAAGTGCTGGTCCGCATGGGTAAACAGAGTATCCTGGGGCGGGCCGTTCGGGGGTTAACCCCCGACGCCGACCGGGGCTGGGACATGCGCTCGCGTTCGGAAAAAACCGTATCGATTTTGCGCCGTCTGCGCTCCACCGCTTACCTGGAACAACTGATTGGTCGAATGGGCTGGGTGGACGAAATCCTTGCCGAGGGTGGGCCCGAGGCGGAAGCTGCCGAGCAAGTCACGTCCCCGGCGGATAAACGACGTGCGATTGTCTCCTTACTCCTGGCCCGGTTGCAGGGGGCGATCGATGTTACCTTGATCGGCAATGAGCACATGGAGATTACCTTCACCTCAACGGACCCGGAAGAAGCGCGCGATGCGGTCGAACATCTGGCAGAAATTTTCCGAGAGAGCATGATCAAAGAAGAAGTGGCGGCGATTCGGGTGGCGGGAGAGTTTTCCGAAGAACAGCTCGAACTCTATCGCGGTAAGTGGGAAGAGGCGCAATCCCGGCTCGTTGAATTCAAAAGCCAGAAAGCCCGCGACGTGGTCGATGAAACCCTCGAATCTGAGTATAATCTACAGGACATTACCGCCGAAAAAGACCGGGTTGATTTGGCTTACTCCACTGCGGAGGCCCGCATCACGGATTTGGAAAACCAGCTCGGCGAGGAACTGGTCACCCGCGCAGATTTTATCTACTCCGATCGTCTCGCAGAACTGAAGTCTGAACAGTTGAACTTAATCGACCAACTGGGCAGTCTGTTGGGGAGATATACCTGGAAAGATAAGACGATTGTCGATTACAACTATCGGCTCGGCACCGGCTTGAACAATATTCAAGCGGAGATCAGTCGCATTGTCGATGAGACCTTCGCCAATCTGACCGAGTCCGAACACGAGAATCTGGTCGAACTCGTCTACCTGCAACATCAGTTGGAGTTCTTGAAACAGCGGCAGCAAGTGATGAATCGGATCGTAAACCGCATCCGCGATCGCATGGCTACCGGCCCCGAATACGAACAAAAATTGCGTAGTCTGGAGACCGAAGAGGCGACCAGCCGCGATATCTATAACCGGTTCGTGGAGCAGTATACCGGCGCGCAAATCCGTCAGGCGGAACAACGGGCGGCGGCGGAATCGAAGTATACCATGATCGAACCGCCCAAGACACCGACGGTCCCGATTTACCCCGACCGGAAAAAAATCGCCATGGCCGCGGCGATGGTGGGCCTGATGATCGGTGTTGTCCTGGTGCTTATTACCGAATACACCGATCGCTCATTCCGGACTGTCGAGGATATGGAGGATTATCTGGGATACCGGGTACTGGCCACCCTCCCGAAAGTAACAAAATTGAAGGAGGCGAAATTTGCCCAAAAAGGATAGGGGGGCGCCCGTCTCCATCGACATAACGAATGCCACAGCACAACCGGATCAACCGTCCAACAAGCCACTTGTCTCTGCGGATACAGGTTCATCACGACTTTCCGATGCCGGCAGTATGACTCCTGCGGTTACCACACAATCACAGCCGGCAACTAATATGTTGCGATTCAACACGCGGTTGAAACATGTGGGACGGGAGTACCTCGTGCAAACTGTGGTAGACCCGGCAGCGGGACGATTGCGCAGTGATATTTTCGGCGAGGGAGTTCGGCTCACCTCAATCCTCGGTGAGTCGTTAACAGATTTGCCATCCCAACGCGTCCTCCCGGCGCTCCGACAGCTGCACGAACAAACCAGCGGTGAGACCGCGCGGATCTTTCGCTTATCAGAGACGGCAACGGATTCCCACGAATCATCCCTGCATAATTATATTGGAGAGCTCTTTGCCTCGCGGAATATGTGGCTGGACGCCCGGCGGGAGTTTGAACGTGCCGTCTTACTGGCTCCGGATTTCGCCGAAGCGCAGTATAATCTTGGGAGCTGCTTCTTGCAGTTACACCTGTACCAGGAAGCGGAGGCACATCTGGACCGGGCGGTACGCCTGCGTCCCCGGTATCCCGACTATATAAACCGGCTGGGAGAAGTGTACCTGGCGTTGTCCTCGTGCCGAAAAGCCGTCGATTATTTCCGCAAAGCGGCCCAGCATAACCCGTACTACTGGCAACCCTACTATAACCTGGGATTGGCACATATCTTAAACGGGGTGCGGCGTGAAAACTATCAGATGCATGTCGACCTTAAACAGCGGTCACGTGAGATGTTTGAGAAGGCGGCGGTGATCGAACCCGCTCTCCGGAACAGTAAATATTTTATGGGTCAGCGGTACCTGGATGAAGACCGGCTGCCGGAATCGTTCGACGCCTATGTGGCGGCCAAAGAAGCGGTGCTGGGAATCCCGCGACCGATTCCGATTTCAACTCTCGATCTCGCTCTCTGCTCCGACAAATTTATGCCGACGGAAGCCGAATTGTCCGGCGAGATTGCCCGATTACGCGAGGAAGTCCGTCTCCATCCCCATTATGCGGACCTGCGCTATCGGTTAGCCCAATCGTATATGATCCTGGCGCAACTGGTGCACCGCCGCTCGATTCAGGAATACGATCGCGCCCTGGCCATCAATCCGGACTTTCAGGCCGCCCAGCGCAATCGCCGGCTGGCGCAAAACGAAGACAAAGGGCTGTCGTTACTGGTAAGAGCCGCGTTGCGAGGTACACAACAGGTCAACAATATTCCCGGTGATCAGGTAAATCCGGGAAATCATCAGGACATTTATGAGCGCTCAGGCGATGGACCACAAGAAAAGTAATCGACCCCCGACCGGGCGGATCAAAGCCGATGGGTCAGCGAACCGACGCGCGGGGCAGGGCAAGAAAAACCGCTCCAAAGCACCGGCGGGCCCGACGGTGCTGGATATCTATCGCCAGGAAGCGGTAGTCGGCACGGAGTTTCGTCGCATCTGTGACAATATCGGCTGGGTGCCCACTCCGGGCGGTGAGATTCACGGCCCGAAATCAGTGCTGATCACCTCGGCGTTGACCAGCGAGGGCAAAAGTACGGTCGCCGCGTTCCTGGCGATTACCGCCGCGGTCTACCTCAATCAGCAAACCCTGCTTTTGGACTGCGATCTCCGGCGTCCGGCGGTCCATCGCATGTTTCGCAAACCCTTCCGCGACGGGGTTACCGATTGCCTGCAGCAGCAGGCATCCGTGGAGCACTGTCTGCGCGCTACCGACCTGGAGAACTTAAAGATAATGACCGCCGGGACCACCGTTGACGATCCAACGGAATTGCTGAGGGCAAAACGCTGGGCCGAATTCCTGGAAGAGCTCGCGTTCTACTTCGACCGCATCGTGATCGACTGTGCTCCCCTTGTGCCGGTGGATGATGCAATCACGCTGGGGCGTTCCGTGGACGGAGTAGTAATGGTGCTTAAAGCCGGAGACACGCAGCGAGAAGTCGCCGGCCGTGCAACGAAAATTATTCAAGACACCAAGCTTAATTTGCTGGGAATCGTACTTAATAATTTAAAAGAATCGCTACCCTACTATTATAATCATAAATACTACGGATATCGCTACAAGCAAACCGGCCGATAATACCGTCAGAGGATTATTGGATATAAGGAGCCGCCATGCAGAATTTGCTGACGGTTGACGTCGAGGATTGGTTTCAGGTTGAATCGCAGGCCGAGACGATCAAATTCTCCGACTGGCATAAATTTAAGATGCGTGTCCTGCCCAACGTTATGAATCTCATGGCCTTATTTGAGCACTACGATGTCAAAGCGACGTTTTTCGTTCTGGGCTGGATCGCCGAGAAACTCCCGGACCTGGTCGGCCATATTGCCGGCCGGGGCCATGAAATCGCCTCGCATGGATACGCACACCGTCTGGCCTACACTCAAACGCCGGCGGAATTCGCCGAAGATATCGAACAATCACTCGCGGCGATCAGACAGACTGTAGACACCGACATTATCGGCTACCGGGCGCCGAGCTTTTCGCTGAGCGAAAAGACTCCCTGGGCCTGGGAAATCCTCGCCCGATCCGGATTCACGTACGACTCGTCCATTTTCCCGGTTCATCATGACACCTACGGGTGCCCCCATTTGCCACGGTACCCATTCCGTTTGGAACTGGCAGATGGTCAGATCATCAACGAGATCCCGATGACCACCTGGCGCATCCTGGGCTATAATTTTCCGGCAGCGGGGGGTGGGTATCTCCGATTATTTCCGTATTGGTACACGAAGCGGGCAATTCGCGCGGCCAATCGGTGCGGTCATCCGGCAATCGTCTACGTCCACCCCTGGGAAATCGATCCCGATCAGCCGCGGACACGGCTCTCATTTTTGCGCCGGTTTCGCCACTACGCCAATTTGCGGACAACGGCCGATAAGTTACAGCGACTGCTCGCAGAGTTCCGTTTCGGGACCATTGCCGACTTCTTGGCCTCCCAGGAGGCCGGTCAACGGCCGCTGCTATCCATTGACGAGATTCAAGCGGAAGACACGCTGCCACCGTCCATGACCGTGCAACCCCCGCCCTTGAAACGGGATGCATCGCAGAAGAACCGTTCCTGAAGGCATTTTTTGTCTCTGTGAGTCTACATCAACCGGCGGTATCACGTATCATATCGATCAACAACGAAAGAGTTAGGAAGAACCAATGATGCGATCACGTGTTGCGGCAATAATGACGACTCCGGAAACGGTGGTGGATGATTACCGCCGCTTAATGGACTTGATTGGTGTAGTCGACGGATTGGACCGCGAGACCGATACGTTGCTGAAGCTGAATCTCTCGTGGACTAAATATTTCCCCGCCTGTTCGTCACAACCGTGGCAGGTGGAAGGCGTCATTAAAGCGCTGCTCGATTACGGATATGACCGCAAGCGGTTGATCCCGATTGAGAACAAGACTGTAGTTACCAATCCCCGCCAGGGCGCACAGAATAATCTCTGGTATCCGGTCCTCAACCATTATCAATTGGATTTTGTGCCGCTGACTGACGTTGAGTGGACCGTGTATGATTTCAAAGCCCCACTGTTGAAACTTAACGAAATCTTCCCCGAGGGTATTGAAATTCCGCGAATGTTCATCGGTCGGCAAATCCTTCATCTGCCGACCGTCAAGACACACGGTCACTCTACGACAACCGGGGCGATCAAAAATGCCTTCGGCGGGCTGTTGAAAGAGGTGCGACATTACGCCCATAAATATATCCACGAAGTGCTGGTCGACCTGATGCTGATGCAAAATGAGCTGCATCCGAAAACGCTGGCGGTCATGGACGGCACCGTGTGCGGGGACGGGGCCGGCCCGCGGACAATGATCCCGCGACCGGGGAATGTCATTCTGGCCTCGTTCGACTCGGTCGCCATTGATGCGGTGGCTGCAGGGATAATGGGATTTGATCCTCTATCTATTCCCTATCTTAAGATGTGTCATGACCGCAACCTGGGCGTCGCGGACCGTCGCGAAATCGATTTGGTCGGGGATGATATCTCGGACTTAAACCTCCATTTTCAGACCCGCAAATCGCTGGTTATCTGGGGCGATCAGATGCTGCGCAAAGGACCGCTGCGCTTCTTGGAGAAGGTCGCCTTGCATTCACCTCTGGTCGTCTGGGCGCCGGCGGCGTCGAACGTCTATCACGACTTGCTTTGGTATCCTACCGTGGGGCAAAAAATTATCAACACGTTCCTCAAAACGGAATGGGGCAATTTGTTTACCTCGTATAAGACGAAATATCCATAGACGCGCTCCCTGTTACGTATCAGGGCCGAGGAGGCAATAATGACCGCACAACAAAAGACTGTCGCTATCATCGGCGCGTCAGCAAACCGGGAAAAATACGGTAATAAGTCAGTGCGTGCGCATCTCAAACAAGGCTGGAAAGTGTTCCCGGTAAATCCTAAGGAAACAGAAATTGAGGGGCTGCGAGTGTATAAGTCACTGGCGGACATTCCGGAGAAAATTGACCGTATCAGTGTCTATTTACCGCCACAGGTGAGTCTGAAATTACTGGAGGATTTTAAAAAAGCCAATCCCGAGGAACTGTTTTTCAATCCGGGGGCTGAATCGGATGAGTTGCTGGCTGCCGCCCGCGCCAAGGGTTTGCCCGCCGCGGCTGCCTGTTCAATCATTGACCTCGGCGAGCACTCAGACAATTTTTAAACGACGGAAGAGCGTCCAAATTACAGGATCTGTCAACGACGCAGGGTGCGCCGGGCCCTGCTTTCTCCCCAAGAAAGTAGCCCTATTCTCATCCGGGCGAGTCGCCGAACCTGCCGGTACATTCGCTGAGGGCACGTCAGCTGCTTCCGGTACTTGACCCCGCTACGATACTTTTGTTTAATGGTCGACTGGATTGAGGCAGACCAACCGGGAGATCGCCGTGGTCTCCATCGTACATGAAAACCGGCAGGAGACATCGCCACTGGGAGCATACACGCATGGCCGTGAGAAACAACAACTTGTATCCTTTCGAAATTCGAAATTCCAAGATCCAGGGGAAAGGCGCATTCGCTACCCGGCGCATCCGCAAGGGCCAACGCATTATTGAATATAAGGGCGAAATAATCCACTGGGAGGAAGCGAACCGGCGGTATGATGATGAAGGCATGAATCGACATCATACGTTTTTATTTGAAATCGATGATCGATTTGTTATCGATGCCGGCGTCCGGGGAAACGAAGCCAAATACCTCAATCACTCTTGCGATCCCAATTGTGAAGCGGTAGACGACGAAGGGCGAATTTTTATCGAGGCCATCCATAATATCCAACCGGGGGTCGAGCTCACCTACGATTACCAGTACGAGTGTGAAGAATCCGAAGCGGAAGCGAAACGCATCTATCCCTGTAACTGCGGCGCTCCCAATTGCCGTGGAACCATCGTGAGGATTAAGCGCAAGAAGAAACCCAGAAAGAAACGTCGCAAGCGCTCCTGAAGTTTTCCTTAAGGGTTCGCTCCCTATCAACCTGCTTCGCAGGCAATCTCTGATCACACCACTACCATTTAACCGCGTAGCGTAAATAAGACTGGCGTCATAATCCCAAAAAGCGAAACGTTTTTTGTCTTTAATTCGTAGACCGCACTAGAACGAGCAACAAAACGATGGAAAACTGAGACGCAACGGAAAACACGACAACCAAAGGAGATGGTATGAATGATCACTCTCGGTAGGTATATGCTTCGGACAAACGT
>CAYWVO010000006.1:0-92917 GCA_964461835.1 uncultured Ignavibacteria bacterium | reverse complement strand
TAGAAACCCTGATCTCCGGGATCGCTGTTTGCTCTCCCTCAGATCAGGGCCACGCCAGCCGTTGGCCCAGGGATGACATTTTCACTTTTTTTCTGTGGGATTTTTGGTTTCCTCAGTGCAATGCTTTGGGGTGTCTACTTTAGCATTGATATTATATGGCGTTTCGCAATAATTTCCACCTTGACACTAATTGTATTTATTATACTGAGGATTACTTTCACCGGGCTCAAAAGAAAATCATATCATGGCATTGCTCCAGTGCCTCACATTGGTCCTCCGCCAAACACTTAGCCCGCTGAGTGCCCCCGACCTTGATACCCCGGGTCCCCCATCCCGGGGTAGCGCAGCTTTCTGCTTTGCCCGGGTGCCCCAGTCCGGGTGGCCCACCCACTTGTCGAGGTTCCCGGAATCGGGGCTCTGGGATTAGATTTGCATGGTGTGTGTTTCGCACGCACCATACCAGTCAGTTGCTTACCTTTCGTAGGTCGAAACCCTTGAGGCAATCCCATTCTGCCATAGCGGGAGGGGATTGACGCGGTTTCGACACCATGCGTTGTAATCGCATTTCCGGCAATGGGACAGAACAATTCCCGATGATGATCTTGTCGAAACCACGTCGTCCCGCATTGCGGGACGACTCAAGGGTTTCGACCTACGCAAATCCCTTGATCCTGCCTTTTTCAACAGATCCCCACGGGGAAACCATACAAGCTGTTAATAGTCATTTGGTTAGGTTCTGCCAAGTATCCTCGTCCTCTCGATCCGTAACCATTATGGAACCTAACCTGACATATCTGCATATAAAAAAACGAGTGCCGGAATCAGTACCATGACTTGAGGCGTGATACAGAATAGAAGCGATTTCAAGGCCGGGAGATCAAACTCCCGGCTTGCTTCATTTTTCCTGCATGCGCCGGCGGCTTTTCCTGTTGTCCATTCCGACAATAAAACCGTGTTTTCTATTGCCTAAGCCTGCAATTTATGTTTATATGGGCGGCGATGGGTTGTGACTGTATCCGGGGGTGGAAAACCCAACTGTGGCTTAGCCTCTTCGCGGTAATCATTTGCGTTGCTATTTCTCCGGTCGTTAACGCTCAAACGGACGTAGACACCACCGCCGATACCACAATCAGTGCCCAACCGACCGGTCCTCCCCCACGTCCAATCTCCGATCTAACGGCAAGAGACGCCCGCAACGATCACGGGCACGGTTTTGAACTGGAGTGGGCAAAATCCCCCGACGATATGGCTGGCCGCAATAATGTCTTGCTGTACAATGTCTTACGTACACCGGCGTTGCGCGGACCACTTGACGAACCGGAAGGCCTTGCTAGCGATCCGGATTGGATCAAGGAAGGGAACGTTTGGTGGCATCTGGTTGAGGACGAATGGGATACACTGGGTGATGTCCCCTCCGGTTCCACCGAATACGAATATCGCGGCGGTAAGAACCCCACCCGCAGCGACTTCTCCCCGGACTACACCCCATTTCGCTTTAAAGTCTTGACTACCGCTGTGGACAGCTCATTCAGCGAATCCGCAATCGCGGGTCCGGTGGAGTCACATGGTCAGTGGTATCATTGGGGCAAGACCTGGATTTTGATCGCAATTGCTGTGCTCATGGGTCTGATGCTCACCATGGTTAACTGGGCGAAGCGGGGCAAGGAACTTTACATCCGCCCCCTTGCCGGGATCAACGCTGTCGATGAGGCTATCGGGCGCGCGACGGAAATGGGTCGACCAATCCTGTATATTCTGGGTCTGGGAGTCGCCGACGAAATCGCAACCATTGCCTCGTTCACGATTCTTTCCCGCGTGGCCAAGAAAGTCGCCGAATACCAGACCGAACTGCTGGTCCCCTGTTATGATCCAATCGTGATGACGATCGCACAGGAGACGGTCAAGCAGGCTTACGCCGACGCCGGCCGGATCGACGATTACCAGGAGGACCAGGTCTACTTTGTCACGCAAAACCAGTTTGCGTACGTGGCGGCGGTTAACGGAACGATGTTACGCCGCGAGACTGCGACCAATTTCTATCTCGGGGTGTTCTACGCCGAATCACTGATTCTGGCAGAGACCGGCTCGATCGCCGGATCGATTCAAATCGCGGGTACCGACCGGGTTACCCAGTTGCCGTTTTTTGTCGTCGCCTGTGACTACACGCTGATCGGGGAAGAACTCTATGCCGCCTCGGCGTACCTGGGGCGTGAACCAGTGTTACTGGGAACACTAAAAGCACAGGATTACTTCAAGGCAATCTTTTTGATTTTACTGGCGATCGGCGTTGTCGCGGGGATTTTCAACCTCACGACGATCACCGATTTGTTTTCGCTTGATTTATAAGGGTAGGAACGAGCGGTCATGAAGCGACAAGTACCATTAATGATTATCCTCGTCTGGGGACTGTTCATGATCGTGCAATATTTCTCGCCGCACGAGAAAGCGGAATTCCTTTTTGAGTTTATTTCGCTCGACTGGCCGCCGATTATCGGCGCGTTTGCGCTGATGTTGGGTGTGATCTCGCTTGTTCGAGTGAGTGTGACGAAAGTACAACGCCGCTCGGAAGGCTGGGGCTACTCGATTGTGACCATGATCGGTTTATTCACCATGATTGCCACCGGGATCTTCGGCCACTATGTTCCGTCGCTGTGGCCGGCGTTCGACTGGCAGTTCAACTATATCATGATCCCGATTTCGGCGACGATGTTCTCGTTGCTGGCGTTTTTTATCGCCTCGGCGGCGTATCGTGCGTTCCGCGCGCGGTCGGTTTTGGCGACGATTCTCCTGGTGTCGGCGATCATTGTGATGATTCGATTTTTCCCGCTGGGACCATTAACGGATCCGATCGGCAAGGCTGCCGCCTGGATCCTCAATGTGCCGAACCTGGCGGCCAAACGGGCAATCATTATCGGGGTAGGATTGGGGATCGTCACCACCGCCATGAAAGTCATTCTAGGTGTTGAGCGGTCCTATTTGGGCAGAGACTGATGGCAAACAACAAGGACAAACAAAATATTTTCGAACGCATGTTTGCGATCGACCGCCGGTGGGTGTACGGCTTGATGATGGTTGCCGTGATTGTCTCAGTGATCGCCAAACCAATCATCCCGATTCCCATCTCCGAAGAAGCCCGCAGTATTTATGACTTCATGAACAGCCTGGAAGCCGGTGATTATATCCATCTTGCCATGGACTATGATCCGTCTACACTGGCCGAACTGCATCCCATGACTTTGGCGGTGCTCAAACAGTGTTTCGAAAACGAGATTAAAGTCATCATTACGGCCTTGCACCAGAACGGACCCGGTATGGCGGCGGCCGCCATCGACACCGCCTCGCAGCGGCATTTTGATATAACCGGTGCGCGACCCGAAAGCGGCGAGGACTACGTGTTCCTTGGGTATAAACCGTACCCCGCCTTAATCATCCTTGGGATGGGTCAGAATTACCGGATTCCGTTCCCCAATGATTATTACAACGTGCCGCTGGACTCGCTGCCAATGATGGACGGTATCCGCAACTATGACGATATCGAAGCGATTATCAATATTTCCGGTACGTCCGCTACCGAGTGGTGGATTTCCTACGGTAATGGTCGCTACCAGGTGCCACTGGCAATCGGCGTTACCGGAGTAATGGCCACGGATTACTACCCGTATCTGCAGACCGGCCAGATTTTTGGCATTCTCGGTGGATTGCAGGGGGCGGCGGAGTACGAGACGCTGGTGGGTACGCCCGGCAAGGCGGTGGAAGGGATGAGCGTGCAGGTGGTCGCGCACTCCATCATCATTATTTTTATCATTATCGGCAATATCGGGTATTTCGCAACCCGCCGCAAACAGAGGATCGGGATGTAGGTCATGAATTACGGTCTAGCTATATCAACTACCGCTGCCGCGATACTGACCCTCTGTATCTTTTCGTTCTTATACAAGGACAATCCATTCTATAAATTCGCTGAGCACTTGGTGGTCGGCGTGTCGGCGGGCTACTGGGTAGTCATTCTCTACATCAATGTCGTGATCCCGAACATTTGGCAGAAGCTTATGATCGGCGAGTGGTGGTACATAATACCCACCATGCTCGGATTTTTGATGTGGACGCGATTAATCAAGCGTTGGTCCTGGATTTCCCGGTATCCGCTGGCGTTTTATCTGGGGATTGCGACCGGTGTGGCGATCCCGCTGGAAATGAAAGCCAAAATCATCGAGCAACTGTTCGGCACCATCAATTCCTTTGCCGAGTTGCATGCTCCGGGAACTGATACTGACTGGGCTTTGGTGGTCAATACCAGCCTCATTGCAATCGGCATCATCTCCAGTCTCATCTACTTCTTCTTCTCCAAGGAACACAAAGGCGTAACCGGCGGGGTGGCCAAGGTTGGTATTTGGACACTGATGATCGGTTTCGGCGCGTCGTTCGGTTTTACGGTGATGGCGCGCATTTCACTGCTGATTGAACGCTGGCAGTTCTTAATTGAAGACTGGATCAATCCATTCTCGAATTTTATTCTGCTTTATGTCCTACCAATCGGGATTGTTCTGCTTGCGCTTATCTGGTTCTTGAGCCGGCGCGGTGGGGCGGCGCCATCTGAGGGCTAATTCTCCCCTTGGCCAAGACTGCTCATTTACTTTAGTGGCAATGACTTACGTTACCTGATCGGGAGGGATACGTGATTCTGTATGGGGAATAGGGAGAGGATGTCGGTATTCCCACCCGATGGGTGACAGTAGCCGGGTGTACGAAGGAGGGCAGTGGGGTATCCAGTCCGATTACCGCTTATTCTTATCGTCGTTGTCGTATTCGATGGCTTCGATGATCTTCTGCGCCTTTTTTGGCCCCAGCCCGGAGATTTTCGTCAAGTCGGCCGCCGTGGCGGAAAAGAGCGTGCGCAAGTTGCCAAACATCTTGATAACTGCGTCCGCCATCGCCGGACCTACATCAGGGAGGGTCTGCACGATATGGGCGCGGATTTCCTTTGGGGTCTTCGGTTTCGGTAGTGCGGCGGCCGCGCCTGACGATTCCGGCGCAGAAACCTCAAAGCCCAGACCAAATTGCGTTTGGTTCGCCATAATGAACAACATCTCCGCACTTTCAGATTCACTGGATGTCTGGACAATTGGAATGCGGTTCAGACAGCTCACGTAAGAAATGGCGCCACGGATCGCGCCACTGGACGCCAAGCGATTTTGCAAGAGTGAGTTACCCTCGATGAGCAGAATTGGCTCGGCATAAGATTTCTTGAAGTCCAGCAAGTGACGGAATAAGGCCTTTTCTGAGGTCAATCTGCCGAAATCCTTAGAGGTCATCCGTTGAATAGCAACATCGTTCGTAATCAGATAACTGCCGGCGCGCAGGTTTGCATATTCAACTTGCACCTCTTTCGTTTCCAGTTGTTTTGGGACTGCCGAATCCCGCTGCCCGTTGTCTACGATGATCTTCAGGTTTTTCACCTTTCCAATCCCCTTCTCAAATTCCTCTGGCCCCCCTGAGCGTACTCGCTAGCGACGCCACCAATCAGCCAGAGTCTACTTACTCTGCTTGCGCAGTACCTTATGCTTAACCACACGATGCGATCACAGCACCGGTAGACCTACCATCCATCCGAGACTGGATCGATCAAAGTAACAATCTGGTCATAATCTCACGGCGCTACGCTTTAAGCAATTAAACATCTGCGACGGCTCGCGCAATAGCTATCGCGATATTTTTTGGAGAGGCGGTTCGTTTTTGCCAGCGTGCCCGGGTGAAGATCTCCTCTCACTATTTATACGTGCCGCACGGGCAGTTTGTGCGGTTGGTGAGTCATTATTAACCGTGTTCACGTCTTCCGTTCCTTTTTGCGCGCTGCCGGAAACAGGATATTATTCAGAATGAGGCGATACCCCGGCGAATTTTTGTGCAATGCTAACTCGGTTGGCGGATCATGGAGGAAATGCTGGTAATCCTCCGGATCATGCCCTCCAAAGAAGGTGAACGTGCCCTTGCCGGCGTTTCCATGGACATACCGCACTTCCGCTTCGGCTTCGTTTTCCGCCAGGATTGTCACATGGTTTTTAAGTAGTGATTTCCGGAATGCGGTGGTTTGCCCCATAAAGCCATCGACCACGGGTACATGGCACTGAACCAGCATGGTCAGCACCGGGTCCAGTTTGGCGGAAAAATCAAAAAGAGTGAAATAATCGCCTTTTTGCCCGTAGCGCGTGGATTTACGGTCCGGTGTGGTGTCGATGTTCCCATGGGTATAGGCGAAGGGATCGACGGAAATATCGAAGTTTTCGAACGCCAGACACCGGGAATAGTCCAATTTATCCTGACAGTTGGGCTCGGCAGGGTCCCCGTCAAACTCCGACGGCACAATATCGACATCTTCGGCTGCCAGGGCGATATCCAGGGTCTCTGTGGCCGAGCACATGGCGAACAAGAAACCCCCTCCGAGAACATATTCTTTAATTTCACGGGCGACTGCCTTCTTCTCTTCGGATACTTTGACGAAGCCGAGTTCCTGGGCCAGAGTTTCGTTGATCTCGATTTCCTGCTTGTACCAGAGTGCATCGCGATAGGAGGCGAAGAACTTCCCGTATTGCCCGGTGAAATCTTCGTGGTGCAGATGTACCCAGTCGTACTCACGCAAGGCGCCGTCAAGGACCTCAACATCCCACAAGGTGGTATAGGGTATTTGTGCGTACGTCAAAGCCAGGGTTACCGCGTCATCCCATGGCTGCTTGTTGGGCGGCGTGTAAATGGCGACCGACGGAGCTTTTTCCAGCAGGATGACTTCCATGTTTTCTTCTTCAATGGTGGCATAGATGTGTTCGGCGTCGGCATCGCTGATTGTCTGGTGGGTGACGCCCCGCACGACGCACGAATCGATAAAATCCTGAGCGGCAGGCAGCAAAAATGAGCCGTCCCGGTAGTTGAGCAGCCATTCGACATGCTGGCCTCGTTGCAAGGCATAATACGCTACACCATAAGCCTTCAGATGATCTGTCTGCTCCAGGTCCATGGGTATTAAAAGATGCTGTGCACCGGCGGCAACCGGCAGCAAGGTGGCAATTGCGGCGGTTAGTACAATCGTCAACAGACGCACACTGTCACTCCTTCTCTGCCGAACGGCGATCGTTTGCGAGGGTACTGCGTTTTTCCTTCAGCCACCTTATACGCCGATCCCCCAGGGCGGGTTGACAAAAAACCTCACCGTCAATCAGGTTTTTCGGTTAGCGGCTAGGGGTGCTAGGGGGATTCCCAATGCCTCGTCAGTCGAAATATCGATCTTATCGGCGGGTATGACGCAGGCAATGTGACGGCTGTGAACCGGCGAATCGGGATGACGATCGGTCAAGTGTACTATTTCGCTGTTGCACCGTTGCCCATCAGCTGAAAGGAGCAGACGTACGTTCGGGCAATAAAGATCCTCCGGGTTGTTGCTCTGCACAATACCGACTTCCCCGGTATTCAGCTGCACGAAGGTTCCGACGGGAAAGATGCCGACCGAGTGTACCAACGCACGGAGCAGAATTGCGTCGTAGCGAATTCCACTTTGCTGCAGGAGGCGCTGTATGGCATCATCCGGCGAAAGCCGAGTTTTCATGTAAACGCGCCCGGAGGTCATGGCATCATACGAATCGGTAATCGCTACAATCCGGGAGAACATTGCCGGGGCCTGCGGAACCCGCAGGTGGGGATATCCGGTCCCGTCGAGATTGAGGTGGTGTTCATAGGCAACCACGATCGCCCGCGCGTTGTGCTCATCCGCCGCGGGCATCGCCGCCAGGGTGAGTGCACCGAGTACCGGATGTTGGTAAATCATGTGCCAATCGGCATCGGTGTAGATTTCGGATTTATTGATTAACTCCGGCGGCAACTTTGTCTTGCCGACGTCGTGGAACAGGGCGGCAAATCCCAATTGGGAGAGCCGCGCCCGGTCTAACCCCAGCCGTAGTCCCAGACAAATGGAAAGAATGCAGACATTGGTCGAGTGGGTGTAGGTGTAATCATCAAAGTCTTTAATTGCCGTGAATTCCAACAGCGACGATTCATCGCGAACGATATGGTCAATGAGGTCATGCACCACGCGACGGGCTTTGGCATTATATCCGCCGGATTGTTTCTCGGTCGCAGAGAGAAATTCACGGACCAGGTCGGTGGTTCGACCATAGACCCGCCCGGCGCGGCTGCGGTTGCTCAAGGCAGAGTTGAGAACCTCCGCCTCCGAAGAAAGCTGGTCGGCGATTCGCGGCGCGATGCGACCGAGTGCAATGGCGGTCAGCTCCAATCCCTCCCAGGTGTGCTGCAATGCCGCAAACGGGTCTTCTACCTGGCAGTCCAGGTGTGCCAGCGCGAACACCGCTTTATCGAGATCTTCCTCATCGGGCAGTGAAAGGAATTCCAACCGGCCGAGGTGTACCTTACTGAAGATTTGCGCCAGTTCCTGTCCCCGCGAAAAACCCGAGTCATAGCGCAGCCGTGACCCGTTGATGAAAAAGAAATCATTGAAGAAATCGATGCGCAAAGCCCCGTATTCGCGGTTGAAATCGTGAAGGACTCGGATAAGCTCATCCGTCCGCGCACGATACGCTTGGTTGTTAGATTCATATACCTGGGCTGCCTTTACCGCGCCATAGAATGCTTGCAGGAATTCCCGTCCGGCCAGGCTTTGGTCGAGATCGCCGCTGCCGCCGACAGGGACCGCTTGATCGCGCCGCTCGGTCTTTGGCTCTGTCATGGCTGGTCCGCTCCTGTCTCGCTCCGCGTCAGCCGGTCCAGAACCTGTCCGGCCGGGGCGCTCACGGCTGCATCTTCCTGGTCACACAGTTCGGTTAAAAACTCGTGGACACTGTCGGGGGGCAGTTCTCCCAGGGCGTACACGGCGTTGGTGCGTAGTTGATTCCATTTTTGTCGCTTCAATATTTTCTTTTTCTGAATGAATCCGATCAAAGTGTCTCGTGCGCGGATCCCGCCGCACCGGGCATAGGCGGCCAGAACTTCTTTTTGCAGCCGGGAATCCTCATCAACGATACTTGAAGCATTCACCCGCTTTTCCAATGCCGGAAACGCCCCCGCCGAATCAGCGGGAATTGATTTGCAGGCCTGTACCCGCAGGTCCAGGTCAAGGTCATCGAGAAATCCCAGAAGGAGATCGCCGGATTTGTTCGTTTCCAGGGATGCCAGGGCTTTCAAGGCCTCACGCCGTACCCGGTTATCCTCATGCTTCATCGCTTTTTTGAGGAACGCAATGGTGCGGGGTTGGTTGATGCGACCCAGTGCCAGCGCCACGTTGCGCACGACGTACCAGCGTTTATCATAGACATAGTTGCCCACCAAATCGACGGCTTCATCGCCGTGTTCTCCCAGGAAAGTGTATACCATCTTCCGGGCGGGGTGATGTTCCAATTCACCGAGCATTGCCGTTATTGCCCCCAGGGCGGCGGGTTCTAACTCGGAAAGATATGCGCGGAACGGGGCCAGGTCGGTCTGGGGGTGTTTATTGAGATAATTCACCATCCGGGTTAGCACGCCCGCGCTGCCGGCATGTTGAATCAACTCGCCCAAGCGGTCACTGATTTTTCTGCGGTCGGCAAACTCTGCACGCCAGGCATGAATTTTGGCAACGAGGGGTGGCAATGCCGACCAGTCGTCCTCGGCCACCAGCGAGTCGAACTGCCGGCGGGCCACATTCACGATATCGCTGGAAATATTCAGCGCCTCTTTGCTGTGCAGGATTTCGTCGTAAATCCTGAATGCCTCATGTAACAGGTCACATGCGGCGTCCTCCGCAATCATCTCCCGGAGTGCTTTGCTGTCTTTGGCGCTGAGTTGTATCTCCCCACGAAAGATTTCATTGACCTGCTGGTAGCGTTCCTTTTGCAACCCTTGGTAGCCATGCGGATTATCATTGTCGTCATCATGGCCTTCCGTCGACTCATCGTTCTCTTCGTCAAAGACAACTGTGGAAGAAAAGAGTTTTGCTGTCTTGTGGTAATCGGATGTGGTGTCGATATCGCGTTGATCACCCTCGATAATATGATCGACCGTGCGATAATGGACCGAGCGAATTCCCGCCTCCCAGAGCATATTGGCGATCTCGGACGGACCGCGGGTGCGGGAGAGCGCTCGCACAAAAATATCAAGCAACTCGTTGGCTTCCTCCTCAGTCAGCGAGGAGACCAGGCCGATTTCGCGAACGCCATCGCGAAACAACACGCTGGCCGGGTTGGTGTCGGATGGATCATCGTCGTAGACGATTTCTCCGTGAAAGTAGAACGCCCGCTCAGTGGTAGCCAGCAGCAGTGCCGGTTCCTCTTTGAGGATTTCTTGGGCAACCTGGAAAAACTTTTCCCGGAACTGCGTGGGGAGAGGATTAGTGTCCGGGTAGAGCATGATGGTGTGAATGGTCTTAGCAAAGAGCGAAACAAAATCCCGGATCGGTTGAACCCGTTCGGGAGACAGCGAAGACGTAATGTGACCGTCGGTCGGGGTGTCGAGATGTCTCGTTACCATGATACCCGTTTGCTTGATGTTCAAAGGCCCTACGGATAATATCGGCTGAATCGACCGGGGATTGATGCGGTTCCAGGGAAGCGGCACCGACGATGCACGCGGCGATGGGGGCCGGCAAACTTTTGAGCAACAGGGAGATTCACGGCCCGGAGTGCAGGGGCGGAATGACTAGATTGCCATCTGCGAGCCGATTTCAATGACGCGATCGGGGGGCAGATGAAAATAGGCGGTTGGACCAACCGTGTTATGTGAGACGAAGGCAAAAATGCTTTCCTGCCAGAAAGGCATCAGGCGATGGCGCTCAGGGAGTAAACGTTCGCGGCCCAGCACAAAACTCACCTCCTCCAGCGCGAAATTGAGACCTTGTTCGTTGGCCAGCGCCAGAAAATAGGGGACGTTCGGCTCCTCCATGAACCCGTGCCGCGCAATGACCGTATGGAATGCCGTGCTGAGTGTCCGCATCTCCACTTTTTCGTCGCGCGGCACGGTCGGCACGTTTTCGGTGATAATGGTCATGATGGCGATTTCCGCATGAAGCGATTTGTTATGCCGGAGATTGTGCAACAGCGCCGGCGGTGTAACGTCCGGTCGACCGGCCAGATAAATGGCCTTGCCCGGCACCCGCAGCGGCGGTCGTGCCTCCAAATCGGCAATGAATTCATCCAGGCTTTGCTTGTAGGTATACAACTTGGCCACGAGCAACTTTCTTCCCCGACGCCAGGTGATCATCAAAACATAGGTCACACCGGCAATAACGAGGGGGAACCAGGCGCCGTGCGCAATCTTCGCCAAGTTGGCGCCGAAGAAACACAAATCCACAAGCAGAAAGACCGCAACCAGCGAGCCGGCACGCACGCGACTCCACTTCCATTTCTCCCGCGCGACGAAATAAAAGAGGATTGAAGCGATAAGCATGGTAGTCGTCACTGCCACGCCGTAGGCCGCGGCGAGTTTGCTCGATGTCTGAAATCCCACGACCAGGATAATGGTGGCACACAGCAACAGCCAGTTGATTTGCGGGACGTATACCTGCCCGATCTCCGTGGACGACGTGTGGACGATTTTCAACCGCGGCAGATAGCCGAGTTGTACCGCCTGTCGTGTCAACGAGAAGGCGCCGGAGATGATTGCCTGTGAAGCGATAATCGTGGCCACGGTCGCCAGGAGAATCAATGGATACATTGACCATGCCGGCGCCAGCGCATAAAACGGATGATGCGCTTCCTCCGGATGAGCCAGCAGGAGTGCGCCCTGACCGAAGTAATTGCACAACAGGCAGGGGAAGGCGACCAGGAACCAACTGAGACGAATGGGGAGGCGGCCGAAATGCCCCAAATCGGCATAGAGCGCCTCCGCTCCGGTGACCACCAGGAACACCGCTCCCAACACTAAGAACCCCTGCCACTGGTTGCTGATCAAAAACTGAAGCCCATAACCGGGATTCAGGGCCAACAGGACGGCGGGGTTCTGAATGACGCCGCTGATGCCGAGGAGCGCCAGGACCCCGAACCACACCACCATGACGGGGCCGAACAAAAATCCAATGCCCGCTGTCCCCTTGCGTTGAAGTGAAAATAACAGGATCAAAATAATCGCAGCGACGGGGATTACGTATGGTTCGAGCGGCGGTGCGGCGACCCCCAGTCCCTCGACTGCGCTCAACACCGAGATCGCCGGCGTGATCATTCCGTCGCCGTAGAGGAGGGACGCCGCGAACAGTCCGATCGTCAGCAAAAACAGCCGACGCCGACGGCCCAGGCTGATTTCCCGGCCCACCAGCGCCACGAGCGCGATAATGCCGCCCTCACCATTGTTGTCCGCGCGCAGCATGAAAATGAGGTATTTCGTGCAGACGATGACCACCAGCGCCCAGAACATGAGTGACAAAACACCGAGGATATTGGCCTGATTGACCAGGATGCCGAATTCACCGTGAAAACACTCGCGCACCGCGTAGAGCGGACTGGTACCAATATCCCCGTACACAACCCCGAGGGCGCTGAGAGAAAGAATGAGCAGGCGACGTTTCCCATCACCTTCCGGATTCGCCCCGTTTGCTGGTCCAGGCATAGCATCCACCCCGAATGCGTTTCAGGAGGTCATTCCCGCAAAATCAGAATCGCCCATAGCCGATATATCCCGCAGGCGCTCTCCGCCCCCACTCTATTACATCCCCGCCACTGTGACAAGATGAATGAAATATTGATGGTTTGGGTCAATGGTTTTTGTCGTTATCCTATCCACGGACAGGCTCCGGGCAAGATGCCCGTGCTACGACACCACGGTCTGTCATTCCCCTTGCGCAGCAAGGGGTGAGGATCGCGACAGTGTGGCCCGGACATCTCTCCGGGTTGCACGCGCTGTGCGATCAGGGATAGAAGCCCTGACGAACGTCCGGGCCACCCAGCAGACCGGAGTGATTCTGCACCTCCAATGTACGAGCCCCGCTGTAGCGGGGCCGCGCACAGGTGCCATTGAGGAGCAAACGAGACCCGCCACAACCGGCAGGCAATTTCTGTCTTTACAGGCAGAGGAATTCCGGTGAGCGCGGCACCTCGACCGCCGACTTGATAGTTTCCTGTCCGGTCGCCGGGGCGATGATCGATTGCACAACCCGGTCAAAGCCAATCCCGCAGCCGGAGGATTGGCCGTCCGCCTGACTCAGCGTTTCAAAATACCAATCGAATTGCTTGGGATTAACGCCGCGTTCCACCAAGTGGTCGTACATGTATGATTCGGCAAACTGTTTCCGGCAGATATCGGAATTTCCTTCCCGCACCGCGCCACCGACCGATTCCCCTACGCCGGGCAACAGCAAATCACAGCACAGGGTGTTATCACCCTGGCGTTTCATCGAGAAAAACTTGATGACTCCACCCCGGCGGGGTCGTGGATCAGCCGGATAGTGCGTGACAAAGGTGGGCAGGCCGTTGAGGATTTGGCAGATATCCTTTTCCTGCTCACTCGAGAAATCGTCACCGGTCGTCACCACGTGACCGTGTGTCTGCAGCAAGGCAATGGCCTCCGCATAGGTAATGCGATTAAAAGACTGTTCAATCCAGGTAGTCAGTTCCGGTGAATGATAGTCTGGCGGGACTGCGCGATACAACGTTTTGAACAGTGACTCAATGTGTGTCGTCAGACCATCCAGATCGAAGTCACGGCCTTCGAATTCGATCAAGGTGAACTCGCAAAGATGTCGGTCGGTAACTTTACGCTCCTGACGGAATGAGGGACCGATGGTATACACCCGATTGTGCGCAACGGTGAACGCTTCGAGATAGAGTTGCCCGGTCTGGCGTAAGAACATGTCTGTTTCACCGCCCCGCTCATCAAACATCGTCACCGGCATGGCATTGGGGAACCATTCACACGACCCCGTCGCACCGGTGATATGCGGGACTTGGATTTCCAGAAAGTCCTGGTCACCAAACCACTGACGGGCTGCGGCCAGCAGGGTTGAACGGAGATGGCTGGTTTGTTTGAATTGCCCTTGACAGATTTCCAGATGACGCATGCAAATCCCCTCTCGGATTAAAGACAAAAAAAGGGCCACCCGTGTAATACGGGTGGCCAATAACGGCAACGATAGTGGACTATCCAGTCCACGTAGGGCGAGATCAGCCAACATCGACTGTCTCCAATTTAAAAAAAACACCCTCTCGGGTGTTGGCAGCAAATAAAAACATTGTGCTCAGACTGAGTTTCATTCTGAGGCTGGTAGATGGGTAATCAGACGATAGTTGTCAAGTATTTTTCTGAGAAAAATCATAAGCCGATCAATATTAGGCACTTGAAGACGCTACCGAGGAGACTCGCTGGCCACACAGAGATTTTACGACGGGGACGGAAGTTGGTGGTTCTGAAATTCCCCCCCCCCATGGATTACGCACCATTACGCAGCCTATCAAGTTGAACTACAACGAATTAGCTTCTCGAATTCGGCATGGCGCGTCCTCTGCGAAGGGGTTTTCTAACTCTCGTGATTGGTACATTCTCAATGATCGGCTTCGTAAGCTCTTGGATATAAATAAAATAAGTGGAAAACTGCAATGTCTTTCTGCTTCGGCATCTCCGCTGCTTAACTATCATATGCGGTTGTGGTGGCGAGGCAATCGCATGCAGCAACAAAAAACGCGACGGGAAATGCGAATTCAGTGCCTTGCATCTTCCCCAACAGGACTGTCGCGTCTCGCCAGAGGGTGTTTCGGGCAGGGATCAGCGCCCTGCCCGACTCCAAACGCTCATCTCCATAACCCAAACCCCGCCTTAACCGGCGGGGTTTTGATGTTTAATGTTTACAGAGCGGCGCCTGCCATTACGCAGCATTACGCAGGCTATCCTACTAATTAAAAATGACTTACAATTAAAAACGATCCCGATCGCGAAAGGTGCGAAGGGGCAATCAGGGTTTGATGACATCTCTCCTCGGCTCGATATCGCTGCTAACTCTTTACGTACCATAAAATTACTTGATTGGTGGCTGGTTGAACGCATATCGGCACAGCCCCTGCTATAACCATTTGTGCAAATCGGTTTTGCCGGGAGCCCCTGCGGGGGGACAGTAAAGCGGCGGTAACGTCTGGGGTGTGTGCTGAAAAGCGGAGACATGAGGCGGTCTTCCCAAGCCAGATAACTTCCCCACCACCAGCGTTGCACTCCCGTCATCTGACGGACCGGGTAGAGTCGCCCGACTCTGCCCGGATTTTTCAAGTGATCGGCTGCGATACCGCATGGTCACGCTCGGTGAGACGTTCTCCCGTAAGCACGAACAAGGACACCGGTATCAACACCAAAAACGCCGGAAGAAATTTCGCCGTCTCCCACAAATTGCCTTTTAATACAAATAGTCCCAGATAGACCAGCAACGCCGCCAGCGAGAGCCTAAAATATCGATTGCAGTACCGCAGTCCCCAAATCGCCAATACCACAAGACCGGCGATCTGGGGCAACCAGCGTGGGAGGGTATCGCGCAGCAGATTGATCGGGTCACTGTTGTTCGCCAGATGGTGCGCAATGGTGAAGCGGGACGGCTTCAGTCCAAAATACAGACGCGGGATCGCCGCTCCCGCCGCGAACGCCAGGATACTATAGGCGATAATCGGCAGCCGGTCACGCAGCGCACGTTGATCGATCAGATACGCAACGTAAAACGCCAGCAAAAAAATGATTTGTATTCGGTTGAATGCGCCAAAGAAAAATATCGCCGGGAGCCAGGCGTCTTTCCGATAGACGATCAAATTCAGCCCCGCAACATAAAACAACACGGTAATGAAATCGCCGATCATTACCGTTCCCGTGATGGAAATCGGCACGACAATTTGCAAAAGCAGCACACCAATCACCGACGAACGATGGGAAAAATATTTTCGCAGGTACACATAGAACAAAAAGAACACGCCGACAAAATTGGCAAAAGCGATCGTGGTATAGGCCAGAAGATGGGACTGGTGCTCGGTGGCAACCGGACTGAGAATCCACCGGATACTTTCCCCGATAACCGGCTTGAGCAAACGATACTGATACGGCGGTTCGGACTCACCAGCGAATACCGTGTCCATGAACCGGATCCGGTGGTCTACGTTCGGATAGATGACCTCCTTGAGAACATACAACGTGGAAATGGCGCTCAGAATTAAAACGAGCAGGACCGTCGTTTTTCGGATGTTCATAGGCAATGATGATAGAGCCGCTTAGCGGAGAGTGTCAAGGGAAATAGGGAGTCGGGTGCCCCGCGGCTTGCCGTGGGATTAGATTTTGGGGACAGTGAAACGAGAATGCGGCGTTCTCACTCCCTTGCTTCGCAAGGGGAAAATGGACCCCAGCCTGCGCTGGGGTGACACACGGGGTGGTTCTGCTAAATTCAACCTCCGGGGCAAACTGGACCCGCCACCGCGGGCAGGCTGTCTGCCGCGTACATGTTATCGCCGTAGGGGCGGGTCTCAGACCCGTCCAGAGGGCGACAAGTTGAATCACTTTAACAGCACCATTTTCATCGTCGCCTGATAATCGCGGGAGATGAGTTTGCAGAAATACAGACCGGAGGGGGCAGGCGTGTTTCTATCGCCGGTGCCATGCCACGTGATGGTATGTATGCCGGCGGGAAACGTCTCGTTGGTAAGTGCTTTTACTTTGCGGCCCAGGATATCGTAGATCGCGATTTCCACCTGCTGCTCATGCGGCAGGGCAAACTGAATGACGGTGCTGGCATTGAACGGATTCGGATAGTTGGCGAAGAGGGCAAATTTCTCCGGGATTTCGGTGCCCGCTGCCAATGGCTGACGCTCCGAAGCGCCGGTTGTCCCCGGATCGAGCGTAAGGTAATCAATCACCTGGCGGGATTCATCCAAAAGATTCCACTCCCCGATGGCTTCAAGGCCAAGGTGTGGATAGTATTCCGCGTCACCCTCCTCCAGTTTCACTTCAACGACTGCTTGCCTGGTCGGCTCTCCGCTGGCGGAAATGACCACTGCCTCTCGTAGAACACCCGTCTCGAAGATTCCCTCCGAGTTTTGCGCGAGATACACGGTTGCTTGGTCCCCTGACTGGATCGATACAGATGAGAGGAACGTCGCCGTAAGATAACGATACAGCGACGGTCCGGGGACGGTTTCTGGAACACCCGTATTCTTCTTGCCCAGCAGCGGTCTGATACCAGCGTGCAATTTATCTGAGACGTGCACCTCGCCGACCATCTGCCAATGCCGACACCCCTCCTCGTTAGCCCCGATGCATTGCTGCAATGAATTCTGCTCCGGCAGGCACGGCGAAAGCGCGTCCACGGTCAATGGATCGGCCGATTCCGGGCAAAACAGCGGATCGTAGCAGAGATTGCCGTAGCCCGGATACAAATCAGCCAGACAGCCGTCCCAATCCCCGGCCTCGTTGCCGAAGATATTGCAACGTGCCGCAGAGATCGTGCCGCCATTAGCGCAACCTACGGGTTGACTGTCTTCGTTGAGCGAAATCAGGCAGCGCTCCAGCGTAATCTGTGAATTGTCGAGTGCGAGAATGGCCGATCCGATGGTGGCTGAATTGGCGAGGAATGAACAGCCGATGAAGGTCGGGTCGGCGTTGCGGCAGAACACTGCCCCACCCAGTGTGGCCGCATTCTCCTCAAAGATGCAGTCCGCGAAGGTCGGAGAAACACCCTCCAGATACACCGCCCCGCCACTGGAAGTTCCACTCGCCTCCGGGCCGTACCCGCCTTTGATCGTCAAGCCCCGAATAATGCAATCAGCATCCTCACCGGAAACAAACTCGAACGCGCGTTGCGGAGAGGTAGGGCTGCCGCCGCAATCGATAATAGTATTATTCGCTCCGTTCTGCGACATGATCAAAATCTGCCGTCCGCCGAGCTGAAAATCGGAGTTGCCGACGCCGGTGAAGTAGCCGTCGCCGATCACTACCGTATCGCCGTTGGTGCAGGAATCGATTGCCGCTTGAATTGTCGGCGCATCGCCGGACGCGTCCGCACTCACCAGCCACGAACGAATCACCTCACAGCTGTCACCAATCCCGTCCCCGTCGATATCTTCCTGCAGGGGATTGAATATGTCCGGACAGTTATCGGTCGGGCAGGTATTGGCAGTTTGTTCGGGATCGCCGAAATCATCCCCGTCGCTGTCCTGGCAGTAGGGAATGGAGAGCTGGAGATGCTGAATATCGGTGTTTGGTGGATCGTCGGTGTCGGTTACCTGCACCGTGAATACATATGTCCCGGTGCTGGCCAGGGTCGGTGTGCCGGAAATCGATGCTGAAGCCGTGTTGAACTCGATGCCGTCCGGCAGTGATCCCGCAATCACACTCCAATCGTAGGGTGGCTGGCCACCACTCACCGAGAGCATCTCTTCGTAGTAGGTGCCGACTTGACCCTTTGCCAGTTCCACCGGGGTGATCTCGGGCCGGGTACCAGGAGCGGGATCATAGCACACGCGGATGGAAAGATTGTCATCAACTCCGAATGCCTCCTGAAGGGTCTGCCATCTACCGTCAACAAAAGCGACACTTCGGTCCTCATAGATACCATCCAAATCATGATGTGCATAAATGATGACGTCGCCGAGTTCATAATGATCTTTTGAAACCACTCCGACATGAAAAATGTCACCTTTCTGGACTCTGATGCCTAAATGCGAGATATCTTTTCGGTCAAACGCGGATTCGACAGGATTCACATAGATGGAATCGATGAGTTTGGTCGGGTAATGTCCATCACTCTCCCAGATAAATAAAGTAGCATGACCATATTCTCTGATACCAGCATCAAAATGAATCTCGTCCAACGTAGCATCACACGGCGCGTCGAATCGCACATTGCACGAATCAGTATATCGAGTCCTAAAGGGATCCCAGCCGGGTGAAGGGTAATAATTCAGCGGGTAATTATCGAGAACGTCATCGCTGTCATACCTTAAATACTCGTAGGAATTCTCATTCATCTGAAGGGATGGATCACCAATGAGGAGATGGTCAGAGTAAGCGGACAAAGATGTGTATGTATTGTTGAAGTCCATGAGTCCCTTACCGATGGGATTGCCTTGGGCAAACGGACGTACGAATTCGGTCGTTGCGGGGAATCCTCCCAGTTTCGGAGTTCCGATGGCTGCTACCGCCCAGTCCCCGCCAAATACATACCATCCTCCGATATAATTTCGTTCAACGAATCGGACACTGGAACAAGCCGATAAAAGACAAAATTGCACCTTGGGATTGAGATCCGCAATTTCTGCAAAGCCGGTCTCGCCCAATGAATACGGTGCGCGTTCAAATGTATGGTGAAATGCTGTGGAGTGTGCATCGAGATGAACGAGCTCATACCCTTCTGTCAATCGCTGCTCGTAGTCGGAGTCCCAGGTAGTCCAGGGATCGTTCACTACGACTACTGAATCATATAACTCGGAAAGCATGAATCGAAAGAAATCACCGGAATTCGCCCAGTCATCATCGATATACAACAACGCCTTGTTTTCCAATGGGGCCAATCCACTCCGATATTGATGATTCATGAAGAAATAATGCTTCATAAGTGTTGTTTCGTCAGCGTCGTTGTATGTCAAAGTCGAAGCGGTAAGACGCCCGACCCAAATATCCGATTTGTACGTTCCTAGATGGGTATCGTACAGTCCGTCACCGTCAGCATCCACAAAGTCCCCATCGACATCCATGAAGAAAATATCCGAAGGATACTCTTCATACTCGCCGGAATTGATCTCAAACCAGGCAACGGGCAAATCACCGATCAGTATACAACCTTCCATGCCTGCCTCGTATCGTTCTCGCATGTGAGCACGCAGATCTTCCGGTGTGCCGCCAGATACGGTATAGATTTCTGGTGCGAACCCCTCGCCAGTCAGCTCGATCGCATAGCGCTGCAATTCGAATTCAATCTCTGGATACAAATCCGCGTCTACGTAAATACCGAATCCAATTCCGGCGTCGAAGGGTTTTGCGAGTACTGAATTGTTAGATTGAGAGTGGGAAATTTCAGTAATTTTGAACGGTCGTTTTGGCGGTTGCTTGTCCCGCCACTCGTCATACGTTATCGGTTCCCGGCCCTCCGAATCAATCCAGCGGGAGACCGGGATGCTGTCCCGGACCGTTTGCGCCGACACTTCGGCGCAAGGAGTGGGAGCGAAGAGCGCCAAACACAGGACCACCATCCCCACAACGGACACGCCATTTCGCGGGTTCACCCACCACCCGGCCGACGACCACCGCCGATGTGATACGACATCCATGATGACCTGCGTCGCGCTCAGTAATCAGACTACTTGGATAAATATACTAGAAATAACTGAAATTCAAAGGGTATTGGCGCCCTCCAGACAGGCTCTCCATCACCCGCCCCTGGATTCCGACTCAAGGCCGGAATGACGCGGGGAGAGGGTCTGTCATAGCCGGTGTAACAGGCAGGCAAAAGGCCTGCCGCACACTGAATGTGTCCGGGTTTCAGGCGCTGTTCGATCAGTGCCAGAAACCCTGACGAACGTCAGGGCCACCCGGCCGGCGAAGCTGGTGTTGCAGAAATAAATGTCCCCCCACCGTCCCAAAATGGACCCCGGCTCAAGGCCGGGGTGACATGATTGAAGGATACTGCCCACTGGGATCGGAACGGCAGGTTGAAGGCCTGCCACGCACAAATTATGAATTGGTGGCATGGGCATCCTACCCCTGCGCACGGGCGAGACGCCCGTGCCACACAACTGCGCTACTGCTTATCTTCGTCGATGGCCGGTTTGCTGTATTTCTGGTAGGCGCGGGCGTACATATCCAGCTTTTTCTCCACCAGGTGGAACATCGTGCCCTCGGGATAGGTCCCGTCCTCCTGCGGCTCACCGGCGGACATGCCGGTTAAGATTTCGATGCCGTCCTCGATAGTATCTACTGCATAAATATGGAATTTCCCCTGGTCGACCGCCTCGGTAACTTCTTTGCGAAGCATCAGGTCCTTCACGTTCGCTTTGGGGATCATCACTCCCTGTTTGCCGGTCAGGCCGCGTTCGTTGCAGGTCTTGAAGAAACCTTCGACTTTCTGGTTCACGCCGCCGATCGCCTGAATTTTGCCGTTCTGGTTTACACTGCCGGTAACCGCGATATCCTGGCGGATTGGCACTTTCGAGAGTGCCGAGAGAATCGCGTAAATCTCAGTCGAGGACGCACTGTCGCCGTCCACTCCGCCGTACGATTGCTCAAAGCACAGGTTCGCATTCATTGACAACGGACGATTCTGCGCGAATTTATCCTGCAGGTAACCGTTGATAATCAACACACCTTTGCTGTGAGTCGCGCCGGAGAGTTGCGACTCTTTCTCGACATTAATGATACCCTTGGTGCCCACAGAGGTCTTTGCCGTAATTCGTGTTGGTTTACCGAACATATACTCGCCGAGGCTGTATACCGACAGGCCGTTAATCTGCCCCACCTCGGCGCCTTCGGTATCAATCAGAATCGTGCCCCGGTCGATCAGCTCGCTGATTTTATCCTCGGGCATCGACACGCGGCGGATCCAGTTATCGATTGCCTTTTCGATATGCCCGTTATCCACCGCTTTATCGCCCGCTTCTTTGGCCCAGTAGTTAGCCTCTCGCATGATATCGGCGATGACATTAAACCGCGTGGAGAGTTTATCCTGCCGTCCCGCGAGCCGCACTCCGTACTCGACCAAGCCGCCCATGCCCTCTTCGGTAAACGGCATCAGGTTGAAATCGTCCACTAAACGGCGCGCAAACGAGTTGTATTTGCGAATGTTCTGTTCGTTCATTGGCATGACTGTATCGAAATCAGCCTTGACTTTGAAAATCTTCTGGAAATCGGGATCCAAGCGGTACAGCAGGTAGTAAATTTCCGGCATCCCGATCATAATGACCTGCACTTCAAGGTCAATCGGCTCTGGTTTGAGCGCGCTTTGGGAGAACATGGAGAACGGATCGTAGCCTTGCATCTCCAGCTTGTTGTTGCGCAGGGCGCGTTTGAGTCCCTGCCAGACCCCTGGTTCGGTAAGGGCATCCATCGCATCCAGCACCAAAAACCCGCCGTTAGCGCGATGCAGTGCGCCGGCTTTGATCCGGGAAAAATCGGTCCGCCAGAAGCCGCGTTGATCGACCACTCGTTCAATCGTCCCGAAGAGGTTTTTATAGTTCGGATTCACCTCGGTAACAATGGGACGTTCGTTGGTTTTACTGTTGTCGACAATGACATTGACTTCGTAATCGGCAAACGGGTCCCGCTGCGCGCGGGCCATCATCATTTGCTGGGGACTCGGTTCCTCCTTAGACTCACCGTGAAAATGCTGGACGTTCTTGACGATATGCTCGTGAACTTCCGAGAGATATTCCTCCAACCCGTCGGCCTTAAACTCCTGTTTAATCGAATCGATCCCTTCGAACACCACCGGGCCGACCGCGTCGATTTTCAATCGTTCAAGTTGTTCCTGGAGCTCTTTCTGGTTGGCGCGAGTGGCCTTGAACACCTTGACCATGCCCTCAGCAAGTTCATCGTAGGCCTTCTTTAATTCTTCATACCGTTCCTTGGGGAATTCACCCGCCTCGGTCTTGGTCTCCAGTTCACTGAGTTGGGTGGGCTCCCCGCTGATTACCGGGGCGACGTCGGGGCGCACCATATTCCCCATCTGCACCTGGGTCATGGTAAAGCCACGTTCTTTGACTTCCTTTTCGAATTCCCGCAGGAGGTCTTTTTGCTTTTGTTCAAATTCTTCGATGATCTCTTTGCGTTTGTTGCGCATCTCATCGGATTCCATCAACCCGGGAATCGCTTCCCGCAGACGCTCGATCATGTTTTTCATTTCATCGCGAAACTTCGCGCCCATTCCCGCCGAGAACCGCAGGACCCGCGGTCGGTCCGCATTCGCAAAATTGTTCACATAACAAAAATCATCGGGGATCTTGCCCCCCTGCAATCCCATCTCTTTGAGCATCTGTTTGATCGTTGTGGTACGGCCGGTGCCGGAATATCCGACCACGAAGACATTGTATCCTGGTTGTTCGACTCGCAGACCGAGCTCGATCGCCTCAATTGCCCGTTCCTGGCCAATAATCTCCCCCAACGCGTCGGCATCGTCGGTCGAACAGATATCATCTCTTGCCTCAGCACAACTCCAGCGGAGTTGTTTGGAGGGTACTTCGTATTTGTTCAGGTCCGTCATGGGTATTGTCCTCTTTTCACGCAGTTTCGCGTTAGGTTTTGCCCGGCTGTCTATACATGGTTTCGCAACATAAGCTCTTTAGGGTGGGGATTGAGATAGTACTGGTCGGCGATATACGCAGTATCATACTTGCTCACATAATGCTTCAACAATGTTAATGGTACGACCAGCGGCACCAATTGATTGCGGTAGTCTTCGATCACGCCGAGGATATACTGCTTATCCTCGCCGGTGATCGATTTCTTAAAATGCCCGACCATATGCAGGAGTACATTGGTATGCTTTTTGGGATTCGCTTTGATTGCCATCGCCTCCATAAACCGGGTGGCATACAAATCGCGGAACTCGGCCGGTTGGTAATCGGCAATCGCCGCCACCAGCTTGCCCAGCTCGCGGTAATGTTTCTGACTGTGCGCCATGATCAGGAATTTGTGTCTCGTGTGAAAATCCACAACTACCTGTCGGCTGAATCGTCCACGCAGGACGTGTGATTGTAACCGGTGATAGGCAAAGACCCGCTCGATAAAGTTCTCCCGCAGCCGGTTATCGTTGAGCCGTCCCTCGTCCTCGACCGGCAGCAGGGGGTAGCGCTCCATGACCGCCCGGGCAAACATCCCGGCGCCCGTCGCCCCCGGGTGACCACCCGCGGTATAGACTTTGACCCGTTCGATCCCGCAACTGGGGGACCCTTTCTGGAAGATATACCCGCTCAAACGTTGTTTTTCCAGCTCGCCTACTCGCCGTGCGGTGTACTTGCGCATCTGATCGGTCCATTCGGTGCCGGTCCTGCGGCCGACCAGGCGGGGATTATCCGGCTTTCCCACCAGACGGACTGCCTCACGCGGGGTCGGCATACCGACTTCGACCTCCGGACAGACCGGATAGAACGAAAAGTAGTCAGCCAGGATATTGGTCACGAAGCGGTCGAGTTTATGCCCACCGTCGTGGCGTACCCGCTCTCCCAGCAGGCAGGTGCTGACCCCGACCCGCAGGGGGATGTCGGTTGTATCGCCCATTGCGTGACCTCCCGCTCCTAAGCCCGTATTATACTCAGGAGATACGGAGAATCCAAACCGCCTGCTGCGCCCCCCGAGAGCGTATTTTGAGGGGAGGTATTTTCATCTTGCCCGGTCCACTACCTGGTTCTACCATAGGCGTTTGAGCGAAAACGAAATCCGGCGGATGACCCGTGGCCAAAAAACTCAGCCACAACAACAAACCACAACGATTCATCCCCATTAGCGAGGGGGCACAGGTTTCTCATTTCACGGTCCAGACAAAAATTGGCGCCGGCGGAATGGGGGAGGTCTTTCTGGCCCGGGATATCACCCTGCGGCGAAAAGTAGCCCTCAAAGTCCTCTCACCGCGGCACGCGGCGGACCGGGGAGGACAGGAGCGGCTGAAACGGGAAGCCTTCGCCACTGCGTCCCTCAATCATCCCAATATTGTCACGGTCTATGAAGTCGGTGTCCACCAGGCACAACTGTTTATTGCCATGGAACTAGTGGAGGGCGAATCACTCACGAAGATGATCCAACATGGGGTGATGTCCTTTGAGCGTGCGATTGAAGTCATGACTCAGATTGCTTCCGGCCTCGCCGCCGCACATCAAGCCGGAATCGTTCACCGGGATATCAAACCATCTAATGTCATCGTGACGCCGGACGGTCGGGCAAAAATCCTCGATTTCGGTTTGGCGAAGGGGGATACGGACGAAGAGCTCATTGAGGACGGTTCTACCTTGGGGACCGTTTCCTTCATGTCACCAGAACAGGTACGCGGCGAGGATATCGATCAACGATCCGATCTATTCTCGCTGGGTTCACTTTTCTATGAATTGATCACCCGCCAGCGGCCGTTTCCCGGCACCGGTTCTCTGGATATCGCCCGGAAAATTGCGAAGGAGCCCCCGGTACCGCCGGAGCAGTATCGCGGCGGCATTCCGCTGGGTATCCGGCATATTCTCTCCAAATGTTTTGAAAAGGACCCGGCGCTGCGGTACCAGCGAGCCGATGAGGTAATTGCGGATTTGCGGCGGGCTCAACGGGAAATCGCGGGCGGTACCGAGCCGGTGACCCTGCTGCCGCGAGATTTTGGGAAGCCGTAGGCGTTATCGGCTGGAGCCGCCGAGTTCCGTTAGCAAGCAAGGGACGTGGTGTTGACTTCGTATTTGTTCGTGGTGGTCAGCTCTTGGGAGCTAACACTGTTTGTGGTTGGCGGACCTCCTCACCTGCCAATAGGAAACGTAGGGTGCGTGGTTTCCAGGCACCGCAATCTAAATCCACCGCACGCGTTGGGATCACCAGGGCATCAATTGGGATACTAATTAAATCGAATGACTATATTTTTCAGGTCATCTTTCCGGAAGGTGCCAGGCCGGTAATTACTGGGAGACTCGATTATGATCAGCTCTTCAGATCGCAACAACTCCCGTAGAGCTTTCCTGAAGAGGCGATGAGGGGTTTTGAGAAGAACGAATTTTTCCACCTCGGATGTTTGTACTGTCTGTCCTCGGAAATGAGCCAGGAGATGGCTTGCATCAATATTGTAATCATAATCAGAAAGTAGAGGCAAATTGCCAGAGTCATATTTGTCAGAGAACCGATAGTCGCCATTTGGGGCTTCGTCAATAAGGGCCTTCTTCATGGCCCGCAGTCCCTCGATGTGATTCGTCCCAAAAAAGAGCCAATAAATCGGCCTGTTTCCCCGATCACACATGGTAAAATGCAGCACATACTCTATGCCGGCGTTTCTATACAGGGCTTTCTCATATTCTTCCAGCATATAGGCGGCGCGCATATCGCGAGAAAGGTCGAACACCACATGCCATTCTTCATCACCATATGTGGCGTTTATTGCGGGACGGATTCTTTCTTGATCCAAGAATCTCTGCATGCCGTTCCAATTTACCAATGTCAAAACCTCGCACATTTTATGACTCATAATGAGAGACACCAATTCCATGGGCACGTGTGAGTACCCGAACTGATCTAACAGGAAAAACGCCGGCCCTACCTCGGCCACATCCTTCCCAAAACAAACATCAATTGCGGATCTTATTTCGATGTCACACTCTCCGCATATCGGGGGCAATATGTTACAGCTCATTTCCAATCCAGGATATTCTGATTTCAAATCTTCGATTGAATTAACAAGAGACTCATGCCGATTTTCGTCTCTTTCGATGAAGATGAATCGAATAGGAACTGGTATCGGTGGATCGTAACTTGCTGCGGTTCTGAGGGCGATTATGGGGCTCCCTTCAACCCCGTCAGCATATATTCCTGGTCCAGCGAAGCCATCGACAATAACCGGTTCATTACCCGGAATACCGTAATTCCTCAATTGATAGGACAAAATTGGAATCCAGGCTTTGAGATAGGTCGCAATTATCCGATGTTTTGCTTTAGTATGCTCCGGAGTTTCCCAGGTTGTGGGAAGTTTGTCGCCCATTTACAACATCCCCCGAATTCCCATTACCGTTACCGGGGATCTGATCCCAAAACTCTCCATCGAGTTCCCGGCCCGCTTTCTTCTTGTTCTTTCCACCCCACTGCTTGAAGAAGAACGGCACGGAATAACGTAAGCATCGATCACGGATTACTCTGACCCACTCGGGATCCATCGGCCGGGACTGCGGGCCGGATTCTCCCCCCACAATCACCCAATGAATCCCCTGTAATGGCACGCGATTGATCCGACCCAATAACGGTTCCAGTGAAAGGAAGCGAATATGCGCAGGAATACGGCGAAGTTGATGTATTCTATGTATGGTCTGTTGATTCTCAACGCTGGTGCCGAGCCAGATATTGTTTGACCAAGGCAAATCTGGCGCCAGCTCTGCGGCTCTTTGAGGTCTCTTGGTTAGTACTTGAAAGGTGTGTTGTGGGCAATCATTCATAACCGCGAAGGCGGCTTGAATAAAATCCCGCGGGACATCTTCATGAAACAGGTCACTCATTGAATTGACAAAGATAATTCGGGGTTTTCGCCATCGCTTCGGCTGGTTTAAGACTTCCCAGTGAATCGTAATGTTGAAGCCATTGAGGTATCGGGGGTTCCCCATTGCTTTAAGGCGTCGCGCCATAACCTCTGCATAGCAATATTTACATCCAGCGCTGACTTTATCGCACCCGGTCACCGGATTCCATGTGCATTCGGTCCATTCTATTTTTGATACCTGCGCCATTTGAGTCCCCGGCAATTCTTCAAAATTATATACTCATTTCTGGTAGCATAACCATATCATTTTTCTCCTGGAAGCAAAATTACTTGTCCTATCGCAGCCCCCCAATCTCCTCCACCGCCTCCGGGTTGACCAGACTGGAAATGTCGCCGACAGATTCGCCCAGATAGGCGCTGCGGATTATCCGGCGCATGATTTTCAAATTGCGGGTCTTGGGCAGATCCTGCACAAATTCGATTTTGGCGGGGCGCAGTGGATGTCCCATCTGCTGCGCCACCCGGGTCTGCAATTCGGTGGCCAGGTGATTGTTAGATTTGATCTCAGGCTTAAGCACGCAAAAGCCGACCACCTCGCTGCCTTTCATCGTGTGCGGGATGCCAATCACCGCGGCTTCAGTGACCGCGTCATGCGAAACCAGGATCGCCTCCACCTCTGCGGGGCCGACTCGTTTACCGGCAACTTTGATCGTATCATCCGAACGCCCGAGGATATACCACAAGTTATCCTCATCAACCGCCGCCCAGTCGACATGCACCCAGACATTTTCCCAGCGGCTCCAGTAGGTGTTGAGATACCGCTGGTCATCCCGCCAGAAACTGCGGGTCATCCCGATCCACGGTTTTTTGATCACCAGCTCCCCCACTTCGTTGCGGACCGATTTAGCCTCTTCATCGACTACATCAGCGGCAATCCCCGGACAGGGTGCGGAAAACGCCGCCGGCTTCAACGGCAGCAGCGGATTACCCATCACAATCCCGCCACTGATTTCCGTTCCCCCGGAATAGTTGATAATCGGCCGTTTGCGCTGGCCGACCTTCTCGAACAACCACAGCCATGATTCCGGGTCCCACGGTTCACTGGTCGAGGCAAACGCTCGCAAAGACGACAGATCATGCCCGGCGATCAACTCCTCCCCGTGGCGGATCAGTAACCGGACGAAGGTTGGGGCGAGACCGACTATGTTGATGTGATGTGTTTCTACCATCCGCCAAAGACGATCCGCCGTCGGGTAATCCGGGGCACCATCGTAGAGAAAACACGCGGCTCCAAGCAGCGTCGAGCCAAACACCAGCCAGGGCCCCATCATCCAGCCCATGTCAGTCATCCAGTAGATTATATCCCCGGGATGAATATCCGTACCGAAAGCCATATCCTGAGCGGCTTTTACCGGAAATCCACAATGTGTGTGCACGGTACCTTTGGGTTTGCCGGTGGTGCCGGAGGTATAAATCAACATCACCGGGTCTTCCGCGGCAGTTGGTTCGCAGGTGGCTTCCGCAGACTGAGGTGGGATAAGGTCATGCCACCAATGATCGCGCCCCTCCAGCAGCGGAACGTCCAGATTGGCGTGCTTGAGCACAATGACCTGCCTGACCGTCGGCACTTTGCTGAGTGCATCGTCAGCGATATGTTTCAGGTTGATCGGTCTGCCGCGACGGAAAAATCCATCGGCGGTGAATAACCCGGACGCCTCGGCGTCGGCAAGCCGGGTCACAATTGCCTGGGCGCCGAAACCGGAAAACAACGGCAGAATGATCGCGCCGATTTTGGCGACAGCGAGAAGGGCAATCACAATCTCAGGGGTCATCGGCATACACAGCCCGATCACCTCTCCTTTGCCGAATCCGAGTGTCCGCAGGGCATTGGCGCAGCGGTTAACCTCTTGAGATAATTCCTTATACGTAAGCGATCGTACAGTGCCATCTTCACCCTCCCAGAGAACCGCCGGGCGTTTTCGGGTGTCCGGCTCTGCCGCCCATTTGTTAACACAGTTAGCGGCGATATTCATCTTACCATCCACACACCAACGGGGAAACTGCACGCCCCGCGAAAGGTCGACGACCTGCGAGTAGGGCTGGTCGAAACGGATATTGAGAAATTCGAGCACTGCCTCGGTAAACCAGGCGATATCGTCGGTGGAGCGGTGCATCAATTCTGCGAATGAGCCAATCCCGTGCCGTTTCATAAAGGCAGACAGGTTACTGTGGCTGATATCCTCCGCCGAAGGCCGCCAGACGATCTCTCCGCCAAATTGAAAATTTTCAGCCATTGCCGGAATCCTTGTATCAACCCGATGCAGTCGGTCTTGTCGACATCATGAGTATACGCACCCGGCAGGGCTGTATAGGCCCGCAATGTTACCTGTGCGCCTGCTTGCCCGGTTGATCGAATACTATTATCTTCTCACCGGTGACGTCGGGTAAAGCCGTATATCTAAAGACCAGGGAAAAACATGCAGGTGATAAAATCGCCGATTACCATCGCGGATTTGCAGCGGATAGCGCGAAATTCCTTCGGCACGATGGTTAAGGCCGTCGTGGACGTGGACCGGGAACTTATTGCGCTTGATGCCGAGATGCATGCCGATTTGGAATCATTGTTGCTGGAGGACGGTTCCGCTCAAAAGAACCTCTGGGGAATCAATTTCTATCCCGATGAAACCGGTGACGATTTCCTCGAATTTGATTCACTGATCAATATCAGACCTTCACAAGGAAACGTGAGCCGTTTTGTGGAGGATGAACAAACACAAGAGCGAATTGTTGCGGTGACCGAACAGTGGATCAGCCGATAAATCGTTACCACCAGCGGCTGACGCTGGAGCGCTGGCGACAATTGTCAATCGCTGAACAGATGGCCAACATCGGCAATGACGTCATCCGTGCCCTCACCTGGCGCCGCAAAGGGAAACGAGAGCACGCACAAGCGGCAGTGGAACGCGCGCTGGAACTTCTGCACCTGAGCCTGGATGCGCAGACCACTTATTCCCGCCTTAAAGAGTTTGCCCGGCTGCGGGAGGTGGTGGTCGATTATTTTTATGGTGAGAACCTGTTTGGATCATCGGATACACTCTGGCACTCGTATTTTGACCCTTACAATTACCTTGCCCGCAAAGACCGTTGAGATACCAGCCTTTCATAGGTCGGGTTCCGAGGAATGCGCAGCATACCGAAAAACCCGACATTTGTAAATCGTTGGGTTGGTTTCGGGTTTCTCGTTTGGTCCGCCACGGCGGCCCGGACTCGGAACACCGACCTACCACAAATCTGACATTACCGCTTTTTTTCAACACTCTTCCTAAGTATTGTCACCCAACTGCTCCCGGCATTGGAATTTCCGGTTCGAATTCGGTATCTTGCGCGTTCAGGATATTGAAATAGTCTCATTGCCGGGTGACAATCATGCCGGAAACTTCGGGGAGGATACGATGTTTGTCAGAATCCGCACCGCTGCATTTAGCAGCGTTATTTTGCTAGCATTTCTCTTGGCCGTATCGCCTGCTCAGGATACAGACTCGGTATTTACGATCGAAGACGTGGTCACGATGAAATACGTGTACAACGCCGTGATTTCACCCGATGGTCATTACATTGCCTACCGCCTGTATGTACCGCGCACGCCATTTGAGGATGAAAACGCTCCCGGGTGGTCCGATTTGCATGTCTGCGATATTGATGGAAACTCACGACCGTTCGTGACCGGCAAGGTTTCTGTCAGGGCAATTGATTGGACGCCGGACGGGCAGCATATCTCGTACCTGGCCAAACGGGACGAGGATCAGCACCGATCCCTGTATGTTATCCCCATCGACGGCGGCGAATCACGCAAACTTCTCGAACACAACACCAGCATCAAAGAATATCAGTGGAGCCCGGACGGGCAACGGATTGCATTCCTTGCCTCGGCCCAACGATCCAAAGAAAGCAAAGACGCTCGTGAGAAGGGATTCAAACAGGAAGTGTACGAGGAAGATATCTTCCCAGTCGAGGTCTTCGTGGCCAATCCCTGGGACTCCGACACGGACCCCCGGAAAATTGAACTCGACGGTTCGGCGTCCGAGCTGCACTTCAGTCCCGATGGTGAACATCTGGTGCTGGCGCTGGCCCCCACGCCACTGATCGACGACCGCTACATGGCGCGGAATGTGTATGTGGTTAATATCGCCTCCGGTGAAATTGTGACCACCTTCGATCACGACGCCAAACTCGGCCGAATCGCGGTCAGCCCGAACGGTAAGCACGTGGCAATGACCCGTGGGATTGATTTGAACGATCCCAAAGAAGGCCGCTTGCTAGTCGGAACTGTCGCCGAAGGCTCGCTGGAAAATCTCACGCCCGATTTTATGGGCCATGTCCGCGAATGCGCATTCAAAGACAACAAGACGATCATTTATCTTGCTGATGAGGGTGTATATACGACACTGAATGAGATTGATATTAAATCACGAGAGAAAAAACAGCTCATACCTCCCGGCGGACCGGTACTGTACGGGCTGTCGGTCGCCGATGACGGTGAGAGTATGGCGTTTGATGGCAGCACGCCGCAATATCCCTGGGAAGTCCACTACCGGAAACCGGGCGCCAAGCAGGTGGTCCGCCTTACCGAGGTGAATCCGCAATTGGACACGCGTCGCCTGGCCAAGCAGGAAGTGTTCACCTATCAGGCGCGCGACGGTCTCGAACTTCAGGGAATTTTAATCCATCCGCTGGATGAACAACCCGGTCGGCGGTACCCCCTGATCATGTATATTCATGGCGGCCCGGAATCGCACGAACGCAATGAGTGGAAAACCACCTACACCCGTCAGGCGCAGGTGTTGGCCGCCAACGGCTATGCAATGTTCATTCCCAATTACCGCGGCAGCACCGGCCGGGGTGTTGAGTTTTCCAAAATGGGTCAGAACGATTACGCTGGCGGAGAATTTAACGATATCGTCGATGCCATTGACCCACTGGTCGATATGGGTCTGGTCGACCGTGATAAAGTCGGGATCACCGGCGGTTCATACGGCGGGTATGCGTCGGCCTGGGCGGCTACCGCTCTGACCGAATACTTTGCCGCCAGTGTGATGCGGGTCGGCGTGTCTGATTTAATCTCCAAGTTCGGCACCACGGATATCCCCAACGAGATGTATCTGGTGCACGCCCGCATCTGGCCCTGGGAAAACTGGCAGTGGTACCTGGAACGCAGCCCCATTTACTACGCCCAACAAGCAAACACCCCGCTGTTGATTTTGCATGGCAAGAATGACACGCGTGTCCACCCCAGTCAATCGATGGAACTGTATCGGTACTTGAAAACCACCGGCCAGGCGCCGGTACGGCTGGTGTTTTATCCGGGAGAGGGACACGGCAGCAGCAAAGCCTCATCGCGGTACGACACTGCACTGCGGGTAAAACGCTGGATGGACCATTATCTGCAAGGCCCCGGTGGTGATCCGCCACCGTATGAGCTGGAGTACCCGCTGGAAGGCGGGGATGAGAAGGGAAACTGAGTTTCCTGTTCGGGTGGCAACCTCAAAGCTGTGAGAACAAGCCTAACAGCGTAGAGGATTTGGGTACCCCACCCAGAGCAAAGCGGGCGTGATGCACGCAAAGCGTCGGGTGGGTCGGTAAGGGTACGGTGTAAAAAAGGTCCCAAGTGGCAATCCAACTGACCTAAATGCGGCCGGTTATGGTCTTTCCCATTAGCCTCTGACTCAACTGGCTTGCCAAGCAGCCGAAGACACTAATACAACGCCGTATCCGGCAACAGGAGTTGGTATGCCTCAGATCGATGATATTCTCGCTCATATGAAAGAGCTGGACGCATCGGATACCCATTTAATGACCGGCGCACCGGTGACGTACCGGATCTACAGCGATCTGGTACCGGCTAACGAACAACCGCTTTCCCGCAACGATATCGAATTGTTGCTCTATGAAATCCTGGAGGACGACCAAATTAAACTCTTTGAGGAAACCGGTGATCTGGATACCTCGTACACCTCTCCCGGCTTTGCCCGGTTTCGCGTTAATCTCTTCCGCGATCACCGCGGCCCCGGCGGAGTGTTCCGCATCATCCCCGAAGAGCCGCCAACACTGGAGCAACTGGAATTCCCGCCGATTATCGCCAAGCTGGCCGAAAGTCAGCGGGGATTGGTGCTGGTCACCGGGCCGACCAATTCCGGCAAGACCACTACCCTGGCGGCGATGGTCAACCATCTCAACGAACATTTCAGCAAGCACATTGTTACCCTGGAAGACCCGCTGGAATTCGTTCATGAGAACAAACAGTGTGTGATTACGCAACGGCAGGTGGGCATTCACACGAAAAGTTTCGCCTCCGCGCTGCGTGCCGCGCTACGCGAGGACCCGGATGTGATTATGGTGGGCGAGATGCGCGATCTCGAGACGATTCATCTGGCACTCACGGCCGCTGAATTGGGATTGAGTGTGTTCGGCACACTGCACACCAAGAGCGCAGCACAAACGGTGACGCGGTTGATCGATGCCTTCCCGATTGACCAGCAGACCCAGATTCGGGTCATGCTCTCCGAATCGATGAACGGAATTATCTCGCAGCAATTGGTCCGTCGCGCGGACGGCAACGGCCGGATTGCGGCGCTGGAAATCATGATTAATAACTCTGCAATTGCCAATATGATCCGAGAGAACAAGACTCACCAGTTGAACACTACGATCCAGACCGGCCGCAAAGCCGGCATGCAGCGAATGAGTCAACATCTCGCGCAACTGATCGAAGCCGGCGTGGTTAATCCGGAGGCTGCCGTAGCACTGGGTATTGAACAGTCGGAGCTGGGAAGCACGACCAAGCAATCATCCCCGGAGGCGGTCTCATGACCTCAAAGACACGGCTCGATGAAATCATTCTCCGCAATGGCTGGGTGACGGAGCAACAACTGGTCCAGGCGCTCAAAGAACAGGACGAGACCGGCGGGCGGTTGGGGTCGGTGTTGGTGAGACTGGGCTTTCTTTCGGAGACCCAACTGGCCGAGGCGTTGGCCGAACAATACAACATTCCCAAGTGGGATCCGGAGACCGCAATCCTGGAAGAATCGGCCCTGAATCTGTTTCCCGAACATTGGCTGCGTCAACGGGGTGTGCTTCCCCTCGCCTACGATGAGGAAAAACGGCAGCTGGAAGTGGCGGTGACAGATCCGACCAACGTCGCCTTGCAGGACGAAATTCGCTTCCAGGGGAAAATTAAGTCACTGGTCGTCACCGTTATCCCAGAAGTATCCTTCAGGCGGGTTTGGCAACGTTATAAACTTCAGAAAGAGACACCGTCGCTGGCCAAGTCTTCGCCAAAACCCAACAAGCTTGGTCAAACACTCGGTTTACATTTCACATTCGGCTTCATCGATCAGGATGACGACAGTGTGAGAGCGGAATCCGGTGATCGAACAACTACCGGCGTCCTGCTCTGGCTTTCTCAACCATTTATTGCCAAACTCTTGAAATCACTGCTGGAGGCGGAACATTGTCGCGTAGTCAACTGGGACGGAGTCAATATTCCTGAAGGTAGCTGGGACTATTTGATCTACGACAACGACCAGGCGGCCTCCCAACCGAACGCGATGCCGGCGCTGCGCGCGGAGTTCCCCCAACTCCAGGCGATACCCCGACCATCCTGGACCACCTCACTGTTGCGGTCGCCACTCTCCTATGAGCGGTTGCGTGACGGGTATATTCATCTCGCAGAGTTTGTCAGCCAGCGGTTTGCCGAGGGGTATCGCGACCGCCGTCTCTCCCGCTATGCGCTCGCGGCCGCACGAATTTTGCCGATGACGCAGTTTGAAATCGATTCGTTGATGGTTGCCTGTGAATTGACCCCCATTCTGGCGGATGATATCCCTGGACTGTCTTTTTCAGAGGAATCCCCCGAGATGCCGCGGTGCCCGTATCCGGTCGTTGAAATCTATCGCTCATCGATGACGCCGTTTAATCAAACCGGCACCAAACCGGGCGAATCGGGCGCCGAATATTCGCTCGCCGCGAAAGTGTACGCCGTTACCCGGGCGTTTTTACAGGCGGCGGAAGAGCAACCGGTCAATTCTATTGAGTCCCTGAGCAAACTCACCGAATGGTTGCGCAGCGAGGCCGGCCAGCGTTTCGACCCTGCGGTCGTGGAAGCCATGCTGCGGGTGGTACAGGAGGAAGTGTTGGATGGGTGTCTGCCGCCGGGGCCGCTCGAGGTGCTGATGGTGGCCGATCATCCGGTCGAGTGGGGCCACCTGGTGATGCAACTGGAGAACGAGGGCTGGCGGGTCGTGCAATCCAAGGGCGCAACAGAGGCGCGGCGCCAGGTTGATCGCCGTACCCCGGACGCGGTGATTTGGGCGGCCGAGGGTGCCCTGGAGTGGCTCGACTGGCTCAAAAGCAGTAACATTGAATTAGTCAGTTTTCTGATCCTGGATGAAGCGGATACCGCTTTGGAGCGCGCCGCGCTCGAGGCGGGATTCGAGGATGTCTGGAGCGGCCAGTGGGACTCCGGCGTGGCGATCGCCAAGCTCAAACGCGCCGTCACCCGCAGCGAAAAATCTGCTGGTAAGGAGGCAACGGTCGCCGGCTCATTGCAACAGTTGAGCTTTGTCGATATGGTTCAGGTGCTCGCCGCCAGCGGCCGGAGTGTCCGCATTGAACTGCAAAGTGGCAACCGGAAGGGCATGGTTGCACTGTGGCAGGGGAACATCAAATTCGCCCAGACGAATGATTTCCAGGGTGAAAAAGCTGTGTATGATATCCTGACCTGGGATACCGGATCATTCACGTTGCATCCGATCGACTCCCCACCCGCCACCAATTGTAAAATGCCCAATGAGACCATTCTGCTCGAAGGCTGTCGGCTGATGGACGAACAAAACCGCGATACCGCCTCCACCCCCGTCTAACACGCTCCAAGTTGGTGTAGTCCGACATTCCACTTGGCATTACACCTCCCACATCTACGGAGAATGCACCTGCTTTTCTGCTCACCCCCTGTCGCGCAAAGGAGTTATCCGGGTGTAATTATTTGCAGTCTGGACGAAACCTGCCGGCAGTTATTCCGTATGCTGGAGTACGAGAAAAAAAACTGGGAGATATGACTCATGCGTTCGGCCTTTCGTGTCACCCTGCCCCTGGCGTTATGCCTGACATTCGTCGGCACTGTGTTTGCCGCCGATTATCGTTACGACAAAAAATGCAGCGACTACTATTATCACGATGACGATCACCTCTGCGTGTTTGACGATTGGGAAATTGAATTGGACAAGGACCAGACATTGATTATTCGGCCCCATCACGGACGCGGCGAAATCGTGATCACTGAGGATTATGCGCTCTACATTAACGGTCGTCACGTCCGAACCGACGATGAAGCCGACGAACTGATTGAAGAGTTTTATCACGGTACGATGGAGATGGTCGATGAGGCGATTGTAATTGGGGCCGAGGCTGCGGTGATTGGCATCGCCGGCGCCGGTATCGGCATCGGCGCCATCGGGGGGACCGTCCGCATGCTGCTCACCGATTATACCGAGGAAGAATTTGAGCGCGATATCGAACGCGAGGCCGAAAAACTGGAACGGGAAGCCGAGAAATTGGAGGACCGCGCGGAAGTAATCGAGGATATGTCTGAAGACTTAGAAGAAGTCGCCGAAGATTTAGCCGACCGCGTGCCGGAACTACGTCGTCTGGATTGGTTTCGGCGCTGACGGCTGATAAGAGATTCCGCTTCGTAACACCCCGCTGGCCCTTTGCCCCATAGCAAAGGGCCGGTCCTTTTTGGTATATTACCATTTCACGGAAGACGGGTGCTGAGCATACATATCCTGGCTTTAGAACCATTTTACGGCGGGAGTCATCGGGCATTTCTTGATGGCTGGATCTCCCACAGCGATCATGAATGGACCTTGTGGACCCTACCGGCCACTCATTGGAAATGGCGGATGCGGCATGCGGCAATTACCTTTGCCGAACAGGTCGATGATCTTTTGGCTGAATATTCCGGCACTGCACCACCTTGGGATGTCGTGGTTTGTACCGATATGTTAAATCTCCTGGAATTCAAAGGGCAGGTGGATGAGCGCATCCGTCGTCTCCCCACCGTGTTATACTTTCATGAGAACCAATTGACGTACCCGGTGCGTGAGGAACGTGAGCGCGATTACCACTTCGGTTTTACCAATATTGTTTCTTATCTGTCAGCTCACGAGGTGTGGTTTAACTCCGATTATCATCGTCGTGTGTTTCGTACCGCCGCTGAGCAATTCCTGAAACGCATGCCCGCCCCAAAAATCCCAATTGAGCGGGTGGGAAAAATCCCCACAAGAACCCAATATCCCGGCATTCCCCGGTTTTCAGACCGTCCACCCCGAAAACCGGGACCAATCCGCCTGGTCTGGGCCGCGCGGTGGGAGCACGATAAAAATCCGGAGGATTTCTTCAACGCTCTGCAGTTGCTGAAAGAGCCAGAGATCCCGTTTACCATTGACGTACTCGGTCAACAGTACGACCGGCAACCGGAGGTTTTTTCCTGGGCACGGGAATACTATGCCGAGAATATCCGCGCCTGGGGATACGTGAAATCCCGCGAGCGATACCGCGAAATTCTGCGGGAGGCGGACGTGTTTGTCTCCACCGCGAAGCATGAGTTTTTCGGGATCACCACCCTGGAAGCCATCGCTGCCGGTGCATATCCACTATTGCCCGAGCGGCTCGTATACCCCGAGCTTTTGCAGCACCTCTGTGTAAACGACTGCCAAATGTATCTCTACGACGGTTCAGTCGGCGCACTGGCACAACGCCTGCGCGATCTTACCGATCAGGTAGGGACCGGTGAAAATCTCTATGCCACCGCCGCACCAGTTCGCCGTCACATCGATAAATTCTTCTGGTCAACGCGCGCCCGTGCCATGGACTCGCGGTTACAGCGCATGAAATCTCCGCAGGGATAGAATTAAGCCGGCAGCCAATTGGGTGCTATACAAACCGCATCATTAATTCACGAATCACATCATCAACCGTATTTTCGCTGACCCGCAGCTGGTCGTATGCCCGACGGGCACGCGCCAGTCGTCCGGGCTGTTGCATATCCGCTAATCCGCGGAAGAACCCCATCCGCCGACCAACCTGATAGAGCTGCTGCCGCTTGGGCTCGAGTTCTAGGAAGGAGCGTAATATGTCCAGCATCTTCGGTTTGTCATCCGGTAGTTGACCCGCCAAATCTTCAAATAAATTGAGCACATGGTCGCTTGTGATCACGCTGGTGATGCCGTCGAGCTGTTCAATTAAGGAGATGAGTTCTGCGGTGATTTCCCGATCATTGCAGGGATGAAAACTCCCCTCCTGTAAGTCTTCCCTGAGCGGAATCCCCCGCGGCAGGGCCAGCGTACGAAGACGGATAAAATGTGGGTTGATCTCATTGAGTGCCTCGGCAGTCTCGCGGGCGTGCTCGGTAGATAATTCTTGCCCCCCTAAGCCCGGCATGACGTACTCCGAAAGTTCCATCCCTGCGGCGACTATTTTCTGGCCGGCTCGAATATGCTGTTCTTTGGTCACACCCTTTTTGGTGCGTTTGAGCACGGCATCCGATCCGGATTCCAACCCGATATGCACGCGATTAAGGCCGGCCTCGGCAATTGCTTGCAGGTCATCGAACGAACGATGCGCTACGGTTTGGGCGCGCGCGTAAGACGTCACTCGCGTAATCTGCGGAAACCGTTGCCGGAGATGCGTGAGGATTTCCACCAGGTCAGTAGCTTTGACAATGAGTGAGTTGGCATCCTGCAAGAACACCGACCGCATCCCCCCGGAGATCAACCAGTGGTATGCCGCTTGTAACGCCATCATCTGTGGCAGATCGAAATCGGCGGAGTAGTCATTGAGGAACCGGTGATCGGGCGCAATTCCGGTATCATACACTTCTTGCAGATACTCGATATGCCGGTAGACTTCGTCGATATCGCGCTTCACATGGTCGACCGGGCGAATCGAAAAGTCTGATCCTTTATAGACCGGACAAAAGGTGCATTTATTCCAGGGGCAGTTGCGAGTGAGGCGAATAAACAGGCTGCGGGCCTCACTGGGCGGACGGATTGGCCCCTGCTCAAAGCCACGATAGGTGTCGATGGCAGCACTCATCACCTTAAGGATACCAAATACCGCTTGGAGAACGCAATTCTCCTTCAAGCGGTGATAGCCTTTATTATCTCCCAGAGATTAAGCTACTTTTTATTGCATCTAAGGAGCAAGGTGCGAATATTTACGTCGATCGTTGTACATTGGAGGTGCCATGGAGATGGGAAAAGAACATCCGGCTGAGAACACTACCGCGGATGCTGAGATTGAAAAGAGACGGGAACTTTCCAGCCGCATCGATACGGTCGGCTGGGGGTTGTTATTCATCTGGGTCGGTATCGCCTTTCTGTTGCAGGTCGGTTGGCCGACTGGCCTTATTGGAGTTGGCATCCTCTTTGTCGGCGAACAGGCTATTCGCCTGTTTTATCGGGCGGAGGTGGAATGGTTCTGGGGATTGGTCGGGCTGGCGTTTATTGCCGGCGGTATCTGGCACCTGGCCGAATCGGATGTGCCCTTTATTCCGGTCCTGTTGATCTTGGCCGGGGTAGTGTTGCTGCTGTCGGTGGTGTTTAAGAAACAGACGCGCGTGTGAGAATCGCCAAAAGGATTCCGGCTGCGCAGTGGGTCTGGTTCCGGGCGCGGCCCGCCAAACGGTCCGGAAGAGAAACTCAACAGCATCCCTTGGCCTCAAGGAGGATGACTTCATGGAACAACATGTAAAGATGTTGGGGATCATTTACATCATTCTTAGTGTGCTCGGCATTCTGGGCGGATTGATCGTACTGTTTACTGTCGGGGGTGCGGGATTGATCTCCGGTGACCCGGAAGCGATGGCGGTCACCGCCATTGTCGCCACCAGTATCGCAATCTTTGCCCTAATTGTATCGTTGCCGGGCATTATTGGTGGCTGGGGACTGCTCAAACGTCAATCCTGGGCGCGGTATTTGGTCTTAATTCTGGGATTTATCAATCTCCTCAATATTCCTTTTGGCACCATCCTCGGCATCTATACCCTCTGGGTGCTGTTCAAAGAAGAAGCCGCGCAGTATTTCCAGTCATAGCCACCCGCGCGACTGGTAAATTGATACCACAACGACGAAAATTTACTTATTACGGCAATCATTTGCATGCAAATCATTCGTATACTAACCAAATACAAGATTTAGTCTGGAGAACGCGAGATGGCCGGGAAGACGAAATCGAAGAAAGTTAAACGTGAAGAACAAGTTAGCGGGGATTCTCAAGAGGGAAAACTCAGGCTCAGCGAATTAAGTGATCAGGAAATCACCCCAGGTTCGCTTCCCCGAGCCACGCCACAGATCCGCTACGACCTGCAAATCTTGCAGGCATTGCGTCAAATCACGCGAGCGGTCGACCTCCACTCCCACAAGTTGCAGCTCACGTTGCAGATAACCGCGCCGCAGCTGGTGTGTTTGCTGGCAATTCGCGATACCGGCTCGATCACTGCCACCCAGATCGCTGAGCACGTGCATTTGAGTCCGAGTACGGTGGTCGGGATTCTGGATCGGCTGGAAAAGAAGGATTTCATCCAGCGCACCCGCGACGACAATGATCGCCGGCAGGTAAATGTAACCTTGACGGAGCAGGGGGAGCAACTGGTGAAAAACGCGCCGTCGCCCTTGCAGGACAGCTTGGCGGCTGCGCTGCAACAATTACCGGAGCTGGAACAGGCCACGATTGCGCTTTCTCTGAAACGCATTGCCGATTTGATGGAGGTGCGCCGGTCGGATGCGCCATTGATTTTGGAAACCGCCCAGGCCGATAACAACGATAACCCGAACGACGCGATTACGCACCTGCGATAGCGGTGAGATGACGGTGCGGCATCAGCGGGGTACACCGATGAAGAAAACTGACCATATCATCATTACCAGTCTGGACGGTACCCTGCTGGATGCGCGCAACAATTCACTGGTGGAGACGCAGGTGGCAATCGCAGCACTGGAAGACGCCGACATCCCGTTGATTTTTTGTTCCGGAAGAACGAGCGCCGAAGTCGAGTGGTATCGCTCTCAGGTCGATAATCGGCATCCGTACATTGTCGAGGACGGCGCCGCGGTCTTCATTCCCCGGAAATATTTTCGCGAGCCGATCGACCAGATGCAGGACAATGGAGCTTGTACAAAAAAGGAGTTCGGCGTCTCCTACGCCCGTATTAAAGACTCTCTCGCAGAAGTGGCGCATGATACCGGCATATCGTTAACCGGCTTTGGCGATTTAACGGCGGAGGAAATCGCCGCCGAGACCGGACTTGATCGCGGAGTCGCCGACCGGGCAAAAGCGCGGGCGTATAGTGAAATCTTACTGGACCGCCACGATTTTCATACCCGTCAACGGCTGCGCGATTCGCTGAAGGAACATCGATTGCGGTTGTTCGAGGGGGTTCGTTATGAGATGGTCACCGGCGCGCACGATAAAGGGGCTGCGGTGTCCTTTTTGATTGGTCAGTACGTGCGGGAAAATCCCCACGTGCAGGTGATCGGCATCGGGAGCAGTCAGAACGACGCGCCATTTCTGGCCTCCGTTGACCGCCCGGTTCTGGTGCAAAAGAGCGGCGGGCACTGGGAAGATCTGCTCGTGGCGAACCTGGAACGCATTCCCCAGGAAGGACCTGCCGGGTGGAAAAAATTTGCGCTGGATTTTCTTTCGGAAATACCGCAGTCCGGAAAACGAAATCACGCACGATATAGGTAACACAGGAGGAGCACCAGTATGGCACAGGTAGGAATCGGCGATACGGTTCGCCTGCACTACGTGGGAAAACTGGAGAACGGTGAAACGTTTGACTCAACGTTTGAAGAACAACCGGCGGAATTCAGGGTGGGCAGCGATCAGGTGCTGCCCGGCATCGAAAAAGCGGTCATGGGCATGAAGCCGGGCGAACGCAAGACCGTCGATATCCCGGCGGATGACGCCTACGGCACCTACCGCAAGGATCGGGTCATTACCGTCAATCGTTCCAGGGTACCGGAAAGCGTCGAACTGGAAATCGGGAAGAGATTGCAGTTGCAGCGCACGGATGGCACCAAGGATCATGTTTGGGTGACAAATCTGACCGATTCGGAAGTAACGCTCGACGGCAACCATCCGCTCACCGGTCAGGATTTAACGTTCGAACTGCAACTGGTCGACATCTTATAGACTGTCCGCGTTACCCGGCGACCATCACCCACAGCGAAGGTGTTGCGGGGACCATGGCCGCTCCGGTAATGCAGCATTCGGCAACCGCGGTTGCGATCAACAGATTCAGGGAAGGAAAAGGGCAACGATGACACAGGCACAAAGCAAGGATACCGTCCGAGTTCACTATCGGGCGAAGCTTGATGACGGGACAATTTTTGAAACGTCGGTCAATGAAGATCCAATCCAGTTTACGATTGGGGAGGGCCAGGTAGTCCCCGGATTGGAGCATGCGGTGGAAGGGATGGAACCCGGCGAAGCAAAGACCGTCGAACTGGAACCCGAATCAGCATACGGCAAGCATTCCGAGCAACAAATCTGGCGGATCGGTCGGGATCAGTTGCCCGATAAAACGATGCCGAAAATCGGACAACATCTTGAAATCGACCACGAGGAGGTCGGCCGGATTCGGGGACGCATCACCGATGTTTCGACAAACAGCGTTGAAGTTGACGCGAATCATCCCCTCGCCGGCAAACATCTGATCTACGATATCCGGCTGCTGGAAATCGTCTGAGGGGCCAACGCACTCAACCGACTATCAATTACACAGTGTTCCAGCCTGGTCAGCCATCAGAATCGACAGCCTATTCGAACGGCGCCCGTTCCCTTGTCATTTTTTGGGGAAAACGTATTGTGTCTCATCCCTGGCGATCGCACCTATCATCAGGAGAGTAGAGCGGACCCGCGCGATGTTTGAGTAACCAATACTCGACCGTTATCACTGGTAACGGCGAGATAAATTCTGAGGATCGTATGTTCGGCATGGGCATCGTACAATGGGCAACCCTGGCGATGATTTTCTTTGCCCGGATTGCCGATGTCTCGCTGGGGACGCTGCGAATTATTGCAGTCGGTAAGGGCAATCGGACGGTGGCGTCACTCCTGGGCTTTTTGGAGGTACTGATCTGGCTGGTAGTCATCGGACAGGTCCTGCAGTCTCTCCAGGGTTTGGCGAGCTATCTAACCTACTCCGGGGGCTTTGCCGCGGGGACATTTGTCGGAATGACCATCCAACGCGGATTCAACGCCGACAAATTCCTGATTCGGATCATCATCCCGGACCTGAACCCCGAATTCATGGCGCAACTGAAGCGATTGGAAATTCACATCACCTACATCCAGGGTCACGGCCCGGACGGTCCGGTGCAAATTCTCTTCAGCATCGTGGACCGCGAGAAGCTTAAGCAAATCCTGAACGTTGTAAAGACCAAGCAACCAAACGCATTTTACTCGATTGAAGACGTGCGCTACGTGCATGACTACATGCCTGGTGACGATATCCGGCTCCACCGCCGACCGGTGTTGCAACCGTTCTACTGGTTCCGCAAGAGTAAGTAGTTTTGCGTGCTGTCACATCAATCATTCATCTACGGCGGGCGCCCGAATTTTGCCACACTTCTTATAGCCCCCTGATTCTCTTACAGAATCCGCTTTGCTCCCAAGATTCGTTCATTATATTGAGTCAGGTGTAACGACAATGCCGATACCGGCTTACCCGCCTCGGAAATGACGTTGTCGGGGAAACGTTCACTGAAGTTAACCATAAGGATGAGAACCAATGTATATACGTGCCTCAAAGGGCGCAATCGCCGGCGTTGTCTTGTGTCTGGTACTGTTGCCTTTTTTGCTGATCGCGTCGGCGTCCGCCGAAGATGCCACAATTGACTATGCAGCGATGGCCAAAACGCGGTGGGTACATCCGGCGGATCGACCGCCATTCTCCTATCACCAATGGCTAAGCGCCCATCCTGTTGTCGAATCATTTACCGCACAACCGGTTCAGTTGTCTCCGCAGTCAACCGGTCCCGCCGACGGCTCCGACATTCTGATCTGTGTGAATCAGTCTTTGTATCCGCAGATTCAAACTTCTCTTGACCAGTATACTGCCGATTTGACTGCCGAGGGATACACCGTCACCGCGTATACCACCGAGGGCGGTACACCGGAGGATTTCCGCTCGTTTTTACAGGGACAATACGGTGCCGGTATGGATGGCTGTCTGCTGATCGGTGATCTCCCGGTGCCCTGGTTTGAAGCATATTGGCCGGACGACAGCACTTATGAAGAATTCCCCTGCGATTTATACTACATGGATATCAATGGCATCTTCCTTGATACCGATTTTAATGGCCGGTATGATTCGCACACCGGCAATGTCACGCCGGAGATTTGGCTGGGCCGGTTGACCGCCTCACCGCTGACCATGGATGGCGCAAACGAGGTAACTCTGCTGGAAAATTACTTCACGAAAAACCACTTGTACCGCACCGGTGAAATGCCCCTCAATCAACGGGCGTTGGTCTATATCGATGATGACTGGGTGCCGTGGTCCACTACATGGGATGAAAACGTGGGCGAAGCGTACGATGACCGCGTGTTTTACAACGATGAATGGATGACTTTTGATGCTCACTATAAAGCCCGGTTGCCGGAGAGTTATGAATTTATTCAGGTCTGTGTTCATTCCTGGCCGGGTGGGCACGCGTTCCATCGTCCCGGTGACTTATGGGGCTATGCGTACAACACCGAGATTGTCCAGATCGATCCCGTGGCGTACTTTTATAACCTTTTTGCCTGCTCCAACTCCCGGTATGTTGAAACTGACTATATGGGCGGGTGGTACATTTTTTGTGACAGCTATGGTCTCGCTTCTCTGGGCAGCACCAAGTCCGGGTCGATGCTGGTGTTTGAGGAGTTCTATGGGCCGTTTGGTGAAGGTAAGACGATTGGTGCATCATTCCGTCTCTGGTTTGCCGCCCTGGCGGCAAACGGATTCGATGCCTGGGAAATCAACTGGCACTACGGCATGACGCTTTGTGGTGATCCCACGCTCCGCAGTTTCGATTGCACCGGCTTTTGCGATTTGGACGCCAATGGTGAATTGAACCCGCTGGATGTCTCCTACCTTGTCAACTACGTCTACAAAGATCTGGATGCCCGGGCGGTCATGGATCGCTGCCCGCGCGAAAACGGTGACTGGGATTGCGATGGCCAGGTGAATCCGGTCGATGTTTCCTTTTACGTAAATTTTGTGTTCAAATCGCTGGGTGACGGCCCCTGTGATCCGTGCAGCCCATAGACGTTTTGCAGATTCGCAGGTCATAGTCTCTGCGTGCTGGCTCGCGCGAGGGGCCTGGTTTCGCAACGACCATTTGCGAGGAAGAAACTGTTCAAGAATAGCCGGCAAATCCCACGCTATCCCCGCCATGCGGGGATAGCATGGAGTCGATAGAGGAGATTGTAGTAGTCAGCGATGTGGGGGCAGATTTCAAAGCCGCCCCTACTGAGCCATAATTTTCTTGTAAATCGCTGGATCGTCGGGCAATAACTCTGCCGAGAACAAACGCGGCACCACATCTCGCCAGGATACGTCCCGTGAAAACACTTCGGTGAATAACGGCAGCGAGCGATCGACCTCGTCCATGGCTGCCAAAGTCACTGCGTACCAGAACAGGATTTCCGGTTTGCCGGGCGCGAGTTTGGTGGCCGCCAAGTAGGCGCCGGCCGCTTGACGGAACTTCTTCTCCGCCAGCAGTTCATCCGCGAAATTCGTCAAGTCGTACGCGCGGGTGAGATTCAATAACCGGCGCAACTCAGGCAGCGGCTCAGGGGAGTCGTCTACACGGATATCGACGAGTTTGTCCGCCCAGCGTTCTCCGGAGGATTCGGCACGTACCACCAGCATGGCGGCGGATTGTTTAACGCGCAAATCGCCCCCTTCGGCCTCGGCAGCCTCCAACGCAGCCAGCATCTTTTCCGCCAGTTCACCCGCGGTGGATTCAAACGCAGCTGCCATTACAGCCCACACGGTGGAATCATGCATCAAATTGGCCTGTACGGAGTAGTTGGGGCCGGTGTGATGACCGGCGTAGGCGATGCATCTGCCGCCGGTATGTGTGGCAATGTTGCCGTCCGCATCGATCATCGCCACTTGCCGGACTGCGTCTTGGGAATCAACCGCCAACATGCCGGCCAGTGCTTCATGCGCAGTCTTGCCGGCTTTCATCATTTCCAGACCGCGCGGACCAAAGGCCAATTTGGCCAAAGATTGCGTGGCCACGACACCGACTCCCGGCTCGGCCCAGATAACATCTGCTGCCTTAAACCAGTGCGACTGCACCGCCGCTCCCAATTGGCCGGTGACCGGATCATAGGCAACAATCGAGTATGTTGAAACCGGACGTAAATGCGGCGATGATTGGGCTGCAACCGGAACTGCAAGGCTGAACAAGGCAATGGTAAGTACAAGTTTTTTTATGTGCATGATAACCTCCCGTTTGTTTTCACCCAGTACCTCGGAAGAGCCATGACTAGAGTCGGTCCTTCCAGAAAGAGAATTTAGAAGTGTCGAAAAATACTACAAGTGTAACTGCCCCTGATATCTGTCAATGTTTCAACGTGCTAGGCGATTTTGTGTTGGACGAATCCCTTGATTTTCCGTCTGCGGCGGGAACGTAGTTTCGGTATGGTCGTTTCCGGCATGTGCGCGATCCGCCGTGTCGGATCTCATCTGCCCGTCCGATTAATTTTAGCAGAAGACACCAATAAAGTCATTGCCGCGTAGGCGGGAATTCAGTTACCCCTTGCGCAGTCGGGTGGCCCGCCATGAAAGAAGATGCGCAGCAGATTCTGGAATGGTGGGGCAATTGTGAATGACCTTGTTGAAACCACGCCACCTGCGGCGCCTCAGTAGTTTCGACCTACGCCCCCATCAGCCACCCCCAAAATGGATCCCGGCTCAAGGCCGGGATGACATGGTTGGGAAAGACGGGCAGGTTAAAGACCTGCTGGGCAGATAATCCATCTTCAGCCCCAAGCCGCGTTCGCCTCCGGGGAATCGCTTTTCCAGCGGCGGACAAGCTAGAGATTGCCACCCGTCGTTGCTGTATTTTATGTAGCCCACCCGGAATGACAAGCCCGGCAGGGCGAGGAATGCCGGGTGGGTCGGTAAAAGATTGCAATGAACAGTACCGACCCACCTGACGCTCGCTGTGCCCTTGGCACACGAGCTCCGGGTGGGATACAAAAATTTGCATCGTCAATCCAAAAGGAACCCCGCCTCCGGCGGACTGAGTTAGCAGGGTTGCCACCCGAAATATTCAGCGCATAAAGTACCGAACATTAGATCGCAACCCCCATTCCCGAATCTCGCAACCGGTTGCATAGTAAAGCGCAAATGTCTAATAGACTTTGAGCTGCCGATCAATCTGTGCATTCATAATGGCTTGCGATTCTGTCGGTTACCTCACTACTCCATCTACACCGAATATTAACATGCAAAGGCACGGGCTTTGCTCACCTGACCCGGTGGATGAGTATAATTTGATCACGCCATAATTTGGGAGTGTGCCGATGAAACGCGCAGCGATCCTGCTCCTTGCACTGATTTTTGGATTTGCCGGCCACAGCCATGCGTACCCGCCGACATTGTATGTCGATGGTTCCGCGGTGTTGCCGATCGCCGGTGACCTGGACGATGTCTACCTGCATCTGGGGTACGGCCCGACCTATACCTTTTCTTTGTTGGCGGAGTATTCCCATCCCTGGAATCCCAACAACCGGTTCGGGGTTGCCCCGATGGGCACCGATCCCCGCACCACCGGCACTGAATTTTTTAGTGGCCTGGATGTTCCCGGTGCCATTCATCCCTATACCGTTGGTAACCCCGCCGGGGACGATCTGACCTTGTATTTGCACAACGATACCGATTACGACGGGATAATCAGCACGGGGGATTCCTACCTGGTATCCGAGCGGGCGCTGACCGAAGGCTCCGCGGCAAACGAACACCAGTGGTTTATGGTGTATGATGTATCCGCGTATGACGCGGCCTCCTATTTCTTTGATAACCAGAACGAAGATTACAGTGGCTCCGGCGACTTTGAATATTTGATCTTTATCGATGATAACCATACCAGTTCCAATTGGGATCACAATGATATGATAGTCGGGGTCTCGCATGAGCCGATCCCCGAACCCGCGACTCTGCTGCTTATGGGATGTGGATTGGCTGGCGGAATAGTGGCACGCAGAAAACGCAGGCGATAGAGGAAAGCGGCAACGCTGGCTCTATTAAAAAACCCGCCGAATACAGCGGGTTTTTTAATGTAGAGTACATTACGCACGCTTCAGCGTAATAATGGGTGCTTCCGGCGGGCAGCCCAGCCGAAACGGAAACCAGTGTCCCATACCAGAGGTAGTGTAAAGCTGCGAAGCCCCTTTGGTGTACTTACCCCAGAGATACAAATTGGGCAGGAGCGGTTCCAGCACACTTCGGCTGCCCAGGCCGACTTGGGCACCATGGGTATGTCCCGCCAGGGTGAGCGGGATATTCAATTCCGCTGCATGATCCAGGCCCTCAGGCCGGTGGCTCATTAATATGGTAAAGGAATCGGGTTTTACACCACTGACCGCCTGGTGCACACTGCTACGCAGAGTCTCATTGTGATCATGCATGCTCCGGGGATCATCCGCTCCGGCAATAGTCAAGGTGATATCTTTCACCGCGATCGTCGCATGTTGATCAACCAGCAATGGTACCGGTCCATCATCGAATATCCGTAACACATCGCCGATACCCCGGTAATACTCATGGTTGCCCAAACTGGCATAATGGCCGAGCGGAGCATTTAATTGATCAATGAGCCGCAAAGCAGCGGGTAGTAATGGCAACTCATCGGCAATATCTCCGGTGACCAGCACTAGATCCGGTGATTCCTGCTGAGCATGCGCCAGCACGGTTTCCAAATGCGTAAGATCCAAATAGAGACCTAAATGCAGATCCGATACATGCAATATTCTGAGGCCATCGAGCGCCGGTGGTAAATCGGGAAAGGTAAATACAATCTGCGGCATGGTAATCCGTCCAAACCCACGCGCGACCCCACTGACACCGCCGCTGACAGCGATCACCGGCAGCGTGGCGGCTGCCGCCTTTAACAGGATGCGGCGTTGGGGATTGACCGGATGATCGGCGGCAGGCTTCCGCTTTTTGCGCACGCGGTCGAGCAGCTTCCGGATTTGCTCCAGCGCACCGGAAAACGGGAGAGAACACATCAGCGCCAGCTCGAGCACAAAGGCCGACGGTGTGCCGATCGCCCCGAGCGTGACAAACAAGGGAATGCCACGAAACGTCCCGCTGCCCCACAGCCCGATAGAGAGAATCCCCACCAGCGGCAACCCGAGCGCCGACCAGCGAATCCAACGTTTACGCCACCAGTCCCGGTGCAACAGCCGAATCAACAACACCTCAATCAGCCCAAAAATCAGGATGACTGCGGACGCAAAAAGAAACGGATAAATGTTAGCCTGCATACGGATGCCTCACGTGTCTTCCTGATACGCGGGAAACAGATAGTCGTTCGCAGCGGGGATTATTTCAAACCGAGGTTTTTCATTTTTTTGTAAAGATGGGATCGCTCGAGACCCAGCACCTTGGCTACCTTGGTGAGATTGCCGCCACAATCCTCAATGGTTGTGCGGATATATGCACGTTCGAAATCGTCCGCGGCCTCCCGGAGAGGACGAGTCTGGCTTTCCCGGCCCACGTTGGGCAGCCAGCGATGCACATCCGCCGGCGTGATCACCGACCCATCCGCCATGATCGCCAACCGCTCAAGGACATTGCGCAGCTCACGGACATTTCCGGGGTAGTCATAACCGGCTAGGAGTTCCAGCGCCCCCGCGTTGAGCGAGCGCGGTCTGCGGCTGAGCTTTTCGGCGGTGAGTTGCAGGAAATGTTCTGCCAATAAGGGGATATCGGGCTTGCGCTCCCGGAGTGCCGGGACATGAATGGGGATCACATTCAATCGATAATAGAGATCTTCCCGGAACCGGCCGGCTGCGATTTCCTCAGTAATATTTTTATTCGTGGCGGCCAGAATACGCACGTCCACAGTGACTGATTCCGATCCACCCACCGGGGTCACAATTGAATCCTCCAGTACGCGCAAGACCTTGGCTTGGGTCTTCACGGACATATCCCCGATTTCATCGAGGAGCAAAGTCCCCTTATGCGCCCGTTGAAACTTCCCTACTTTGCGCGACATCGCGCCGGTAAATGCACCCTTTTCGTGACCGAAGAGTTCTGATTCGATGAGCTCCTCCGGAATCGCTGCGCAGTTAACCGCCAGGAACGGCTGTTCATTGCGGGGCGATTGCCGCCAGATCATTTGCGCCACCAGTTCCTTGCCCGTGCCATTTTCGCCGGTAATTAAGACGCGGGAATCGGTGGGTGCGGCGCGGGCGATTTCGGCCAGGAGTTTTTTCATCGCCCGTGATTTGCCGATCAGCGGACCGCGCTCACCGGTCTGCTCCCGCAGGCGGGTCACTTCGACCTCCAGCGAGCGGAGCCGAAAATAGTTTTCGAGGGTGATCTGCACCTTTTCCAGAGAGAGCGGTTTCTCCAAAAAATCGAAGGCGCCCAGTTTCACCGCCCGGACTGCGTCCTCGATCGAAGCGTGCCCCGAAATCATGATCACACCCAAGCGTGGGTGTTTCTGGCGGATGAGGTGCAGGATTTCGATGCCGCTGACGTCAGGAAGTTTGACATCCAGCAGGACCGCATCCAGCTCGGCGGACACCTTGCGCACTCCTTCACTGCCGGTCGCGGCGGTCAACACCGTGAATCCCCGCCGGCTGAGCGCCATCGTTAACGTGGTGAGGATATTCTCTTCGTCGTCAATGACCAGAACGGTCGACATTGGCTTAGATTACTCGCTTCGGGGGTCTTTGGGCAACCGAACCACAAACCGCGCACCCCCCTCGGGACTCTCGCGGACACTCACTGTGCCACCGTGATCGGCGACAATCCCCTGGACAATGACCAACCCCAGTCCGGTACCAGCGGATTTGTCGGTTGCGTACGGGGTGAAGAGTTGATCTTTCATCTCGTCAGAGATTCCGGGTCCGGTATCATCGACAATAAATTCCAACCAGTCGTCCTCGTCGACATCCATCACCGACACCCTGGTCTTCGGGCCACCGGCCTCCAAGCCGTTTTTGACCAGGTTGACCAGCGCCCGCCGCAACAGTTCGGTGTCTCCGATGAAGCCGATTTGCTGCGAGGTGTCGATCACGAGTTGTCTTTCTTTGCTTGCTTCGGGAAACGCCGCACCGGTCTCGCGCAGCAACTCGGCGGAGTCAATGTGCTCGAACGTCGGTTTCGGGGTACGTGCAAACGCGGCAAACTCATCGACGAACCGCCGGATGGCACTGACTTCATCCAAAATTGTCTTCGTTGCCTCGGTCAGGGTTTGCTGAAATTTCGGATCATCTCCTTGGTAGGCGGAGCGCAAATCCTCTGCAGCGATTTGAATCGGTGACAGCGGGTTTTTTACTTCATGCGCAACTTTGCGTGCCGCGTCGCGCCAGGCGGCTAACCGTTCGGTATACACCAAACGGTCGCGAGTGGTGCGCAGGTCACGGATCATCTTATTGAATGCATCCGCCATCCGGCCAGCTTCCCCGGTGGAAAAACTGATTACATCAGCGTCCCAATCGCCGGCGGAGATTCGTTGCGAGGCGAAAATGATATCATCCAGCGGCTTGGTTAACAGCCGGGCGACCCATGCGGCAAAAATAATCGCCAGAATCAATCCCACGCCGCCGGTGGCCAACATAGAATAAAGCAACTTGTCAATTGCGGCATCAACTGGTGTGGAATCAAAAAACAACAGGATCATGAGTTCCGGCTTACCAGAACCCGGCCGGGTCAATTGCTTGCGCCCAATCAGGTAACGTCTATCATCCAAATGCATTGATGAGACCGGTGGGCCGGTGTAAAGTTCGGTATAGACCTCTCGGGGTATCGATTCCTCAGGGATTCCTTCGGTTAAGTTGAGGATTTTTCCCTCACCGACAATCATCGAGGAAATCGCCCAGCCACCGACCCACTCCCGCAGATGCTCAGCGGTGAACGGTCTGCCCACCAGCAAGTACCCAAGGATGCGATCTTCATGCCGGATCGGTGAGATACCCAAAAGACCGCCGGTACCCCATACCGGCAGTTGGGGCATGACTGCGCTCCCCATCGGCTTGTTCACCTCGTAGGTGCCGAACGCGGTGCGGTAGTCCAAGGTGTCGCCGAATGAGGAGGGTCGATCCCCACGCGCCAATACTTCACCGGCGGTATCAATAATCGCCGAAAATTCCCAGCCGCCTTGCTTGGTTTGTACGGTTAACTCATTGATTAATTGTGCGCGAAACACTGATCCCAATTGACGCCGTCGCAGAAACAACCGCCGCCAGCGGGTGTCCATCGATTCCTCTCGGGCCGCTTCGGCGACCGCCTTCAGGTCAGCAACAATGTTGGCATCCACCCGCGCGATACCGGTGCGGGCGTCGTGACGGAAAATCTCCTCCAGCTCACGGCTGGCGAACATATTCGCCGCAAAAATGGTAATCGCCGCCGGTATCACCGCCACGATAATAAACGCAAGAAAGATTTTAGATTTCACGGGCCTGCCTTTATTAAGCAATTAACGGCTCTGGGGAACGATATCGATTTCCCCATACGGGGTCAATCGAATATCCGGCAGATCGCGGGCTACCGCGATCGACCGTATCGGTTGATACAGTGGGCAGAGATAGGGCTCAGTCAGCAGTTTGAATTCCAGGGTGCCATAATATGCCGCCACTGCCAGTGAATCACCGGCAGGCGGCTTTTCGCGTAAATCATCAAATACGGTCTCCCGGGATGCGAGTACTTCCTGTCCGAACGGGGACTCTAGTAAGTGGATCAGCGATTTCCCCGGATCCTCCGCATCGATATCCAACCAGTACAAAAAAGCATCCAGGGAGTCCAGCGTAGCGGGATCATACCACCGGTCAGGTGATATTTCGACAATTTTCGTCTCGATGCCGGAAAGATTCAATTTCTCTGCAACATGCCGGGCAACAATCATCCCTCGGTCAATGCGGGAATCGACCGCGAACCACAGCGGATCCCGTACTTTTACTTTGCGCAGCAGTTCATAGCCCTGTTGCGGATTATACGGGTAGGGGGATGCACCGGCAAACTGCGTGAATCCCAAAAGATCGTCACGGGGTGCTCCCTGCCCGGCCAGCAACACCTCGACGACGTCTTCTTTGCTGATTAAATATGACACCGCCGTGGTCAGCCGGTTGTTTTGCAGATGTTTTTTGCGTTGATGTACCCCGAAAACGACCAGCGCTTTCTGGGTTGTGCGTTGTAGACGATACTGATCGGGTGGAAAGCCGGCGCGCAGCAGGTCACTGATTGATAACAGCGCCAGGTCGGCCTCGCCCAGTTCGAGTCCGACAGCCTGATCGTCGTGCGTGCGATAATGCACATGCTGGATCGTATCAATGCGCCAGCGGTCCAGGGAGGTGGTGGGCACCTGCTCATTCCGGATCCAGGTCATCCCGTCATGTTGAATCCAGCGGGATGACCAGCAGGTGGTATCCGGCGGCATCAACGTATCGACATCGCGTACCGCCGGGTCAAGTCGGTTGTCGACTGACCAGCCCAATTCAGTTTGTCGAATCTCCGGATGAAATAACGAGGCCAACAGCGGGTTTTCACAGATTTCGATCATGGTTGACGGCGCCGGATCATCAGTCACTATTCCTACCCGCAGGTGCGGAATATGTGGTATGCGGGCCGTGTCAGGATAGATCACTACCGGTGGATACCAGTCCGGTCGGGCGAGAATATTGCGCAACAATGAGTCCGCCAAGCCGGAACTGATTTCGGGATACACGTCCGTGATCTGCTCGCCGAAAACCATATCGGAATACGCGGTATCACCAAGCCTGAATCGCCAGCCGATTTCCACTCCCTGCTCCGCCCCGGCGTTGATGTACACAGCGCGGTCGGAAGTCCAGATAATCCGCGCGTGGATGGTATCAGCCGGGAACGGCTGGGCAAGCGCCGGCGTGGCAGCCGTCATAACCACCACAACCAGTACTACGATGATCATAGTTCGAATCATCCGGGACTCCTTCTTCGTGGAAGTAAAATAGTCCTTTCCGAAAAAACCACTGCAAAACGGCGATTGTTCTGTTGAGATAACCATTGTACCATTTATACCACTGGTAAAGGGAGAACGGTGAAAACACAACGGTTATCGATCAACGCGCTGGTGAAGCTGGCTAATCTGGCGCTGGATGGACTCATCGCCCTGGTCGTTGTGTGGTACTTTGTCGAGCGGCTCGGCGCTGAGGCCTATGGGATCGTGCCGTGGCTGACGTCGTTATTTGTGTTGTTTACCATCATCCCCACGGCGGTGCAGGCATCGGTGGGACGGTTTGTAACCGCCGCAATGCGCGGTCGGAATCCGGCCGAAGCCACGCAGCATTATGGCGCCGGCAGTCTAGTCTTGGCAGTTCTGGGCGTGCTCAGTCTGGCGGTGACCGCATTTTTGTGGTGGCTGGCGCCGGCGTTCTATCCGTTTTCGGGTGAAAATCTGATCCAGGCGCGCTTGCTAACGCTGCTGTTTGGCGGCGCGGTCAGCCTGGAAATCATCCGTGGGGCGTTTGCGATTGGCTATTTTGCCCATGAGCGCTTCGACTGGGAATACGGCACGATGATGGGCGCCGGTCTCTTGCGACTGGCGATTATCATCGGCCTCTCCGAAATCTTCGCCCCGGCACTGCGCTGGATCGGGTATGGCATGCTGATCGCGGCAGCGGCTCGCCTCGCGGCCGGCATCGTTCATCAACGACTACTCGCGCCGGAACTCTCATTTTCTCCAAAGTGGTTCCGCTCCAGTACAATGCGACCAATTACCGTCTTCGCCACTGAATACATGCTGGCGGGAGTAGGGCTGATCATTCTCAACCAGGCCGATATTCTCGTTGCCGGGTGGCTGTTGGGATCGGCCATGGTTACGATCTACTATTGCGGCGCACGGTGGTTGTTTCTTTTGCGGGCGATTGTCTCCGCCATGACCACGGTCCTGACCCCTCGGGTGACGGCCTTGCAGGCGGAGGAGAATCCGTCCGAAATTGCCCGCCTGCTCCAACGGACCAATATCGTCATCATGCCGTTCGCCTGGTTAATTGCCGGCCTCTTGTTCGCCTTGGCCGAACCGCTGATCATTGTTTGGGTCGGGCCCGGACAACGAACCGCGGCCACTATTTTGCAGTTTCTGGCGTTTCCGCTGGCCATCACGGTATGTGCCTATGGCGGAATCGCTGTCCTGACCGGCCTGGGCAAGATCCGGGAAAGCTCGCTCTCGGCGTTATATATCGGATTAATCAATCCGGTATTGTCCGTGATGTTCGTGGTCTCCCTGGGTTGGGGGTTGTTGGGAATCGCCGCAGCGTCGGCAATCTGTCTGGTGGCGCGTAATGGCTTGTACTTGCCGCTGTTGTTCAAACGCCACGCCGGACTGGAGATGCGGCATTATTTTCGCCTGCTCTCAATCAGCGCACTGGCGGCAGTACCCTCGACCGCACTCGCCTGGTGGATAATGCATACGATCGTCATTACCGGCTGGGTTCCACTGATTATTGGTGCGTGCGTCAGCAGTATTCCTTCATTTTTGACGATATATTTCGGGATGTGGAGCGAGGGAGAACGTGATCTACTGGTCTCAATTTTCCGGCGACGATGACAGCGGTACCGGCAACGGCGAGCGCACATGCAGATCGCGCTGCGGGAACGGAATCTCGACACCGTACTTGCGGAATTTGCGTACGATCGCGCAATTGAGTTCCGAGGTGATCACCGGGTGACGCTTGGGATCGGAAATCCAGGCCCGTAGTTCCATATTCCAGGATGAATCTCCGAATTTCCGCAACAGCACGTCCGATTTGGGTGCCTTGAGAACTTCAGGATGTTCGGAAGCCACTTCTTCCAGGGCTTTGATCACGGTGTCCAAATCTGAGCTATAGGAGACGCCGACCGGAATTTCCAGCCGGACTTTGGGGTCCCCGTGCGACCAGTTGACCACATGCGCCGAGACAAACTCTGAATTCGGAATTATCACAGTGATATTGCTCAGTGTGCGAATCGATGTCGAACGCATATTGATTGCAGTCACGTCGCCCTCTTCATTGCCCACCGTGATGCGATCACCGACACTGATTGGCCGCTCGAACAAGAGAATCAATCCGGCTACAAAATTCGAGGTCACATTTTGCAGCCCAAACCCAATACCCACCGACAACAACCCAAAGATCACTGCCAGGCCGCTCAGATCAATCCCGACAAACCGGAACGAGATAATCGTTCCGGTGATCATGATGGCATAATGCGTGATCCGGCGGAATTAAATTGCGTTCCGGGTTCGATGTCGAAGCGGGGGAGGACCCGACGCAGGATATTACGGATAATCAACTTGGAGAAAATATAAAACGCTCCCAGCATCACCAGGAACATCACGACTGAGGAAACGGTGATGGGCATCTGGTTAATCTCGAAGAGTTTCACTGTGGCGAATTCATCGAGTTGGGCAAGAAAGTCCTGCATACTATTAGGCTCCGCTCCGACCGTTACCCCGCCCAAAAAAGATATAGCAAAATATATCCCGTTTGGTAAGGATAAAAAAGCGTGCCGACTTACACCACGACCCGGTCTATTTTATGCGCGGCAGGCGTCTCGACACCGTCCCGCAAGCTTGTGATGTAGGCCGGGTTCCGACGTGCGTGTCAACGCGCGGAGAAACCCGACATCATCCTACCCGGTACGGCTGCTCCCTGTGCGCCAAGAGCCGTTATACCGACTCGTTACCAGGGCAGCGCCTCGCGTGATCCCAATCCCGGTCCAAAGAGAATAGCGTTGATCAATAACCGTTCGGTGCCGTGAAAATAGCCGCGAAAAACCGGCCGTTCCGCAATCAAAATCACTTGTCCCTTGCCGCGAGATTCACGGGTGAGATATGCAGTCTCCGCCCACCGTTCCCGAGCTTCCGGCCAGAGCAGACCGGACAGACGAATTGTTTGCTCAGCGCCATATCGTCCCACGGTGCGCACTGGTGGCTTCGAGAGTAAGGCATAAGATGAACTCATCAGTGCCGGAACTTTGTCTTCCATACCAAAGGTCAGCCATTCCTCGGTGTCCAGATCCACCCGCACGATTGTCCCGTGCGGTCGGAACCGTCGCGCGTCGCTGTCCTCCTCTGCGAGTTCCTGCATATTGACTGGTGGCGATGGAGCAGCTGATTCCGATTGGCGAGTCCCCGGCGGGCGCTTCCATAGCACCATGTCAGAAACCATGGGAGATTTGGCCTCTTTCTCGTCGGCCACTGCTTTTTCGAAGGAGTCCAACATATTAAGCGCTTGACGCCGTTGCCGAACCTGTGACAGTCCCACACTGGTGTCGGCGCAGAATGCCGCCGCGCTGCCGGTGGCAATTAACGTACCACCGTCCGCTACCCAATCTTTGATGGTCTTGATGTCACCTTCCCCAAACGTCCTGAGGTATCCGCCGGGGCCACGCCAACTGCTCGGCAGAATAAGCACATTGTACTTTGATAGATCCCCGAGACGAGTTGCATCCAGCAGCGAATGTTCAATCTGCAACCGTTGGTCCAGCATGTGCCAGATGGCGCCGGCAGTAGTATAGCTCGCCGGGCTGGTGGCAACCATGGCGATCCGGGGACGCGCGAGCAGGTCGTATTTTCCGCTGCCGAGATCGTAGCCCGTTGTAGCCTGGCCCGTGGGTACGGCATAAAAATTCGCCCCGGTCGTTTCGGCGATTGGCCTTAAAATATCATTGAGATTGTCGGGGTTGCCTTTGCGTGAAATGACAACGCTCCCCGCAGGGAACTTTTGATCGCCAAGAGAAAACGGTTTCCGCGCCGCCCGCAGGTTAATCTCCTCGCGGAATAACTCGACCAATGCCCGAATTTCATGATCGGCCAGCGTACGCATGGCATAGCCTTGGGAAGCATCCTCGCCGATCAGCCGTCCCGCCGGGATATCGATTGGTTCGGCGGCTTCGAGCGCCACGCTTAGATTCCCCTCGAAATCGTACGCCGTCAGCCCATAGCCCATCAACGGACACCAGGCGGTGATCTCATACATCGTGCCGCCCTCACCACGCAATATTGATTTGCGCTCTTCGGCGAGAATGCTGTCCGACAGGCGATGATCGAAGGAGAGGATCGTTTCCACCAGGTTCCCCATCGGTTGGTTCTTCGTGACCACGATGGTTTTCTCGGGAAACCGCCGGCTGGTCTCGGACGCGTTCCAGTAGTTTCGCCCGGTTGCTGCAAAAGAATGTTTCGCTTGCATAACCTGAATACCCTGCGTTTGCATCGTGCGAATCAGGGTATTCACGATGCCGGGATTGTCGCCCGGGATGATCAGATATGCCCCCGGTCGGGCCCTTGTTGCAGCTAGCTTATCGGCATGAAAGTCGCGCAGCAGTCGTTCGCGATGAAACGCGGCGGTCCGCAGGTTGGCAATTGAACTGACGAACTGGTGATGGACTGTTTCACCGTAGGTCAGGGTATATTTATCCGGTTGCTTCGAGAGCTTACCTTCAACCCGCGCCTGTTCGTAGAGAATCCCCACGGCGCCGGTCAATCCGCCCCAGGAGGTGGTAAAGCCGGGAAACCATTCCTCGTTCCAATCACCCGAGTAATAGCGCCACCCATACTCGTCGAATGCCGCTCCCTGATCACGCGCGAAAATGTCCCACCATTTCTTGCGGTTTTCGGTGACGGTCGGGTGGTACGGCGCGCGCGGAGGCGAGAACAAGAAGCTACTGTGGACTCCCATTTCGTGCGCGTCAACAATCACCTGCGGGTTCCAGTCGATAATGGTCTCCACCCGCCCCTGGGTTTCGGGGTGCACGAGTGCATACCAGTCGCGATTCAAATCGAACCAGTAATGGTTACTGCGGCCGTAGGGCCAGACTCCCCGATGTTGTAAACTCTGTGCATCGGGTGTCGGAACCGCGGTATTCAAAACTTGCATCATCGCCAGAAAGCGATCGCGGCCGTCCGGATTTTCCATCGGATCGATAATCGCCACGACATCATCCAGAATCGCCAGGGTCATGGTGTCGGTACCCGCCGCCAGTTGATAAGCCACCTGCATGGCCGCGTCTGCACCGGAAAGTTCATCCCCGTGAATATTATACCCGGCCCAGAAAACAACCGGATTGCTCTGGGTGATCCGTGACGCCTCATTCGGGGCGGCCAGGGACGGATCGGCGAGTTTCTGGTTACGTGATTTTATTTGACGCAATTCCGTGTGATTGGCAGGTGCAGTGATGATTGCATGAATCAACTCACGGCCCTCGTAAGTTACTCCGTGCGAGCGAAGAATCACCCGGTCGCTGGCTTCAGCGAGCGCACGAAAGTAGGACCGAATCTCGGCGTGGGTGGCCGGGCGGCTGCCGACTTTGTATCCCAATATCGATTCCGGAGTGGGAATATCCTGTAAGTACTTTCCTGCGGAGAAAAATTCCATGTCGTAATCACCGTGGTATTGGACCGGCAAATGTTGTGCGGATGCCGATATGAGACAAACACCAGTTACCATCAGTGCAAAAAATACCGCGATAGAGAACCGTAGCTTCGTGACCATGTAAGACACCTCCCGTATATAATCCGACTCGGGGGTAAGGTAAGAATTTCAATGTGGCAGGAAAATGATCTTTGTTAAGATTACTGGCCGGGTATTTTTTTATCGAGTTTTTGCAGGGTGACCACGAATTTTACTCAATTCTCCGTATATCCTTGTCAACCGGGAGATTGAGAATAGATACGGAGGAGAGTATTCGATGGCAAAGGTGCTGATCGTCTATGCGACCGACTACGGCTCGACTAAGAAAATGGCCGAAGTCGTTGCCGAGGGAGTTAACTCAGTTGATGGTGCCAAGGCGATCCTCAAAACCGCCGAAGAGACCACGGCAGATGATATGCTCGCGGCCGATGCGCTCGTATTCGGGTCACCGGTGCATATGGGCTCGATGGACTGGCGGATTAAGCAGTTGATCGACAAACACTGCAGCGGCCTCTGGATGAAGAACACAATGGTTGGGAAAGTGGGCGCGGTGTTCACCTCCGGGAGTGGGTTTGGTAATGGCGGCAGCGGAGTAGAATTGGCACAACTTTCGATGTTAAATAATTTCGCCGAGCTGGGCCTGATTTTGGTTCCGCTACCGAAAAATACGCCGGGGTATGAAAAGGCCGGATTACAATGGGGCCCGTGTGGTCGCGCACATGACGAGCAAATGAAACCGATCGGCTTGAGCGATGATAAGCTGATCGCCGCCCGCCATCATGGCGCTAATGTCGCCAAAGTCGCGTTGAAACTCGGCGGCCCGGTGGATTTCGCGGGCTGAATGAAAGAAATATACTGTGGACATCGGCAAGGCGTAGTAGCGCCTTGCCATTATTTACTTGCTCAGGATAAGGCCATCGCGAGAAGAAATATCGCTCCCCCGATAAGCAATACTATCCCCAGGATGACCAGTGCCATCCTGTTCTCGCTAAGGCCAATGGTGCTGCGGTAGGGATCACGCTGACGTTGTTGGTCGTTGGCGCGTTCCTCCACCCGTCGTTTAAAGCGCAGGCGATTATCGTCGAATTTTTCGACCAACTCCCAGCCGGCTTCTTTTTCCTCGGCGCATATTTTCTTCAGGAACTGAGGATTGCCGAATTTGCCGCTGAAACTGCGGACAAATTTAAACTCCCAGCCCTTTAAGTCCTCTTGAGTATATCCGGCCATCTGTTCTTCCTCCTGCTCCCGTTCTCGCCGTTTCTTGGCTGCGACGGCAGCCGCGATGCCGCCGCCGGCTGCTCCTGACATATCGTTCACCTCCTCCTGCAGACAGTACCCCTACCTACCCGAAGGTATTCAAACAAATCCGATTATGGAATTACAACTTACAGGATAACAGTTGCGGCAAAAGTACGCCCAGGAGGAATCGAACCCCCAACCTTCTGATCCGTAGTCAGACGCTCTGTCCAATTGAGCTATGGGCGCACCAACTTATGACCGCCAAGGCCGGATAAGTATACGGCGTCCGGATGCGTGTGTCAATCCGCAGTATCGTCCCGGGTCGTATCGTCCGCGGCTGCCGGTCGATCTTTGGCCGCCTTGGCAATCAGCGCGTCCAGTTGCTGGCGTAAGGCGTCAAGCGGCAGCAGTCCGTTGATCCGCCCGACCGGCTCACTATTGGCAAAAAAGATAAGCGTGGGGATACTCAACACACCGAAATCCGCCGCGATGTCCGATTCCTGATCGATATTCAGCTTGAAAAAATCAACCCGCCCGGCGTATTCCTGCCCGAGGTCCTCCACCAGACCGCTCATCACCTGGCAGGGTGTGCACCAGGAGGCCCAGAAATCGACCACCACCGGCAACGGATTGGTCAGCACGTCCTCTTCCCAGGTTGCCTGCGTGGTGGCTCGCGGCCGTCCCGGCCGCTCCGTCCGCTTGAATATCTTATCAAAGAACTTCATGAACTTACTCCTTCAAGAACTCCCGCTGACTGCGCAGGGCGAAGGACCGGTCATCGATCGCCCGCGATACAGCCAGGATGCCGTCCAGATGATCATACTCATGTTGCAGTAGTTCGGACAAGTCATCTTTCAACCTGAGCTCGTGTTCCTGCCATTTCAGATCGCGGAATACGACCCGGCATGCCCGATGCCGGTACACTTTCACCAGCAAATCGCGGAACGACATACAATCATCCCAGACTACGATCATCTCGTCACTTTGTTGATCGAGTACGGGATTGATAATCACCACAGGCTCGTCAATATGCAGGTAAATCACCCGCTTTGGCACCCCGATTTGCGGCGCGGCAATCGCCCGTCCCGCCCCGTACCGCCGACGGAAGTCCATCATGGTGTCCTGCAGATCAGTCACCACCGGTGTCAAGCCGGAAAGGTCGCCCTGGGCAACGGGTTCGGCAGTCTCGTACAGGCGTGGATTTCCCAGTTGCAGTATGTCGCGTATTGCCATGGCGACCCCTTCCTATCTACGTCAGGCGGAACATACTCATGGGATGCGAAAATGCCAGTGAATCCTTGACGTATTGAAAATCAGCAAACTGATTTCCGATACATATAGTATAGAATGCAGACGGATCAATACATTGAGAGGAGAAACCAGATGAGAAATATGCGACGGCATCGTTGGTTGGGGATCCTCGCCTCATTTATGGCGTTTTCCCTGCTGTTTGTTGGGTGCAGTGACGATGATCCCACCGGCCCAGCGGAAGAGGCACCGCCCCTGCCGCCGCAATCGTCATTCGTCATGAACTTTGACGATTTCGATCGGGGCGACGGGGTTAGCCCGCTATTTGGCAAAAGAACTCAATCAGAGACCAAGGATTATTGGTTTCGTGCCGCTTTTCAGATCGGGATCTGGGATGCACTCCTCAATCTGGCGCTGATCGTCCCCGCTGCCTCGTTTGTAGCGGCATTCGGCCAGGACCCGGTGTGGCAGCCGGAGGATAATTCCTGGAACTGGGCGTATAGCTTCACCGCCGGTGGCGTGGAGCACAGCGCAGTGTTGAATGGTCGGGTGGACGGTGATCAGGTATTCTGGATCATGACCATCAGTAAGGAGAGTGAGTACACCGATTTTGAATGGTATACCGGTATCAGTCAGCTGGACCGATCAGCCGGTAGTTGGAACTTGAACCACTCCCCAACCGACCCCAGGCCGTTTTTGGCGATTGAATGGACCTACGATGACGCCGCCGATACCGGGACTTTGAAATACACCAACGTTATCCCGGAAAACCCAAACAACGGCGGCTATATCTCCTACGGCTCGACCACTGACAACGAATACGACCGGTTCTACAACTTGTACAACGTGCCGAATGCGAACCTGGTCGAGATTGAGTGGCACCATATTGATGGAGATGGTCGAATCAGGGACCCGCATTTCTACGGGGACAACAACTGGCGCTGCTGGGATGAAAGCCAGAATGACGTCGAGTGCCCGTGATTTTGTGCGCGGCAGGTCTTGAACCTGCCCGTTCCGCCACAAGCAGCGGGTGGCAACCTCAAATTTAGTCCGCCTGCGGCGGAACGAGTTTGGGGTTGATGTCGTATTGCAACAGTATGATCCGGCTTTACCTCTGAGCTAGCAGACCGAGCGTGGCCCGGACAGATGGGCCTGTTGACAAATGTCATGGGGTCGAATTTGCAGTAGGTCGGCGTTCCGAGGTGCGCGTCAGCGCGCGGAGAAACCCGACACTACCACAACGGATTACAAATGTCGGGTTTCTCGTAATGCTCTGCGTTCTTCGGAACCCGAACTACCTTACAAGCGGTTTGTGTGACTGCCTCTCCTGGTCTGCCCATCCTGCAGAATTAGTACCGCTACCCCACGTGTCATCCCGGCCTTGAGCCGGGATCCCATTACCCTTGCGCAGCAAGGGGGCAGGAACGATCAGCTGTAAAAGGCAAATCGTATTCTATGACACAGTAGATGATATCGGGTTGCAACCGAAACTTGGTCCGCCGGAGGCGGCTTCATTTGGGGTTGCCACCCTCCAAATTAAATTGCAGTGTCTACGATTCGTTCAGCGGCTTCTGCATGAAGACATAATTCGTGTCGGGTGTTTCCTTGACAACGCGATACCCGTGCCGTTCGAGAAATGCCCGGGCACGACGGTTGGAGGCGTTGAATCCAACGTCAATACGCTTGAAATGTTTGCCGGTTGCGTCTTCCACCACGTTCATCACATAACTGCCGATACCACGGTTTTGAAATTCCGGTCTGAGCACCAGCGCGTGCAGATGGAACGTATCGCCGTTTTCGTCAATCCAGTAGTATCCGGCAAGCCGTCCCTGATATTCGATAGCGATGACCTTGCCCTCGTTCGTGAACATCTCATAAAATTGCTCTTCGTCGGCATCGAGGACTTGGATGGCGGTCTCGACAAATTCCGGTGCTTCGGTGATCAATAGTTTGAACAGGTTAGGAAACTCAACCGGCTGGACTTCACGATATGTCAGATCATTTTTCATCGGTGACCCCCCACATATATCAAATACCATACGAGTTGGCCGGCGCCGGCGCAGGGAAATTCTGGGGAGAACCAACCTTCTTGTGAAAGAATCGGGTGGCTCGCCCTCCAGGAATGCTGAGAAGTAATCGGGTCCAATTTTGCGTTTGTCGAAACCACGTAATCAGTTACAGTGGATCAAACCAAAGTCTCGATTTACGGAAATAGATTTGCGGGCCCCTAACCTCAATAAGGAGAGACAGTTGCAATTCTTTTCCCCAGTAAGATAAAATATGATTTCCAAACGCACACCTATTTACGTATTTTTGTCCGGCTGAGCATGGCAAGTGGTTTAGGAGTTTGCATGATGGGATTATCCACAAAGAACACAATAGGGTTGGATGGAAGGACCTGGCTAAAGTACTCCGTTTCAGTTTGGGATGACATAAGAAAATCACCGCAGGAGTTGAAGCTCAATCACCCTGCAATGTTTCCCACAATGCTGTGTAGCCGTTTGATTGAGATTTTTAGCCACGAATCCGACCTGGTTTTAGATCCTTTTGCCGGAAGCGGGTCCACTTTGTTGGCAGCATCTGCATTAGATAGGCGCAGTCTGGGAATTGAATTAAGTCCGGCATTTATCGATTTATACAAAAGACGATTACAACAGACGGATATATTCAACACCATTGACAGTGCTCTCGCGAAAATGAAACGTGCAGACGCAAGAAATCTAGCGAAATATGTCGAACCCAATTCGGTGAGGTTAACCATAACCTCACCGCCATATTGGGATATTCTCAATCAAAAACGTACGGCTGATGGAAAGAACCGGAGAAACTACGGAAACACCCCGAGTGACCTTGGAAACGTAACAGATTACTCCGATTTCTTTGCACAACTTAGGGAAATCTTCGAACTAGTCTATCGTGCAACCCAACCAAATGGGTACTGTTGTGTAATCGTGATGGATATTCGAAAAGGGGATAAATGTTATCCGTTGCATATGGATATTCAGGCGATGATGGCAGATATTGGGTTTGCATTGGATGATATTATTATCTGGAATAGAAAGCAAGAATACAACAATTTGCGGCCTTTGGGGTATCCAAGCGTATTCAGGGTTAACAAAGTCCACGAATTCATCTTGATCTTTCGGAAACGAGATTGATTGTTGAACAAATGGAAGCTTACCTTCTGACCACCGAAAGAAAACAATTAGAGTCACAGATTCGGGATTGTCTCCGTTGGGCAGATGATATTTTCTTCCTAGTTGCTTTTGCCAGGTATAATGCATTTGAACTATTCAGGGAAGATATTGTTTCTTTTTTGCGAAGGGGTGGAAGACTTCGTGTTGTGTTCGACATAGAGCGGTTCTTCACGGAACCACAAATCATCGAGGAATTGGCTACCATCCCCGGTAATTCACAATGCAGAGTATTTTACAGATCAGAGAAAGTAGTGAACGAAAAGTGCAAAAGACTATTACACTCTAAGATATATTTATTCAGAAAGTCTTCTGCCTTGAAAGTTATAATCGGCTCTTCCAATTTGACTGTTTCTGGAATAACCCATAATCTGGAAGCAAATGTCTTCCTTGAAGGCGTCTCAAGAGATCGTGTACTGAGAAGTACGAAAGAAGAGGTGGAAGCCATCTGGGCTTCACCCTGCGCCATTAAGCCCGAAAACCATTATGCAATTATCGAACAATATGAGCGGTTCTTCAATGAGCAAGGAGGAGATACGCCTCTTGTTCAACGACTGCAGGCTACTCATAGGAACGAGTTAGACAGTCTATTCCAGGCCGCTATAGAGGCAATGCAGGTTATCCCCAATGCAGACATAGCATACCTTTTGGGTCTTATAGCCGCCGGGGGGACATTGGTGCATGATAGGTTATTAGAAATCATTTACCACAAAGGCGTATTTAACCGGGGTACTGAGAATGAAGGCATCATCCTCGCCGATGGAATTACGAGCTTCCGAATGGACCAGGCTAAGGCTTTCCGAAAAGACGTAAATGGGATTCGCGATTCTCTAAATGAGTACTTCGATAGAATAGATTCCGGCGACAGGGCGTCGGTGCAAAAAGTATCTGATTATGATTATAAGATCAGGATTAGATTTAATGGATCTTCAGCAGTCTTATGTGCCGTTAATGATTATTTATCCTCCTTGCAAATTACTCGCCGCGGGGTGGTGCCAATTATCCCTGATCTGATCGCTGATACAGTGGATAGGAATGTTATAATGAGTTTTGTTAGAGGTTACGCAGACGTGCGGAGCCGAATTAGTCCTACAGATCGCACAGGGGGCACAGGACATCTGAGGATTGCTCTGAGTTTTAGCACTGGGGCAGACGAATTCGCAACTAAGATCAAGGAAATCTTGGAAACCGAATTCGGCATTGAGAGGATAAATCTCCTGATAGGGGGGGCTCGGGGAAGAGAAACTATGCTTAGAATAGATCCAGTATATCTGGATAGATTACAACCGTTAAAAATATTCCCAATTAACTGGAAGCAGATATTACTCCATGATTTTGCAATTTACAATTTGAAACACTTTCCAACTAACTATTACACACCAGATGAAACGGGCTAACTTGGCACTTCCTCATAAGACTAACGGCGGGCGGTCCACCCTTTGGCGGATTTCTTTAAGAACTATCGATCGAAGTAACGGCTGAAGTTATCCCCGCGGGGTCATGCGGTTGCGGATTTCGCGCTCCTTGGCGGCACGGACTTCGTCCTTCACCTTCATGGTTTTCTCGCCGAACAACGCGAATTTCAGCCACAGTACGCCAAACTTGAAAAGCTCAACGTCCGACTCTTTCATTTTCGCCAGCGTCTGGTCGTCGACCTCAAATTTCCCTAAAAACGAGCTTTCGAAGACAAATTTACGGAACGTATCAATATCATAGCACACCAGATGGAACATCTCCATCTTCGGAGGAGTCAGCTCCTTGTCCTCTTCAAAGAACTCATGCAGGGTGACCTCTTTGTACAACCGCCCCATTTCATCATAGGCGTTGATCCCCTGATCCTCCAGCCACTCCTCGATGGTCTGCTCCTGCTTCTCTTCAAATCCTTTGCAGACCTGTTCTTTCATCAAAAAGTAAAAGTCCTCCGATTCCGGTGAGCCCTCTTTGGGTGAGGCTAACCCGAGTGGATACATGCGGCAGGACCAGGGGCGGTCGGAATAAACCCTACAACCTTCATCGGTGACAAATGGGCATTTTTTATCTTCGGTTTCCGTCATCTTCAGCAGCCGCACCGGGTACTTCTGCTTCTTCCCAAACGGGGAGACCGTGTATTTCTCCAAGAATTCACCGGAGGTGATACCCAGATGGTTCTTCAGGCAGATAATATCATACGGAGTCAAAAAGATATTCACATCACTACAACAGTCATTAAAGCACGGCACGCCTTTATGACAGGCAAACTGAAAGACGTCTTTCTTTTGCAATCGGGGGTAATTCTTCAGAATATCCTCTTTAAGCTTGTTCATTTCTTCCTGCATGATATTACCTCTCGTCCCCGAAATTCACGACAAGCAGTTACTCCTCGTCGATGATATCTGCCCGTAGCGCCGTCAGCGACCACACCGGCAGAGGACCCGTTTCGCCGGTAATCGGGTGTTTCCGATGGCGATAGGAGGCACGGACATTATAGCGGTCTTTCATCCACTTCCACCCGTTGCGAAAATACTCACACTCGTCGTTGAAGCACACCCACTGCCAGTGGTCACCCCAACTGGAATCCGGTGGTGGCGACCATTTCTTCATCGGTTGATTACAGTAGGGGCAGCATTCAGTCTTCAGTTCGGTCATCGTCGTCATCACATCGATCCTCCTCCGCTGCTGGTACGCCGGGAGGATCGGAAAATTTGTCCCCCAGGCCCGGACGAGCCTGGGGGACTGTCAAAACACAATCAGGAACGGATCAGCTCCGATTACCCATTATTCATAAATGGTGTGAATCGGGCGCTTGATCATTTCCCACTCACCGGAACTCGGATCTACTTTGCAGTTGACGAAGACTCTCCAGTCTTCATTGATCTTCGGGGTGTCAGAGCGGAAGTAGTAGCCCGGCCAGCGAGTCTCCTCGCGGAACATAATCGTGCGCACGTGCGCTTCGGCCTGCCACATCCGGTGAACATTTTCCCAGCAGCGCATCAGTTCGTGCAGGTCGGACGCTGCGAGATGCTCGGAGTCTTCTTTCAGGAACGCGAGCAGTTCCAGCGCCTTTTCCAGGTTGGACTGGCTGGTGGTGAACTGCGCCGTCACGCCGCCCGCGTATTCGTCCATAATCTTCTGCAGGCGGAACATGAACATCTTCGGCTTCATGTAATTCGGATTGATGTCCGGATCACTGGAGCTGGCCTTGTGCTGTTCAAACAGGTCGAGCGGCTTCAGGATTTCTTCTTTCATCTTCTCGATCGCCGCATCGTCGTAAGTCAGGGACGGATTTTCTTTCACGAGGTACTGAATCGCGCCCTTTGCTGCGATACGACCTTCGGCGTGCGAACCGGAGGAGAACTTGTGGCTGGAGGCGCCGGAGGCGTCACCCGCGCAGAAGATCCCCGGCACGGTAGCCATGTTCACGTAACCCCAGAAGTAGTCGCTCTTGGTCTTGTCGTTCTGCAAGTCTTCCGGACCAGAGACCCACGCACCCGAGGCGCCGGAGTGGGAGCCGATGAAGTACGGTTCCGCGGCGGCGATTTCGGACGGTTTCTCTTCCGGAGCGGTGTTGGTAGCCGCCCAGAGAATCGCCTGGGAGATGGTCATATCCAGGAAGTCTTCCCACGCCTCGGCCTCAAGTTCTTTCATTTTCTTCTTGTAGGCCTTTTCGTCGGGCGATTCGTCGGCGATCTTCTTAATCGCTTCCTCGGTCCGCATGTAGATCGGGCCGAGACCTTCCATGATATCCAGCATACCCAGCCAGTTACGCAGGTTTGCCGGAATCGGTTTCACCTTCCCGTACGGCGCCCAGTTTTCGAGTTCGGGGCGGCGGGTCTCCATGTAGGCTTCACCCTTGGCATTGGTCGCGCGGGACTTAAACAAGAGGAACCAGGCCCCAACCGGACCGTACGCGTCCTTAAAGCGGACCGGGATAAACCGGACTTCCTGACAGGTCATCTCAGCGCCGGCCTTCAAGGTGAAGTAAGCCGAGGAACCCGAGTTCCACGGCGGATACCAGGCGCGCCCCAGACCTTCACCAGCCGACCGCGGCTTGAATACGTGCACCGCGCCGCCGAGGGCAACCAGCGTAGCCCGAGACTTGAAGACGTAGAACTTGTTTTCGCGCACCGAGAATCCGACCGCGCCACCGCACTTGTCACCACACATGATCGGGCCGACAATGAAGACACGCTCGTAAATATTGTCGGTGCCAAGCGCGTTCTTGGCCGCTTCCGCCACGACGACTTTGTAGGATTCGCCGTTGATCATCAGCTGCCAGCGACCTTCGTGCACATAATTGCCCTGCTCGTCCTTCCAGATCGGCAGACCCCATTTTTCAAAGAGGTGCACCGTCGAATCGACGTGCCGGGCGATATTGGCCACGAGGTCTTCCCTGGTGATACCCATCAAGTCGTTGCGGACATAATCCACATAATCCTTGACTGTGTTGTTACCGGACTTCAGGTCAACGTACTGGTTGATCGCCGAGAGACCCATCGCGACCGCACCGGAACGGTCCATCGCCGCCTTGTCGACGAGCGCGACCTTCAGGTCGTTCTTTTTGGCCCAGTGCGCAGCTTCCACCGCCGCACCGCAGGCCGCCATGCCTCCACCGACAATCAGCAGGTCGGTTGAGACTTCCACAGTTTCGAAATTCGCCATGTTCGTTCAACCTCCTACTTCTCCTGGAAATCGGTTTCGACCGATGCCGGTTCGGTGAACAGATGCGGGCTGTCGAGATCGTCGGTCCCGGCCCCATATCCGCCGTCCGGTACTGCGGCGCCTTCCGGAGTGGTGCGGATTGGGAATTTGAAGCGTTTCAACGTGCCGTTGCGGAACTTCACCGTCCACATGATCGAGTCGGAACTCCGCATCGGGGTGACTGCTGCGCCCATCGGCACAAAGTCGGCATACCCGCGAACTTCAATGGCCTGGGTCGGGCAAATCTTCACGCAGTTGTAACATTCCCAGCACATCTCGGGTTCCCAGTTGTACGCCTTCATGATGTCCTTATTCAGGACCATCAGATCATTCGGGCAAATGTACTGACAGGCGGTTTTATCGAGCGCCTTACAGCCGTCACATTTGTCCGGAATCACAAAGCTAGGCATGCGTTACCTCCATTTATGTTGATATCCTCATTTACTTTTTCCCCGAATCGCCCGTGGCGGCCTTATGCATTTTGACTTCAACTCTGTCCTCGTCCTTGAGCCCCGCGTAATAATCGCGCAGGATTGCCAGGACTTCCTTCCGACTGAACTCGTCCGGTACCTCGCCGCCTTCCGAGAGTGCCTTGCGCAATGCCGTACCAGAGAGGAACAACCGATCTTCTTTGCCATGCGGGCAGGTCTTCATCGAGGCCATACCGTCGCACTTGTGGCAATAGAAAGTCCAGTCGATCGGCAGGATCTGGCATTGCAGGGCGCCATCCCAGAGCTCCTGGAAAATATTCTGGGCATCGAACGGGCCATAGTAATCGCCCACCCCGGCATGATCGCGACCGATGATCATGTGGGAGCAGCCGAAGTTCTGGCGGAACACGGCGTGCAGAAGACCTTCCCGCGGGCCGGCGTAACGCATATCCAGCGGGTACCCGCCGGTGAGCACCCGCTCTTTGACAAAGTAGTTTTCCACAAGTGTGTTAATGCACTTGACCCGGACTTCCGCCGGAATATCACCGGGTTTCAATTTCCCCACGAGCTGGTGGATGTAAATGCCGTCAGAAACTTCCAACGCGATCTTGGCCAGATACTCATGCGAACGGTGCATCGGGTTACGCAATTGCAGCGCGGCAATTGTCTTCCAGCCGCGTTCCTCGAAGGTCTTGCGGCTTTCGGCTGGACGTTGATACAGATCCGGAAATTCTTTCGGGAAGTAACTTTCCGAAACCACTTTCACCGGTCCGCCCAAGTTATATTTCTTCTGGGACATCACCATCTTCACCCCCGGGTGTTCGCTGTCGGTAGTGGTGAAGACATTTTTGCATTCGAATTCCTTGTCGATCTCGTAGCAGTCGGTCACCTTCATCGTGCCCATGATTTCGTTGGTCTCACCGGAGACCAGGCAAAATTCCGTCCCGGGGTCGACCTTTTCGTCATGGGAGAGAGTGATCGGAATCGGCCAAAACGTTCCGTTGGCCATTTTCATGTCGGCGCAGACACCTTTCCAGTCGTCCTTACCCATGAAACCGTCAAGCGGCGTAAATCCGCCGATCCCCATCATAATGAGGTCACCGGTTTCCCGCGAGGACATCACCAGTTTGGGGAGTCCTTCCGCGCGCTTCAATTCTGCGTCGCGTTCCTGCCCGTCCAGCAGGAGAATCTTTAGTTCTTCCGCCCCGTGGGGGCTGATGAGTGTTGAGGCTGGCATTGCTACTCCCTTGAGGGATTAAATGATAACACCATGATTTCTTGTCGTAATCCGTCTTGCAATCGTGCCCGATCCTGATTGTTTGCTGTTAGAAGTGCCCGGTTCCTTTCCTGAGCCCGACTGCCTTAACTGCCCGCAAATACCTACGAAACGGCGCGGGTAGTGTCAAGGCGCAGATGTCAAAAACATGTTATTATATTCACAAATTCCGGAATTATTATCTCGACTGATTCCGGCCCCACATCCTCACTTTTTGCGATTAGGTAATCCCATGATTCATGCCTGTTTTCTGTACTGAAACTCGACCTTTTTTGTTCCGAAATTTAGTTAATTATAGTCATGTTTCCCAAGGAATTGTCAGAGTTATTCGTCAAAAACATCATGTTTTGCCATAATGATAGTGTCTTCCCAATCCGTTTAATGGTCATTAACTATAACTTGCTGCTGAATATAACGTTATGAATTATTATTGAGAACGGTATTCATTGATCTAACAGCGAACTCATTCTTGGAACACACTCAAGGGGCCCGCTTAATTCATGTGCACGCATATCTCGTTGTTTGGCAATGAGTAACTGGTTCACATTTGCGCGGCGAATAACTAAGCAATTTCCATTCCTGTACACCGTTGTAATCTTGTTAAGTGAGAAACGGGGGGGCTGAAAACCGTATCAATAACGGCGTGAGAGTTGACAATGATTGAGGGGTATTTGTGAAATTGTTAACATCATCGTTGACTGAACTCCTGCTCCGGTCTATAATTTTACTAGAGGTCGGCGGGGAAGAATACGCACGACGAAACGGCACCACCGACACAGCGACTGGTCTTCGGGACACAACGAGGAGAGACCAATGGCGGAAGTCCAAACGATTCAACCCGATGTAGAATTTATTCGCAGTGTCCGCCGCAATGGGGGCGAGACACTGAAAAAATGCTACCAGTGTGCGACCTGCTCGGTCGTCTGCAATCTCTCACCGGAGGACAGGCCGTTCCCGCGCAAAGAGATGCTCTGGGCCGGCTGGGGTCAGAAAGACCGCCTGATCGCCGACCCGGATGTCTGGCTGTGCCATCAATGCAATGATTGCACGACCTACTGCCCGCGGGGCGCGCGGCCGGGGGATGTGCTTGCAGCGATCCGCACCTATATCTATGAAAACTATTCGTTCCCTAAATTCATGGGGAAGGCGCTGGCCACGCCGAAAGCGCTGCCGGTGCTCTTTTTGGTACCGATTCTGATCATTTTGGGGAGTATCGTTCTCTCAGCGCCCCAGGTGGACGGGGAGTATCTGTTCATGACGGAGGCGGCGATCGATTACAATATTTTTATGCCGCACAGCACGGTGGATGCACTCTTTGTATTCGGCAACGTCCTGATCTTCATCTTCGCTGCGGTTGCGTTCAAGAGGTTCTGGGACGCGCTCAATCGGGATGTCGGGCAGGTAAATATGGGGTTTGTGCCCGCATTTGTGGCGACGATGAAGGAGATTTTCACCCACACCAAGTTCAACAAATGCACAACCAACAAACCCCGCGCCAAGGCCCACATGATTTTGTTTTTTGGGTTTATCGGAGCGATGATCACCACCGGCTTGGTGCTCTTGTTCGTATTCTTGCCGCATTATCTCCACACCTGGTTCGGGATTGAAACGCTGGATTCGTTTTTCCAGGTACCAATCGAACCGCCGCACCCGGTGAAAATCCTGGGTGCGCTCAGCGGAATTGCCCTGCTGGTGGGCAGCACCTGGTTGATCGTCCGTCGCTGGCAGAACAAGGATGAAGTCGGCGCCAACGGCTACGCCGATTACTTGTTTATCTACATAATGTTCTTAACGGGTCTGACCGGGATGCTTTCCTGGCTATTGCGGTACACCGGGCTGCCGATGGTCGCCTATGCCAACTATTTCGCGCATTTGGTGTTCGTGTTTTTCCTGTTGTGGTATATGCCCTACTCGAAGTTTGCGCATATGATTTACCGCACGCTGGCGATTGTCCACGCCAAGCAGGTTGGTCGGGAGATGCGCACGGCGTAGGATGTGTGCGCGGCAGGCCTTTAGCCTGCCCGGACAATGAGATCTGTGGCCGGGGTACGTCCTCGTGCACCGGCTTTTTTATGGAACATGGGTGGCAACCCCAAACTTTCCCGCCCTGGCGGGACTTGGTTTGGGGTTGTTTTGGTATATAGCGAATTGTGCCCGGCAGGCTGCACGTCTGCCCGTTCTGCGGCAATTAGACCGACTCACCCCGACGTGTCATCCCGGCCTTGAGCCGGGATCCATTTTGGGGGAGGGTGGGCCTGACGTTCGTCAGGGTTTCTAGGTGCGATGCCCTCTGGTGCCAAATCCGGTCGCTCCTGGAAACCCTGATCTCCGGGTTCGCAGCCGCTCACCCTCAGATCAGGGCCACGCCAGCCTGTGTGCCAGCTTTTGTGTTCGAGCGTGTTTCATTCGTGATTGACCCCCCGCCTTTTCCGCTTGCACCCCGTAGCAGCAACACGTAGACTCAATCAGAACGAAACCGAACCTAAGGAGGGTTTATGCATCCACCTGGCCCGCTGACCGGCCCAGTATTCCAGGAACTCGCTGACGCACTGCGGGATAATGACAAAGGCAAAGTCGAGCGGATCATCGCCCGGCACACCGGTTCGGCGCAACCGGTGGCGGTCAATGATGATTCCTATCGCAAGGCCCGGGGTGTCGCCAACCGAGATTTCCCCGGTAAACTTCCTGATGCACTCCAGCAATTGCTCCCGCCGGGCTCGACCAAAGGCTGATTGTTTACCTAATGATGGGCGGCCCACCACGGAAGGATTTCAGGGATGAAATCCGGGAGTGATGGGATAGCAGCTGCTGTCCTGTAGCTATAATCTTTCTACCCCCACCATTACGAGAATTGCTGCATAATTCCTTTCGTGGTGGGCCATCTGCCAATGAGCGTCGCCGGCCCAGCCTCGGGAGGGTAGGTTTTGTGCGCGGCAGACGTCTCGTCTGCCCGTTCTATCCCGTTCTGTCATTCTCGAAACGTCGGTAATTTATGCTTGTCGTGGGGATCGGAAGCGGGTGGCACTATGGGATGATGCCGCTAATTCCATGAGACGGGCAGGTTAAAGACCTGCCGCGCACAAGAGGATGATTCTGTTTCTTTCCGTCGAGCCGGCAGGTTGGAGACCTGCCGCGCACACAATGACGAGCACGATAATTTCGCTGAATGCAATCGTTTCCTGGAAACCCTGGGGCACTTTCGTGCAGATAGGGCCAGTTGATTACGCACCCAAAATAATCAACACACAAATCAGCCAAAGCACCACGGTGATCAGAATCGGCAGGTCGGTCAGCATTACGCGGGTCGGATTCCCGCCTACCTGCCTTTGATGAATCAAGTACAGGTAGCGGAAAACACCGTAGAGTACAAACGGTACCGTCAATACCAACTTGTCCGACCCTAATTTTTCCTGGACCTCCGGAGAAAGGGTGTAAAAGCAGTAGGCAACCACGGTGGATGCCGTCACGACACCAATCATTTGATCCAAAAAGTACGGAGAGTACTCAGTCAGGATATTCCGGTGTCCGTCGGCTTGATTGCCCAGCAACACCAGTTCATGCCGCCGTTTGCCGAACCCCAGAAACAGCGCCAGCAAGGTCGTGCAGATGAGCAACCACGAGGAAATCGGCACCGACACCGCCAATCCTCCCGCCACCGCACGCAACACAAAGCCCGCGGCAATCGACATCACATCCAGAATAACCACGTGCTTAAGTTTCAGTGAATATCCGATATTCAACACAACATACCCCAGCAGCGTCAACAGAAACACGTCCGGCAACAGGACATAGCCGGTGATAAATCCACCGGCGGCAAACACAATCGCCACCCCCAACGCCAGCCCCGGCGGAACTCTGCCGGAGGCAATCGGCCGGTTTTTCTTAACGGGATGCTTGGCGTCGCGGGGCGCATCGATCACATCGTTGAGTAAATAAACGCTGGAGGAAATCAAACAGAAACACGCAAATGCGATACTCGCCAGCAGGAGTTTCTCGGTATCCTGATATTCGCGCGCAAAGATGACGGCCGCGAACACGACACTATTTTTTACCCACTGGGCGGGACGAATGGCGGTGAGCAGGTCTTTACCCATCACGGGGCGTACTCCGATTGGCGAATGGCAGCGCGCGGTCAAGATGCTTGATCAATTCCAACGCGAATGCTTCGCCCAAACGTTCGGCCTCGGCCGGCGTTGCCTCAGTCAGCGTGTTAAACCGGATGAACACGGCGTCGGTCGGTTTCAGTTGCAGCGAATTGATGACCAGGTCCCACTTGAGACCGTACTCGGACGAATTGACCCCGCCCCGCGTCATAAACCAATACCACATGTATTCTGCATGCTCACCCAGCGCAATCCTCATCCGGTTGATTGTGTAATTGTTCTCTCCGGGAACCGCTAGCGTCTGCGGTTCGCGAGACTGAATTGCCCAGCCGCCACCGGGCAAACAATGACGGGGTGAGTGAATCTGGCCGCCGTATTCCTGGGAGGAGAAATATGCGATGAACAACGACATCTCCCGTCCCGTGGTATCCCGATAGAGGCGGTAGGTCGTGGTATCGGCCGCGAGCACTTCGTAGGCGTAATCCTCAAAGCGGCGTTCCTCCCCGACCCATTCACCGAGCCGGTAGGGGATCTCGGCAAAATCCGGTTCGCGGTCAGGCTCAATCCGTGAATACCGCAAAAAATAACTGAACGTCCCGGCCAGGACTACGAGGACACAGACGGCGACGAAGGCTGTTTTTTTCGGCGTTGCCACCAGTAAAAAATCCCTCCTAAAATAAACAAAAACACAAACGACACCACGAATACTACAATGCCGGAAAACTCATGCAAAAAATCCTCAGCCATCTTCGGGCTGATGGCATAGGCACCCAGCGCGGTGATCCATACTCGAAAGGCATTCGCCGCCAGCGCAATCGGCACGGTGGAGAGAAATAAAATAATCTGCCATCGCAGCCGGGGCTGGGTGAGACGGGCGTACGCCGCGCCCAAGGCCAAAAGCGAGACCAGCGACCGCATCCCCGAACACGCCTCGGCAACCTCCAATGAGTAGCCCGGCAGATGGATGATATTCCCCTGCCGCACGTGCGGGACCCCAATGACATCCAGACCGGCGCTGGAAACTTTTGAAGCCAGCAATTGCAGCGGAAACGTGGCCGAATAATACATCACATACGGTATCGGGATCATAAACAACAAAAAAGCGATCGGAAACCAGGCAATCTTCAACGCATTCTTCCCACCGAAGGTCCAGGTTAAGCCAAAGATGAGAAAGACCAGGGACGTCCGGGTGGTAAAATACTCCGCGCCCGCTGTTCCCGTGATATACACGGTCAGCGCGAAGGCGATCATGATCCAGCCGGCCGGGGTGTACCGGTAGGTCGTCGTCCGCAACTCGTCCCGACGACGCCAGAGAAAATAGGCCGACACCAGCGGCACTAAGAATCCATGGGAATAGTTATCGTCGTGCCACCAGTCCTTGACTAAGTCGTATATCACCGGCAGGTAGGTAACCAGAATGAGCACTACCAGAAGATACCAACCGGGAGACCACCGGAAGAGATCCCCGATAGATGTGGATCGAGTGGTGGTGTCATCGGCAACGCTGGTTGATTTTTTTTGCAGGTTGGTGGCCATCAGTAAACCGCTCGTTGCTCCGCTTCCCGGTTAAACTTCGATAGTATACGAACCAACCGTGCGTACCGCCAGTGTCCATCTCGGTTCTACCGTGGGATAATCAAAATGGTTGGAGGAATGTTCGCCAGTCAAATTTCCAGTGTTCACCGTGGTACGTCCACCCGGCTTTCGGTCTGCCGGCACCAGTCAACTGTTATTTCCAGTCCGCGCCGAAATCCGGTAGCGGGTTTATAGCCCAGACCGTCTTGGGCGGCGGTGATATCAGCTAGGGAGTGTTTGATATCGCCGGGCCGCGGCTCGGTATACTCTGCGGTGATTGACGAACCGATGATTTCCTGCAATTGGGCGAGGAGTTGGTTCAAGGTGAATTGGCCCCCGCAAGCGATATTGAACACCTTTCCCGGAGCGCCGGGTGCAGTGCAGGCGGCCAGATTCGCATCGACAGCATTATCGATGTAGGTGAAATCGCGCGATTGCTCACCATCACCAAATACGGTCGGCGCCTGGCCAGCCAGCAGGGCCGTCACGAATTTGGGAATCACCGCCGCGTATTCGGATTGCGGGTCCTGACGCGGGCCGAAGATATTGAAATACCGAAGACAGACCGTCGGCAGTCCGTAAAGACCGCAATAATTCAGGCAATACATCTCGCCGGCCAATTTCGTGGTGGCGTAGGGCGAAAGCGGTTGCGGAGACATCGTCTCAACTTTCGGTAACGTCGGCGTGTCCCCGTACACCGAGGATGACGAGGCATAGACAAAGCGGCTGACCTGATGTCGCCGCGCCGCTTCCAGCAGATTGAGCGTGCCGGTACAATTGATCGCGTGGGTGGTTTGGGGATTGGCCACGGACCGTTGCACCGAAGGTAGCGCTGCTTGATGTAACACATAATCACAGTCGGCGACTGCATCATAACAAGTCCAGAAGTCCCGAATGTCGCCCTCGATTAATTCAATGTGATCGATGAACTCCGCAAGGTTCTCCCGCCGGCCCGTGGCAAAATTGTCCAGCACCCGTACTGATTCGTCGCGTCTGGTCAGCACCTCAACGATATTCGATCCGATAAATCCTGCCCCGCCGGTAATCAGATATCTCATACGCTCCCCACCTGTAGCCCGCTGTCACTCATGACGGTCCCTTTTCTTAGTCATCGGTAGTCATTTCGGTACGCTGCAGCCAACTGACATTTAAACCACAAAACTACGGTTGCCACGTGGTTGTGGTCGGGCTTGATAAAATGAATATGCGCGTTTTAAACCATCAGCGATAGACACCTGCGGTCGCCATCCGCAAAGGGACTTGAAGCGCGTCGCATCACACACCAGGCGAGTTACCTCTGATCGTGCCGGTCGCAACCGGACATCGTCCTGGGTCACCGGCAACTCACGACCGGCGATTTCCCGTACGATCTCCACTAGTTGGCGAATTGACGTCTCCTGCCCTGTCCCGAAATGTGCCGTCTGACCAAGCAAGCTGGACTCCATTGCCGCATGCAGGAACGCTTCCACCGTATCAGACACATACACAAAATCGCGGGTTGGTTCCACGGAACCCAACCGAATAGTATCCGTGTGTAATGCCTGTCGTATGATGGTGGGAATCACCGCCCGTTCCGACTGGCGCGGACCGTAGGTGTTGAACGGCCGCAGGATCACCGCCGGCAGCTCGAATGAGCGGATAAAGCTCTCCACTACCTGGTCGGCGCCGATCTTGGAGGCTGAATACGGTGATTGGCCGACCAGAGGATGTTCTTCGGTCATCGGTATAATCTGGGCCGTACCGTAAACCTCCGAGGTGGAGGTGTGCACCAGTCGTTCCACCGAGCAATCCCGGCAGGCAGTGGCAATGTGGAGCGTACCCAGCACATTGGTCTGAAAAAAATCTGTGGGATTCTGATAGGAATATGGTATCGCGATCAGGGCCCCCAGGTGGAACACCAGACCAACTCCCGACACTGCCCGGCGGACCGCGTCGGCGTCCCGCAAATCTCCCCAGACAACCTCCAGGTGCGATGTGATCTCGGGGGAAGCCTCCTCCAGCCAGCCCTTGGTACCCTGTGAGTTATAACGGAGGAACGCCCGGACCCGCGCCCCGGCGCCGACCAGCCGTTCGGTCAGATGACTGCCGATAAAGCCCCCCGCACCGGTGACCAGCACCGTTTTACCCGTCAAATCCATCACAGCACAAAATGGCGTATAAGTGCGTCTCGCACCAGTTAAATCGGCACGATCTGGAATTGCTCCATTTTCGTTCTATTAATCACCTAATGCGACGGCTGTTTCTCGCCGATATCTAAAGATGGGCGGGTGGCGCTCAGGGACTAGTGTAACAGGTTAAGCTATGGTACGGAAACGACTTCGCTCAGCACGTCGCGAATACATTGAAGCGATCATCGTGGCGCTTATTATCGCGGTGGTTCTCCGCACCTTTGTGGTGCAAGCGTATCACATTCCCACCGAATCGATGGAAAAGACGCTGCTGCGAGGTGACTATATCCTCGTCGATAAATTCACCTATCATTTCCGGGAACCACAACCGGGCGATATTCTGGTTTTCAAATATCCGCTCAACCCGCAAAAGGACTTTGTGAAACGCTGCGTGGCGGTGGAAGGGCAGGTGGTCGAAATTCGCAACAAGGTGTTGTATATCGACGGCGAGCACGCTGATGAGATTGAAACGGTCACCTATACTGATCCGAAGATCCTGCCGATCAGCTTATCCAGCCGTGACAACATGCGCCCGATTCGCGTACCACCGGGCAGAGTCTTTGTCATGGGTGACAACCGGGATAACTCCCGTGATTCCCGGGTGTGGGGTTTTCTGGATAAGAAATTTATCAAAGGGCGGGCGCTGGGTATATACTGGTCCTGGGCGCCGGACCCCAACGCCCCGGAATGGGAAAGCCCGTATATCTGGCCCTTTTTCTCCATTATCTTCTATAACGCCGCCCATTTCCCCTCGCGAGTCCGCTGGGAACGCCTGGGAAAAACGCTGTAAACGGTTGCCTCGAACACATGAAATAGCACAAAATCCCTTGCAGCTTTTGGGCCGGTAACGTATTATTTGGCTATTGGTAAGTCTGGGTTACTGTTATGCGTGACTGGCGCGCAGTGTATATGTTGTGCTTGGTTCACCGAATGTCTAGCAGGTCCACAGCCGAAGCCCCCCTGATAAGGAGACTTCACGGGAAGTATCTTTCTGATTAGTCATCATGCACCTTTTGTTGCCGCGTTTGCCTCTTCGGTCACGTAACCCGCTCTGAGTTGAGACACCTGGTAACTCAGCAGAGCAATTTCAGTCAGTTTCTAGTGTTAAACCTACTCGGGGAGGTTTGCCATGCTTCATCGCTGCACGCTTTTCGTGGCTGTTGGGTTCATTGTCTTCAGCCTTGGATCATCGGTGAAAGCCGATGTACCGGACTCCATTAATTATCAGGGTACCTTGCTGGATGCAGGTGGTAATCCGGTGACGACAACGGTCACCGTGGAATTTGCGATCTATGACCAACCGTCCGGCGGCACAATCCTCTGGGCGGAATCGCAGTTGATCACGCCGGATGCCCAGGGGCGATTTATTACCTACCTTGGCTCCGGTACCCTCCTGCCACCGAACAATCCGCTTGACGAGACAATCTTTGCTACCAGTGAGCGATGGCTGGAAATAACGGTAGCGAGCGATCCGCCGATGTCACGTATACCATTTACCACAGTGCCGTATGCCTATCGCTCTGCCGCAACCGATGACGGTGGATTTCACTGGTCCGCAATTGATTCCGTTCTCTACACGAATGAAATTTTGGGCATTGCCCGCGGCGGTGCCGCGAATAACATTCTTTACGGTGATAGTCTGCACACCATGATCAATTTTGGCGTGGCTTGCACCACCGGCAAGGACGGAATGAGCGACGTGGTGTCTGCCACAGTTGGCGGCGGCGTGGGCAACGCCGCCCGGGAATCATACTCGACGGTCTCCGGCGGGATTAATAATGTGGCTGATTATATGTACAGCACGATTGGTGGCGGAACGGGCAACCTCGCCCAGCAAAAGTGGACCACCGTTGCCGGGGGCAGCAATAATACCGCATATTTCAATTTCAGCAGCGTGGGCGGTGGTTCGGAAAATGCTGCTCAAGGGTATCACTGCGCGATCGCCGGAGGTGAGCACAACACCGCCACCGGTTATGCCGCAATGGTCCCGGGAGGCGCATATAACTATGCAGCGGGAGAGTACTCTCTGGCGGCCGGGCGGCGGGCACGAGCGATCAATCCCGGCTGCTTCGTGTGGGCTGATAATACCGACGCAGACTTTTCCTCGACCGATTCCCAGCAATTTCTCATCCGCGCTGGTGGCGGCGTTGGCATCGGCACCAACTCTCCAGCAGCTCAACTCGATGTCAACGGCACGGCGAAGATGACGGGCTTCGAGATGCCCACCGGGGCGACCGATGGGTACGTGCTAACGTCAGACGCCAGCGGCATCGGCACGTGGCAAGCACCCGGCGCGCACTGGACGGAGATCGACTCTGTCCTCTACACCAACAAGCTTTTGGGTCTTGCTCGCGGCGGGGCCGCGAATAACGTCCTCTACGGTGATAGCCTGCATACGATGGTCAATTTGGGGGTAGCCTGCACCACCGGCTGGAATGCAATGGATATGGTGTATACAACGGTCAGTGGAGGACTCGGCAATGCCGCCCGGCAGTATTACACCACCGTTGCCGGCGGGCGGGAAAACATCGCCGCACTTAATTATTGTACAGTCGGCGGGGGCACCAAGAACCACGCCGCCGACTACATTGCCACCATTGCCGGGGGGGAGCGAAATATTGCTGCGGGGTATGCCTCAATGATTCCGGGTGGTGCGGAGAATTACATCAACGGTGATTACGCCTTTGCCGCTGGTCGAAGAGCAAAGGCGTACAACCAGGGATGTTTTGTCTGGGGGGATGCCACGAATGCAGATGTGACTGCCAACGTCGATAACCGCTGGGTCGCACGGGCCTCTGGCGGCGTGTATTTCTATTCCGATGCTACACTTTCTAACGGTGTGTACCTTGCTGCATCGGGAAACAGCTGGAACTCAATCAGCGATCGAGACACGAAAGAGAATTTTGATCCAATCGACCGGGAGAAGTTGCTGGAAAAACTCGCTGCGCTGCCCATCACCAAATACAACATCAAGAATCAGGACCCGTCGGTTAAACACATTGGGCCGGTCGCGCAGGATTTCTTCGCTGCGTTTGGCTGTGGTGAATCAGAGAAGGCGATCAATATGGAAGACGCCGACGGTATCGCCCTCGCCGCCATCCAGGGACTCTATCAACAGAACCAAAGACAACAACAGGAAAACGCCGAACTACGCGCACGCATCGATCACCTGGAAACCCTGGTCGAAAAGCTCGTTGCAAATCAACAACGTTAAGCAGTTTCGGGAATTGAACGTACATGAAGCCGGGAGCTTGATGCTCCCGGCTTTCTTGCATCAATAAAAAAAGATGGAGACACGCGACCCATTCACGCGCTAATCATTCCCTCCATTTCTTCGAAAAAACCATCTTTACAGGAAGCGGAAACTACTTATATTGAACACACAATGGCGAGTAAGAAATAGTCGTTTTACCAGTCCCGCATTTGGCGTGGTCGGGGAAGGTTCAACGCCAATATCGATTACTCTCTAACGCGTATTTTTCGCTCTGGCAGTAGCCTTTCGCGACTCCCCCGATCTTTGGAGGTAGGTTATGCGCATTGCTACCGCGTTGTTTGTCACCATGTTCCTTACTATCACTGCCGTTGCTGCCGGTCAATCTCATTTTGAATCTCAGCGGCATGTCTCCGAGTTTGTCACGGCGAACGGGGGATTTGATTCTGAAAAGGTGCAGATCACAGAGTATCAGGGCCCATTGACCCTGAAGGGATTCTCTGCAGATATCGATCCGATAACTGATCAGCTTGTAGTGCAGCCATCTGGTACGGAAATGGCCGCTGACCATCCTGATGATATTTACTGGTCGCCTCTCGGTGAGGGAATGAACGGTGGTGCCGTCCGCGCTCTTACGGTGTATGATAACCAGCTCATTGCCGGGGGAAGTTTTGATATGGCAGGTTCCGTGGCCGCCAATCGTATTGCCGTTTGGGATGGCTCATCCTGGTCGCAACTTGGTTCAGGTATGAATGGTCACGTTACCGCCCTCACGGTTTACAACGACCTCTTAATTGCCGGAAGATATTTTACGAGGGCAGGTGACGCCGCAGCCAATTGTATTGCAGCCTGGGACGGGTCCTCCTGGTCACCTCTCGGAGTAGGGATGGGTGGCGAGTATCCTTATGTCCTCGCTCTAACGACTTACGACAACCAACTAATCGCGGGGGGATATTTCACCAGTGCGGGGGGCGTAGCAACGGATTACATCGCGGCTTGGGACGGTTCATCGTGGTCGCCGGTCGGTTCGGGGATCAACGGCTATGTTTATACATTGAAAGTGTTTGGTGGTGAATTAATTGCTGGGGGATTGTTTACCATCCTTGGGATTCATTCGATCGCCTCGTGGGATGGTTCAGTGTGGTCACCCCTCGGGTCACAGATGGTCAATCACTGGGTCGGGGCATTGGGGATATATAATAATCGTTTATATATGGGCGGAGATTTCTCCTCGGCGGGAGATATGGAGGCCAATAGAATCGCGGTCTGGGATGGGTCGTGGTGGTCTCCAGTTGGAGCAGGGATGAATTATCCCGTCGAAGCCCTGACGGTGCATGATGATCAACTCATTGCCGGGGGTCTATTCACCGCTGCCGGTGGTGTGGCCGCCGATTACATTGCCGCGTGGGATGGTTCGTCCTGGTCGCCGCTCGGATCAGGGATGAATGATAACGTCCGTGCTCTTACCGTCTATAACGATAAGCTGATTGTCGGCGGCGATTTTACCACCGCCGGGGGCATGCCTGCCATATACATTGCCCAGTGGAATAATCCCGACTGCGATTGCGGCGATCAACTGGGGATCGATCCCAACGCGGTCGGCGATGTCAACTGCGATAGTGGCACGGACCCGCTGGATGTGCAATTCCTGGTCGCCTTTGTGTACCAGGGAAACGATGCTCGCTGTCCTAAACCGGGTTGTCCATTTGCGGGCGGGGATGTCAATTGTGACGACAACGTCGATCCCCTGGATGTCCAATATCTGGTTGCGTTCGTCTACCAGTCCCAGGACGCCCTCTGCGATCCCTGCCCGTAACCCGAATTGTCCACTCAATACGCAGTAGAAAGCCGGGAGCGTGATGTTCCCGGTTTTTATTTGAGATAAATATACGGGCGGAGAAATCTCCGCCCGTTGACGCGACAATCAACCGCCTGTAAGTCCCTTCACGGACTGCCGCGCATGTAGCTCGTAGCAGATCTTGCTACAAGCCACCCTGCCCTTCATACCACACCCCGTATTGCTTATACCCTGTCAGGAAAACACATATTCCCGTAATTGTGGGATTGTTGAGAAGGTCGATTGTAATTTTTCTTGTAGCAATTGTTATGGATATTGTGCTGATCGGTGTGGTTACTCTGGAGATTGCAACAGAAGCCGGCATGTCGGGTTTCTTGCCCCGCAACGCGGGGCGGCGGAACCCGACCTACCTCGCAAGCGGCTTGTGGGACAGTCTCGGGACGTACACCAGCCACAAACCAATCAGCTCAGGGGGCTGGTCGGCATAAAAATGGATTCCGGCCTGCGCCGGAAAGACATACGCGTGTTGGAATAAACTACCGAAGTAAAGATTGTTTAATGCCGGCCGTTGCCGTTGTTCTGTTCGGTGAGGAAACCGTCCTTGATATGAATCACCCGCTCGGTGCGTTTGGGGATGTTAGGGTCATGGCTGATAATCATAATCGTATGGCCTTTTTTCCAGAGCTCTTCGAATAATTCAATGATCGCCATACCGGACTTGGAATCGAGGTTCCCGGTGGGTTCGTCGGCCAGAATCAACGCTGGATCATTGGCCAAGGCGCGGGCGATCGCCACCCGCTGCATTTCACCGCCGGAGAGTTCGATTGCGGCGTGTTTCATGCGCTCGCCGAGGCCGACGCGTTCGAGCAGTTCGGCGGCGCGGTCGCGGCGTTTCATGGTGCTCACCCCTTTGAAGACCAGGGGCATTTCAACATTTTCCATGGCGGTGGCGTACGGCAACAGATTGAAATTCTGAAAGACAAACCCGACTTCCTCATTGCGGATTTCGGCCAGGCGGTTGTGGTGCAATTTTTCGACCCGCTGTCCCTGGAATTCATAGTAACCGTCGGTCGGCGTATCCAGACAGCCCAGCAGGTTCATCAGCGTTGATTTGCCGGAACCGGAGGGGCCGATAATTGCCGCAAAGGTCCCGTTTTGTATGTTTAAATCGATCCCTTTGAGCGCTTCAACCTTGACCTTGCCGGTCTTGTACACTTTACGGATTTGCTGCATGTTGATGATTGTTCCATTACCGTTCGGCATGATTTACCACCGTTTCAGTCTTCGCGTTATTCGTACCGTAATGACTCCGCCGGGTTGATTGCTGCCGCTCGCCGTGCGGGAAACAATCCGGACGTTAGGCCGATCATGCCCAGAATCGTGACCACGACCAGCCCGATATTGGTCGAGATGGTCGGCCGTCCCAGCCACTGCAGGCCCTCACCGCCGACATCCATCGGCACCATCTGTAACGCCTCACAAATACCGGCGGAGACGAGGATCCCGATGGCCCCGCCGAAGAAACAGACGATCAACGCTTCCATCATGAACTGCCAGAGGATATGCCGTCGCTTCGCCCCGGTGGCCATCTTGATGCCGATTTCCCGGGTTCGCTCTTTGACAATCACGTACATGATATTGGCCACGCCAACTCCGGCAATCAGCAAGGTCATGCCGCCGACCACGCCGAGGAAAATTTGGATGCCGAACATGACCTTGTTAAATTCTTTCATACTTTCCACAGTATCCCAAATCCCCAGGGCGTCCTCATCTTCCGGGTCGAATTTGTATTTGGCGCCTAGCACTTCGTAAATTCGCTGTTTGACAAACGGGGTCAGTTCGGTGCTGCGCGCTTGCACGACCATATTGTCGAAATACGGGTCGCCGAAGAGCGCCTTAAAGGTCGTGGCCGGAATTGATGCTTTGTTGGCATCCGGGCCGCTATACATCGCCATCTGCATTTTATCCTGGCCGTAGCCGATCACGGTAAACGGCGTATCGTTGAGTTCGATTTGCTCGCCCACCGGATCGCGCGAGCCGAAAATTTTCTGCTTGAGTTCGTATCCCAGGTACACCACGCGGCGTTTCTTTTCCATGTCTAGTTCGTTGATAAACCGTCCCCCGGCCGATGGATAATGTGCGCGGATGATTTCCCAGGACGGCGGAACGCCGGTGACGTGTTCGGAGAGGATAGTTGTTCCATGGATGATCGGCACACCCCAACGGTGGTATTCACCTCCGGCAAAGCGAATCTCCGGAATGAGTTCCTGTAACAGTTGATCATCATCCGGCCGGGTCCAGATCCGTCGGCCCCGGGGCAGTCCCTGGTAGGTAACCGACGTCTGCCCACCCCAGATAATGATGACATTATCTCCCAGACCGGCGCGAGCTTTGTTCAACTGGTTGGTCATGCCCTCACCGAACGCCAGCAACATCAAGATTGAAAACGTGCCCCAGACCAGCGCGAGGATAGTCAGTCCGGCACGTTTCTTCTGTTGGCGCAGGTCGCGGAGGAAAAATTTAAACAGTTGCCAGATACGCATAGTTATTCCATTACAACCGTAACGCCTCCACGGGATTAAGTTCCGCCGCCCGGCGTGCCGGAAAATATCCCGCCACCAGGCCGATTAAGCCCAGGACCGACGCAGCGGCGATAGCCACGGAGGCCGAAAACTGTGGCGTGCCGACATAGTCCTCCAGGTTCATCATCGGGAAAATCGAGATCACGACATAGGAGAAGGCAAATCCGATGAACCCGCCGAGTGTGGTCAGCATGAGCGTCTCCAGGATAAACTGGGAAAGGACGAAACGCCGTTTGGCCCCGAGCGCCATCTTGATCCCGATTTCCTTGGTCCGTTCCTCGACTACCACGTGCATGATATTGGAAATGCCAATACCACCAACGACTAACGTGAACGCGCCGATAATTCCGAGAAAGATGCGAAACGCCCCGAAGAAGGTGTTGAAGAAGACCTCCATCTCCGAGGTATCCCACATCGCTAACGCCTCTTCGTCGTCAGGGTGGAATTTATGCTTTGCGCCGAGAACCTCATAGGCACCGCGTTTCATCGCCGCGGTCTTTTCCGGAGCAGTGGCTTTCATGACGATATTGTTGGCATACTCCCGCCCGAACATGGTCTTAAAGGTGGAGGCGGGAATAAAGGTTCGGTGGGTATCACGGCCGTTGTAGGAGGAATCCTGTTTTTTGCGTTTCATTACCCCGATAATATGAAACGGCGTCCCGTTCATGTTGATATACTGCCCAACCGGGTTACTGTTCGGGAACAATTCCTCCGCAATGTCGGTGCCGAGGAGGATCACTCGCCGCCGGCCTTGCATGTCTGTTTCATTAATGAACCGCGATTCCTGCTGGGGGATGACATTGCGGATGTAGGAAAACTCAGGCCAGCAACCGGTGACCCGCACCAACTTATCTCGTTTCCCGACGCGGGCGCGGACATTCCAGGCACTATATTCCGGGGAAACCTTATCCAGGTAGGGAACGGTTTTTAGCAGGATCGCGTCTTCTTCCTTAAGGCGAATCGTCCGATTGCGCGGCAGACCCTGATACGGTTCTGAGGTCCGACCGCCCCACATAATCACAATGTACTCACCGAGACCATGCACCGCCTTTTGCTGGCTCAGGTGGATACCCTCACCAAAAGCGAGCAACAGGATTACTGCCGAGGTGCCCCAAATGATCCCAAAGAGGGTCAACAGCGTCCGGAGTTTTTGCATGCGCATATCGCGCAGCATCTGGCTGATGAAACTAAATCCCATGACTATTCGATTTCGCGCGGCGGTCGCTGAACGACTTGGGAACTATCGTCCAGCCCCGCGATAATTTCCACGTTGAGACCGTCGGAGAGACCGGTTTCGATCAGGGAATCCTGCGGTTCGCCGAGTTCACTGAGAATTTCCACAAAGGCCGAGTCCGAGCGGAAATCAACCAGTCGTTCCGGCAGCATGAGGACAGAGTCTTTGCGGGCGATCACGACCTCCGCGGTCGCGGAATAGCCGGCTCGCAGGAGCTCTTCACCGAATTCGGTCAGGGTAATTTCCACGTCAAAGAGAATCGTGTTATCTTCTTTCCGTGCTTTGGGAGAAATTTTCCGGAGCAGCCCCTTCACCTCGGCATTGGGCAGCGCGCCGATCTTAATTACCGCCTCCATCCCTTCGCTGAGTTTGCCGACATCGATTTCGTCAACGGTTCCGCGGAAAACCAGGTGGGTCATCGGCGCCATGTAAAACAACTCGGTCCCGGACTGGAATGAGGTCAACGGCACGACCGGATCACCCTCATCGACTTCCCGGGAGAGGATCATTCCATCCACTGGTGCTTTGATCACCGATTCCACTTTCCGGTCGGCGACGGTGGTCTTGCCGGATTCGATTAAGGCCAGCTTCTCGCGCGAGAGCTTGAGCCGGAGGTTGGCCTGTTCGTAGGCGTCCTGGGTATCCTCCAGCTCTTTTTGGGAAATATGTTTTTTCTCCCGGAGACCCTTGGCCTGTTCCAGATCGCGCTCGGCAGTCTGGAAAGCAACTTCGGCTATTTCAACATTACGCTTGGCTTCGGCGTATTCCAGCGGGGTGGGATCAGGTCGGATATCCAACAACGGATCGCCCGCGTTGACCGTTTCGCCGATGTCGATGTAGATCTTTTTTACGATGCCGGAGATTTTGGATTTGATGGCGATTTCGTTCTCCGGTTCGATCCGGCCGATGGCCATGGCCTTGTCGACAATCGTCCCGCGTTCGACGTTGACCAGCGTGTATTGTGCGTCCGAGGATCCCTCGTCATTAAAGACCACAACGACCAAAACGACCACGACTGCCAGGCCGACTAACCCGAGCAAGATTCTTTTAATCATGGGGTGGCTCCAAATGGTATAAACATGAGCTAGTTATTCCGTGACGATTAGTGACATCTCCAAAACCCGTTCTTCTCCATACATCCGATTAGTACGAAAGATTGAAGTTGTGGTTTCACTGAGTATGAAATGTCCGCTCGTTGTTTGCAGGCAATTGTCATGGGTGGAGTATTTGTCCTTCAGGTAAGAGGGAGTAACGTGTTGAGTGGTAGTAGGGTAGGTCGTAAAGAAGAGGCGTAGCTCACCTAAAGTGGAGCGGGCGTATCGTGCGCAAAGCGATAGGTGGGTCGGTACCTGATGGTCATTGGCTTTAGCAGAAAACTCAATCCCGTCATTCCCGCGAAAGCGGGAATCCCGTTGCCCCCGGCTTGCCGGGGGAGAAAATGTGTCGAACAAAGCATAGCTCTCAGCCCCTGAGTCGCTGCAGGCGACCTGGTTTCGACATCACCGTCGCGGAAAAGATGTAGCCTACCCAAGGTGCCGCATGCGCACACGCTGGACGGCAAGTCAGTCATTAATTTACTTTATGAAGCCGCGTCCAACCCCAAGCCGCTCTCCGCGCTGCGGAGACGGCTTGAGGTTGCCACCCCCCATTGAAACTCATTGCAGCTCACCTTGGCTGAAGCAGGTTGGCCCATTATAAGCCGAGCCGGAAACTCAGCCACCATTGGTTGATTTTGAATTCCCCTTCCGTTTCGGGATCCAGCTTCAGGCTGATTTTGAATTGTTCCGAAAGCAGAACCTGCAAATCAGCCAGCACGGCGGTGTAATCCTCGGTGTATTTCCGGGTCGGTTGGACATACCGCTCAGCGAAATTTTCCTCATACTCGGTACCGTCATCCCGGGTGTCTTCCCGGTAAGTGAAAAATTCGATCGTTTCATTTGTCACTTCCCAGCGTTCGAGAATCTGGTTTACCCCGAGGGTCAGGGTAAAATGGCGATCGAGATCGAGGTGAACCAACACGGGAATTTGAATGGTGCGGTAATCAGTTTCGTGATGCCACTCAACGCGCTTGTCTTCCACCAGGTGATGGAGACGGTGATAATTCAGGGTGTCGTTGTACCAGTTGAAATACTCGGAAAACCGGACCGCGAAGGCCGGTTCCTCTGTATCGATCTTACTTGAGGTCGAGGAGAACAAGGCGCCGATCGAAACCCGTGAGGTGCGGTTTAGTTTCCAGCGCAGGGTCACCATTGCCTCGTGGTTGTCATCGCTGCGGCTGCCGGTACCAGTACGGGTGTCCCGAACGTATGAAGTATGGTGGTAGCGATAGGCACGATCATTATAACTACTGTAATGCTCTGATGCGCCGTATGCTGTATCGAATATTGCCGTCGCGTTACTGAGGTCGAGATCAGCGCTTTTGTACCGGTAATAGCCGGCGAGGTGTTTGCCCCGCCGCAGATCGCGCTCGAAGCTCAACCGGGCATACCAGGCGTCACCGTCACGGGTCCATTCCTGGTCGGTACGGCCACGTGACCGGTTGTGATACCAATTCTGGTCGATCAGAGAATCTCCACGGGCGTAGAGCGATGAATCGACGGTGTGAAAGTCCTGATCAGCGTCCCCCGAAAGATAGCCGAGTTTGGCCCCGACGTATGTTTCGCGCTCGACCTCGTAACGCACTCCGGCGCTCACATCAATGTGGTCGTACTCCTGGTTTTTGATGCGCTCATTATAGTACCGATAGTCGCCTCGGTCGGTCTGACCGTATTCGTCGGTACGGGAATTAATATACGCGCCGTCGCGGTCATGCGTCACCGAGCTCAAACTTGCGCCGACGTCTAAGTCGCGGGTGACCGGAAATCCGAGATAGAAGTTCAGCAGGTGCGCTTCGGTGGATAATTCATCACGCCCGTAGTACCGATCCTGCACAGGAATTTCCCCAAATTCACCTTTGTCGATCTCATCCCCGAACGGATCGTAGCGGTCGTACGGTGAGTAAATCCAGACCGGCATGGTGTAATAGGGTTCCTCTTTATAGATAACCTGATAGGTGGCGCCGACATACATTTTCCGAAGACGCTCACGGAACGGGTAGGTGAGCAGCCCGAAAGAGAAGATCGGCTCCGGTTCGGTACGTGCCTGGCTGTACCACACGGGATGAGGATACCAGCCAATGTCGTAGTAGGGACGCGAGTGGTAATAGGAAATGAGTTCAGCCTCCGTGCGATCACCGCGAAAATCGAAATAGAACAACGCATCACCGGCATCGACCTGCGGGCGGTTGGCCGGATTGAGGTGAATCTCGAGAAAGGGGTCATCGAATAGTCCCGGCGCAACATCCTTGAAACGGAACAATCCGTGCGTGTTGAGAAAATGGCTGTTGAAATGGACTGAGGATGTTTCAAAACTTTGTTCGGTGGTTCGGTTACCCCAATACTGGGCCTGCCCCATACCCGGCAGCAGCAGAAGCAACGCCAGGCTGATTAAGAATCGCATTCCGATATCCTCCTCCCCGCAATCCGAAAATCGGAAATTAGCCGTATTAAGTTGCTTTGGCAGAAATACCGATGAGAAGCGCAGATATTCCAGACAAAACTGACGTAACCAGCAACGTGTTGTGCAAGAATAGGCTTGAACCGGGTAATCTTGACATGTGTCACGATTTCAGGGCGAGTCCCCCTGCTGTGCAACGCACCCAGAGTCCTGAGTCCAAGAGGACTCAGCACGTCGGGTGGGTCGGTAACGTGTGCGCGGCAGACGTCCCGTCTGCCCGTTTTATGGAATTGGCAGAATTTTCCTCTTTGCGTAAGGAAACGGCCGTATACGGCCGTCATTCCGGGCTTGACCCGGAATCCATTTTGGGGGTGGTGCGGGTGGCATATTCCATTTTGTGCGCGGCAGGTCTTTAACCTGCCCGATCGACCAATCTTAGCAGAAACCATCCCGCCGTGTCATTCCCGCGAAAGCGGGAATCCCGTTGCCCCCGGCTTGCCGGGGGAGAAAATGTGTCGAACAAAGCATAGCTCTCAGCCCCTGAGTCGCTGCAGGCGACCTGGTTTCGACATCACCGTCGCGGAAAAGATGTAGCCTACCCAAGGTGCCGCATGCGCACACGCAGGACGGCAAGTGAGTCATTAATTTACTTTATGAAGCCGTGTCCAACCCCAAGCCGGTCTCCGCGCTGCGGAGACGGCTTGAGGTTGCCACCCATGGCGGGGGAGGGCACAATGACAAGGGTGGTGCATGATGCCCTACGTGTGCTTGGCGTATGTCCGGAGGCTGTCCCACAAGCCACTTTTAATGTAGCGACTGTTGTGATGATCAAGATATTTTTGGGTTCCAGTACTCCTTTCTG
>CAYWVO010000005.1:0-93221 GCA_964461835.1 uncultured Ignavibacteria bacterium | reverse complement strand
CCCCATTGCCATTCTCTGCATGTCCCTTGCTGCGCAAGGGCAAATGGATCCCGGCTCAAGGCCGGGATGACAAGGGGATGATTCAGCCGACAAGAGTCGGACGGACAGACGAGATCCGCCGCGGCGAACCGAGCACAGAGCTAACGGACGGGTACACCAACACCTACCAGGGGAATAATTATTCTTGCTCAGGTCATTTCATCGCACATACTATGGCTGAGCGTGGAGGAGCTGGTTCATGACTCTTGTCGAACAACTCTATCAATGGCTGACTGACCAACAGGTTTCCGAGCCATTTGCCCGCTACCTGAGCTGGGTGATTCCGGCGGTCGGGGTTATTGTTCTGGCGTTTATCCTTTATCTCCTGACCATGCGGATCCTGGTTACCGGTCTGTCCTTCCTGATCAGACGCACGAAGACCACCTGGGACGATTACCTCGTCCGCCATCGAGTCTTCGCCCGTGTGGCTCATCTGGCCCCGGCGCTGGTCTTGTATTACGGCGCCGAGTTATTCGGCCCGGCGGAGTCGTACATTCAACGGCTGGCGACCGTGTATATGGTGATTGCCGGCGCCACCACCCTGCAGGCGTTTCTCAACGCGTTTACCGATATCTATCAGACATTCGAGATCGCCCGCCATCGACCGATCAAAGGTTACATCCAGGTCCTGATCATTGTCATCTATATCCTGGTTGGCCTGATTTCCCTCTCGGTCATCATGGGCCAAAAGCCGTGGCTCTTGCTCTCCGGGCTCGGCGCGATGACCGCGGTCATTCTATTGATTTTCAAAGACACGATTCTCGGTCTGGTCGCCAGCGTCCAGCTCTCCATGAACGACATGGTCCGCATCGGCGACTGGATCGAGATGCCGAAATACGGCGCCGACGGGGACGTGATCGATATCACATTGCACACGGTCAAAGTGCAGAACTGGGACAAGACCATCACCACGATCCCCGCGTACGCGATGATTTCCGACGCGTTCAAAAACTGGCGCGGGATGAAAGAGTCCGGCGGGCGACGGATCAAACGCTCGCTGTTTATCGACATGACGACGATTACGTTTTGCGATGACGAGATGCTGGACCGGTTCGAAAAATTTGAACGGTTGCGCCCTTACCTCAAAGAAAGACGCGAGGAAATCAAGAAGTATAACGAAGAGCATAATGTCGATTTGAGTGAGCTGATTAACGGTCGTCGCCTGACCAATATCGGCTGTTTCCGGGCATATCTCGTTGCGTACTTACGTAACCATCCAAAAGTGCATCAAAGCCTGACCTTCCTGGTTCGTCACCTCGAACCCACCGAACGGGGCTTGCCGATTCAGGTGTATGTTTTCTGCACCGATCAGGTGTGGGCCAATTACGAATCAATTCAAGCCGATATCTTCGACCATATTCTGGCGGTGGTGCCGCTATTTGATCTCCGGGTGTTCCAGTCGCCGTCGGGGTATGACATTCGCGAATTCTCGCAGATAGCGCAGGAGAATTGAACTAGGTTCGCTGGTCTACGACATTTCTCTTAAAGGTATCAGCATCTGTGTCCGCTTCCGTATTGAGCAGCAGAACGCGCGAAGATTGATTCAATCCCAACGATTGGCTTACTTCTTTCAACTCCCGTGATTCACGTAAAGCAGTCACTGCCGCCAGGCCGGCAGCGCCGGATTCTCCGGCGATAATGCGGGGATCGGATTCAGCCGGGTAGTAAAATGCACGCATGGCATTGAGACACTGGTCGTCGGTAATCGTCATGAACGCGTCAAATCCGTGTTTTACATACGGCCACGCCACCGGGGACGGTGTTCCGCAGTTGAGTCCGGCCATGATCGTATCAAATTCGCCGGTGACGGTACGGGGATCACCGTTTGCGGACTTAATTGATTCCAGCATACAGGCGGTTGAGGTTGGTTCGACTGAGATGAGTTTCACGGGATTGGCCGTGTACTCGACGTTGTAATACCGCGCCGCGGCTGCGGCCAACGCACCCACGCCGGCCTGCACGAAGATGAAATCAACATGTGGTGATTGATCCTCGCCTTGATGAATCTCCCGGAACATGGTCAGATAGCCTGCCATGATCCATTGGGGGATTTCAGTATAACCCGGCCAGGAGGTATCAGAGATCATCGTCCAGCCGTTGCGGGCGGCATCCTCCCGCACACGATTGACGGCATCGTCGTAATGCCCATGGATAATATTGACCTGAGCACCCTCATCCACAATTGCCTGAATGCGATCGACTACCGTGTCTTTTGGCATATAGATGACCGCGTTCTGCTTCAGCAATCGGGCGACCCAGGCCACGCCGCGGCCGTGGTTACCGTCGGTGGCGGTGCAGAACGTAAAGCGTTTTTCCGGGATCAAATCCGGGCGGCGGTAAAACTCCTCCGGTGCGGCAACGTTGCGACCTTCTTCTTCGAGCACCTTTTTGATCTGGCGATAGATCGCGTAAGAGGCGCCCAGTGCCTTGAAAGCTTTCAGCCCGAATCGGTGGCCTTCATCTTTGACGAACACTCGATCCACTCCCAGCGACTGCGCGCGCCGCGGCAATTCAATCAATGGGGTCGGTTGGTAAGCGTGTAAAGACGCATGAACTGCTTGAATATCAGGATTGGAGAAAGCGCCGCGATCGATTTTGGCGAAATCGCGGGGAGTCCGCCGATGCGGATTGATCGTGCCTTCCTCGTGTTCGCGCACCACGGTTAGTAATCTGTGGCGCAAGAGAGCCGGAATCAAGCAGTCTTGAGTCAATTCATACCGCAGCGTGACAATGGGATCCACCCTGGCCACCTGCCAGGCAGGATACATCCTTGCCGACATGCCGGCTCTGTAAATTATTCGAAAAGACCCCGGAGTAGGGCCTCAATTCTGACCAAGAAATCCTTGACATCCCCCGCACTTTTTGTTGCCGTTTGCGACTGAGTTTCATACTATATGCGGGAAATGGCCGAAAAAGCGAAAATTCTGGTAGTAGACGATGAGGAAGACATCCTCGATCTGGTCAACTACAACCTCTCCCGGAACGGGTACCAGGTCACCTGTGGCGCGACCGGCGAGGAGGGCTTACGCCTGGCGCGTACCGAGGTGCCGGAATTAATCATTCTTGACTTGATGCTGCCGGGGCTCGACGGGCTGGAGGTGTGCCGCATTCTCAAAAACGACCCGCGAACCTCGATCATTCCCATCCTGATGCTGACCGCCAAAGGAGATGAGGCGGACATTGTGACCGGCCTGGAACTAGGCGCAGACGATTACGTAACCAAACCGTTCAGTCCCCGGGTGCTGATGGCTCGCGCCAAGGCAGTCCTGCGGCGGGCGCAGGGAGAAGCAACCCCGGAGACTGCGACTGTTAAACGGGGCGATTTAGTCATCGATCCGGTCCGTCGCGAGGTGCGAATTGCCGGCAAACCGATCGAACTGACTTTCACCGAGTTCGGGTTGCTGTTTCATCTGGCCTCACGGCCCGGGTGGGTCTTTACTCGCAATCAACTGATTGATGCCGTCCATGGTCCTGACTATCCAGCAACCGATCGATCGGTAGATGTGCAAGTGGTCGGGCTCCGGAAAAAGTTGGAGAGTTACGGCAAATACATCGAAACGGTACGAGGCGTCGGCTATCGGTTTAAGGAATAACCGATGCACAGCAAAAAACTCCTCTGGCAACTGTATCCCTCCTACCTCATCATCATGCTGTTTTCCCTGGTTGCGGTGACTTGGTATGCTACCGACACGCTGCGGGAATTCGCGCTTCACCAGACCGCCGCGGAGCTGACCGCCAACGCGCGGTTGCTCGCCGACCAGATTACCAAACAACTGGTGGCCAAAAATCACGAGGCCGTGGACCGACTCTGTCGTCACTATGGTCGGGTCTCCGGCACCCGGTTCACGGTAGTCTCGACCAATGGGGCGGTTATCGGCGACAGCGAAACGAATCCGGAAAACCTGTCCAATTATAGCGACCGGCCGGAAATTGTCTCGGCCTTAAGCAATATGGTCAGTCGGGAAATTCGGCGGCCGCGCGGCACTCCGGATGAGATTATGTACGTCGCGATCCCGCTGCAGACAAACGGGAAAGTCGTCGGGGCCATGCAGGCCTCGATTCCGATGTCGGAGTTGGAATTGGTGACGAAGGAGATGTACGTACGGATTGCCGCCAGTGGTTTGATCGTTGCCGCGTTAGTCGCTATCGGCAGTTGGCTGGTTGTGCGACGGATTACTCGGCCCCTGAAGGAGATGCGCCGCGGGGTAGAATTCTTCGCCGGCGGACACCTCGATCATCGGCTCCCCGCACCCGGCATTGTGGAGCTGGAAGGGTTGGCGACCGCCTTTAATGCAATGGCGTTCCAGTTACGCGAACGCATTGACACGATCACCGGCCAGCGGAACGAACGCGAGGCCATTCTCAGCAGTATGACCGAGGGTGTCCTGGCGATTGATGAGAACGAACGCATCATTAGTATTAACCGGGCGGCAAGCGATATCTTGCATCTGACCACGGCGGTGTGGGAAGGTAGAAGCGTCTACGAAGTCGTGCGCAATACCAGTTTGCAACATTTTGTACGACAGACACTCTCTGCTTCAGAACCACGAGAAGACGAGATAGTCCTGCATACCGAAAAGAAAGATCGCATCATCCATACGACCGGCACGGTGTTACGGGACCCTACGGGCACCCGGATCGGTGCCGTCATTGTTCTCAATGACGTGACTCGTATTCGTCAACTGGAAAACATGCGCCGGGAATTTGTCGCCAATGTCTCACACGAACTGCGGACACCAATCACCTCGATCAAGGGATTTGTGGAGACCCTCATGGAAATGGATCCGGAGGAAATCTCCGCTGCACCGCGCTTCCTGCAGACGATCACCCGGCAGACCGACCGGCTCAATGCAATCATTGAGGACCTGATGTTGCTTTCCCGCCTGGATCAGGAATCAGACAAGCGGCAGATTCCACTGCGAAACAGACGAATCAAAAAGGTCCTGCTTTCGGCAATCGATACCTGTTCAATGAGAGCGAACGAGAAAGGGGTCACGGTTGAGTTAGAATGCCCGGACGATTTGATTGGCGCCGTCGAAAGACGCTTGCTGGAACAGGCGGTGGTAAATTTAATCGACAACGCCATCAAATATACGGAGGGGGACGAGCCGGTTCGTGTGACCGCTCGACGGGATAATGATCGTATTGTCATTGCCGTCACCGACCACGGCTGCGGGATACCGGAGGAACATCACGCCCGGTTGTTCGAACGCTTTTACCGGGTTGACCGCGCGCGCAGCAGGAAGTTGGGAGGTACCGGCCTGGGATTGGCTATTGTGAAACATATCGTCCAGGCGCACTACGGCTCGATAGGAGTCCGCAGTGCTCCGGGTGAAGGCAGCAGCTTTTTTATTTATCTTCCGTCCCAGACAACAATCCTGACTAACGACGAAGTATCACGGTCCGCAGGTTCGTAACGATTAGCCGGGAACCGTGACCTCGCCGGCAGCGAAATATTTTGTCCGGAAAAAGCGGGCGACGTTGACCAATCCAATCAGCACTGGGACTTCCACCAAGGGGCCAATGACTGCGGCGAAGGCTACACCCGACTCGATACCGAATACCGCCACGGCGACGGCAATCGCCAGCTCAAAATTGTTGGAGGCAGCGGTGAAGCTTAAAGTTGTCGATTGTGCATAATCAGCACCAGCGCGTTTGCTCAAAAAGAAACTGACCAAAAACATCACCACGAAATAAATTAACAGCGGGATGGCGATACGAACGACATCCAGGGGGATTTTTACAATCATCTCCCCTTTGAACGAGAACATTACGACAATAGTGAATAACAGCGCGATGAGCGTAACAGGGCTGATACGCGGTACAAACTCCCGATGGTACCATTGCTTACCCCTGGTCTTCACCAGAAGCAGGCGGGTCAACATCCCGGCTATAAAGGGAATCCCCAGATAAATCAGCACACTCTCGGCGATTTGGGCAATTGTCACATCAACGACCGCACCCTGCAATCCCAGCAGTGGCGGCAGTTTCGTTACAAAAATCCAGGCGAAGACCGAATAGAAGACAACCTGGAAAATTGAATTAAAGGCCACCAGGCTGGCGGCGTACTCGGGATCGCCGTCGGCCAGGTCATTCCACACAATAACCATGGCAATACACCGCGCCAGCCCGATCAAGATCAATCCAACCATGTACTCGGGGTAATCCGCCAGAAATACCACGGCCAGCACAAACATCAGGATCGGGCCGATCACCCAGTTTTGCACCAGACTGAGACCGAGAATCCGCCAATTGCGAAAGACCCGGCCCAGTTCCTCGTAGCGCACCTTGGCCAGCGGTGGATACATCATCAGGATTAAACCAACGGCGATGGGCAGGTTGGTCGTACCCACTGAGAATTGATCCCAGAAAGCGGCGATCCGCGGTACAAAATGGCCGATGGCCACCCCACCAATCATTGCGGCGAAAATCCAGATGGTCAAATAGCGGTCAAGAAAATTCAGCCGTGGCAATTCCCCCAATTCTCCAACTCAGTCCTAACGCAATCTTAACGGTTTTAACCTCTTTCTAACTTCCCCCTCACGGAACATTCGCGTTTCGTTAACGGCGTCTTAACACATGACAAACACACCGGGTTGCTCATGTGTTTCGGCGGCAACCAGGTCAGGGAAAGGAGGGTCAGGTGCCGGGAGATTGAAGACATTGGTTCTCTGCCGGTAAATGAGATACATCGAGTATCATCTCTAAATTGGCAGTAGCAAACGATCGCAGTGCTTGTACATCCACCAACATGAAATGGAAACAGGGGGATCGTGTACATGAAATCTTTGAAATCATGCGGCAAACAGTGCCGGTTGAGCAGCCCTATCTCGAGGCAGGGAATGGCGGCCATTGTCATGGCCTGTATGAGCGGGTTATTGCACGCAGCACCTGTTTTCGCGGGCGATGACACGAGAAATGCTCTCGACGGATTATCTGTCGGTGCGCTCGCGTACATCGATTATTCATATGGCGAAAACCCGGAAGCGGGAGATTCGGCATCGTCCTTCAATCGTTTTACCGTTACCCGTGGCTATGTGACAGTAAAAAAGAAAATGTTACCCTGGCTGCGGATGCGTGTTACGCTGGACATTCATCAAGACGAAACCGGCGACTACAAAAGGCGGGAAAAGTACTTCTATGCTGAATTACATCCGCCCGATGCCGGCTTTCTCACGGGCATGATCTCAGAAGTCGGCCTCAGCCATATGCCCTGGTTGGACTATGAGGAACACATGAATCCCTATCGGTGTCAGGGCACCATGGCCGTGGAGCGCGCGGGAATTTTCAACTCCGCCGATGCCGGCGTCAGTCTACGCGGTAATTTCGGCGGCGAGCTCGAGAACGCTAGTGCGAAGACGGGCAATCATTCTTATACCGGCCGCTGGGGAACCTGGCACTTTGGAGTATACAACGGGCCGGGGTACCATGCACAGGAGCGGAATGAGAACAAAGTGCTTGAGGGCCGAATCAGTATTCGCCCGCTGCCGGATATATTACCCGGCCTGGTCGCCAACTATTTTGGTCTCTACGGCAAAGGGAATGCGTACTCTCCCCTCCTCGGCGATTACCCGGATTATACTGTCAATCTAGGGATGCTCAGTTTCGAACACCCCCAGGGCGTGGTGACCGCACAGGTGTTTCAGAGCCAAGGAAATGCCAAAGGTTCCTGGGCCCATCCGGTGACAGGAGAGGCTCTATCGACCCTCGGGTTCTCTGTGTTCGGGAATGTCAACTTGCCGGGCTACGACAGACGCTTCTCCCTCTTTGGCCGCGTAGATCACTTTGACGTGGATCGTGATGATGTCATCGCCGAGAATAGCGGTTACCTCATGGGCTTCGGGGGCGTGGCATTCCGCCTGCACGGTGGAAATCTCGTCCTGTTGACCTATGAGCATACGACCTTCGAGGATAACAGTGGCGCGAAGAAAAAACCGCCGATTATCGACCACAATCTGGGAGATGAGCAAAAAGTGCAGATCGTCTACCAGATAAAATTCTAACCAGAATCAAACATAAATCTAACACTTGCCGGATATGTTGCCGGCTTGGCCGTTCACAAGGAGAGTGTGATGAATTTGACCAAAAAATCCTGCAGTATTTTTCTTGCTGCTCTCATCCTGGTAGCAGGGATCGGTTTCGAGGCGTGTGCGCAGTCTATCAGTGGCGCGGGCGCATCATTTCCCTATCCGATCTACTCTCAATGGGGGTATGAGTATCACGAATTGACTGGTGTGAAACTGAACTACCAATCGATCGGATCCGGGGGTGGCATTACGCAGATAAAAGCCAAAACAGTCGATTTTGGTGGTTCTGACGCCCCCCTAAAGGCAGAGGAGCTGGAAAAAGCCGGTTTAATTCAGTTCCCGATGGTTATTGGTGGCGTCGTGCCGGTGATTAATGTCTCGGAAATCAAGTCCGGGGAGCTCCACCTCACCCCCACTGTCCTGGCCAACATCTTCCTAGAGAACATAACCAAGTGGAACGATCCAGCTATCGCGAAGAGCAATCCGGACTTAGAGTTGCCGGACAAAGCGGTTACCGTTGTCCACCGGGCCGACGGTTCAGGAACGACCTGGATTTTTACCAATTACCTCAACAAGGTTTCAGCGGAATGGAAGGAAAAAGTTGGGAGTGGCAAATCTGTGGCTTGGCCGACCGGGGTGGGTGGCAAAGGCAATGAGGGGGTTGCCTCCTATGTGCAGCGGGTGGCCGGCTCTATCGGATATGTCGAATATGCCTATGCGCTGCAAAACAAGATGAGTCATGCGTTGCTGATGAACCAAGACAGCGTTTTCGTCGCACCCACAATCACCACCTTCCAGGCCGCTGCGGCCAATGCCAACTGGTCCGAAGCACCGGGATATTACTTAGTCCTCACCGACCAGCCGGGCAAGGAAAGCTGGCCGATTACCGGCGCGTCGTTCATTTTGCTGCATAAGAAGCAGGAGGATGCGAAACAGGCCAAAACCATGCTCGAATTCTTCGATTGGTGCTATAACCACGGCAAGCAACAGGCCAAGGCCTTACACTATGTGCCCTTGCCGGAGAATGTCGTGGCGTTGGTGGAGGAAACCTGGGCTGAAGAAATACGAGCAGACGGCAAACCTGTCTGGCCCTAACGGCCGTTGAGTCAGTAATTCTTAAATAATTGTGACAGCCTTTGCCAAGCAGACCCCGACGCGTTCGCCGGAGGTGGACCGGGCAACGCGAACAAAACAACGGCCTCCCAAGACCTTTTGGGCTGACCACGTCTTTCGTTTGGTGACCTTCCTCTGTGCGGTGCTCATCCTGGCCATCATGGCGGGTATGTTCATCGAATTAATCTCCAGTTCCCGCTTGTCTTTGCGTGAATTCGGTCTCGGTTTCCTGGTTTCCCCGGAATGGAACCCGGTACGGCAACAATTCGGCGCTGCCAGCAGCATATACGGCACTATTGTCAGCACGCTGATTGCGATGATCATCGCTGTTCCCCTGAGCCTGGTCACCGCATTGTTTTTGGTGGAGCTGGCGCCGCCGGCCCTGGGCAAAGTCGTTGGGGCCGGGGTTGAACTCCTGGCGGCTGTGCCGAGTATCATCTTCGGCATGTGGGGATTATTCGTCTTCGCTCCTTTCATGGCGACCTACGTGCAGCCGTTATTGGGAAACACTTTAGGAATTTTGCCATTATTCCAGGGTCCGCCGATGGGGATTGGCATGCTCACGGCGGGCATTATTCTGGCATTGATGATTCTTCCTTTCATCACCGCGGTAAGTCGCGATGTCTTTCAAATGGTACCCAGCGTGGTCAAGGAGTCCGGGTACGGTATGGGATGTACGACGTGGGAGGTAACCCGGAAGATTACCCTGCGCTACGGCAGTCAAGGCATTATCGGGGCCTGCTTTCTGGGCTTGGGCCGCGCTATCGGAGAAACCATGGCGGTCACATTCGTTATCGGCAATAACCATGAAATCTCGGCGTCACTTTTCGCAGCTGGTAACAGCATCGCCTCTACCTTGGCCAATGAATTCGCGGAAGCCTCAGAGCCACTCTATTTGAGCTCCTTGGTGGAATTGGGTCTGGTCTTGTTTATCGTGACGGTAATCATTCAGGCAATCGCTTACTTGTGGCTCCATCGCGTGAAGAAGCGCATGGGAGGCGGCCTATGAACCTGCGGTCCGTCCGAGCGCGACGCCTGCGCGACTCCGGAGTCAAAGTAATATCAACTTTGGCTTCTTTACTGGCCATTTTCGTTTTGGGATGGATCCTGACCGTCGTTCTTTTGCGTGGATTCAGTGCCTTCGACGTGGATTTTTTCTTGAATTTGCCGGCACCACCGGGCGTTGAAGGTGGCGGATTGGGTAACGCGATTCTCGGCACCACTATTCTCACTATTTTGGCAACGGCAATGGGGGTGCCGCTGGGATTGCTGGCGGGCGTCTTTCTTTCGGAATTTGGTTCCGCCTCACGCATTACCGGGTGGGTGCGGTTTGTCGCGAATGTTCTGATGGGCACGCCTTCCATTATCATCGGTGTTTTTGTATATACCGTGTTGGTGTTACCGTACGGCGAATTTTCGGGATTGGCGGGCGCCGTGGCGCTGGCGATTATTATGTTGCCGGTGGTCACCCGAACTACGGAGGATATCCTGGGCCTGGTGCCGAATTCGTTGCGGGAGTCAGCGTTGGCGCTGGGTGCACCGCGTTGGCGGATGACCTTGAACGTGGTATTTCGCTCTGCCAAGGCCGGATTGATTACGGGATCGCTGTTGGCGATTGCCCGGGTGAGCGGTGAAACCGCTCCGTTGTTATTTACCGCGTTGAACAGTCCGTACTGGCCGGAGGGGGTTAGCGGTCCGATGCCCAATCTCACCGTCACCATTTTTAATTACGCGATGTCACCATTTGAAAACTGGAAAGCCATGGCCTGGGGTGCGTCGCTGTTGATTATGATGGCGGTGCTTGTGCTGGCAGTGGGCTCGCGCTTCATTTTCCGTGAGAGAGAACTCTAGCGATACATGAATCAGAGGGCGACAATGACTGAGCGACCAGCGTACCTCCCGCGGATGGAATTCGACAAGAAGGACTCCGCCCCCCCGGTGTCCGGCGAGGATCGAGCGGTAAAAGTATCGGTACGGAACCTAGATTTTTTCTATGGCAATTCGCAGGCACTCTTTGATAACAGCCTTGATTTCCACCAGAATTGCGTCACCGCCATCATCGGACCGTCCGGATGCGGCAAGTCCACACACATCCGCGCGCTTAATCGCATTTATGAACTGTATCGCGGCCACCACGCCACGGGCAAGGTTTTACTCGACGGCCAGAATGTTCTTTCCCCGAACCAGGATCTGATTGAACTGCGCCGACGGGTGGGAATGATCTTTCAAAAGCCCACGCCGTTTCCCATGACGATTTTCGAGAACGTCGCGTACGGATTACGGCAACATTACAAGATCCCCAAAAGCGAGCTCGCCGGCCGAGTGGAGTCGGCACTGCGGGGGGCGGCGTTATGGGACGAAGTATCCGGCATCCTGGATCGGCCCGGCATGTCGCTCTCCGGTGGTCAACAGCAGCGACTTTGTATCGCTCGCGCGATTGCCGTCGAGCCGGAAGTGCTACTCATGGACGAACCGACTTCGGCGATTGATCCGGTGGCCACCGCCAAAATTGAAGAGTTGATTGAGACGCTCAAACAACAATACACCATCGTTATCGTCACCCACAACATGCAGCAAGCTGCGCGCATCTCGGATTACACGGCATTTTTTTACCAGGGTCGCATCATTGAGGTCGGCGAAACGGAGAAAATATTTACTAAGCCAAATGAGAAGCAAACCGAAGATTACATTACGGGACGGTTTGGCTAAGCGTAGGATTTTCCATGGCCACGTATTTCGAGATCGAACTTGATCGACTGAAAAAGAAGTTGATTCACCTCGGCACGATGGTGGAAGAGAGTCTCTACCGGGCAATCCGGGCATTTGCTGACCGCCATGAAGCCGAGGCAATTGCGGTCATCGAGCATGACCTCAATATCGACCGGATGGAAGTCGAATTGGAAGAAGATTGCCTGAAGATCCTGGCGCTCTATCAACCGGTGGCCCGCGACCTGCGCATGATCGTTTCGGTGTTGAAAATCAACAACGACATCGAGCGCATCGCCGACCTGGCCGCCAATATTGCCGAGCGGGTGGTGTTTCTCTGCCGGCGTGAACCCATCGATCCCCCGTACGATGTTTTCGATATGGCATCGAATGTGCAGGTGATGGTACGCAAGAGCCTGGACGCGTTAATCGAACTGCGCGCCGATCTTGCGCATGAGGTGTGTGCGACGGATGATCACATTGATCAAATCAATCGTGAAACCTATACAATCGTGACTCAGGCGATTCAGGAGAATCCGGAGCACCTGGAAATGCTGCTCAATTACATCTCGATTTCCCGCTATCTGGAGCGAATCGCCGATCACGCGACGAATATCGCCGAGGATGTTATTGGTCTTCTGGAAGGGGAAATCGTCCGACACCGTCTGGAGGAGTTCCCCCACGAGGGTGGCGATTAACGCGAACGAATGTGGGCGGATGGCCCTGCAACTTCGAAAACTACCTGCCGATTGTTCCACGTTATACCATTTACACCTCAAGGCTTTTCAACCGATAGCCCACACCGCGCACGGTTTGGATATAATCGCTGTACGGGCCGAGTTTCTTGCGAAGCCCGGCGATGTGCACGTCCACCGAGCGATCGGTGACGATGGTATCCTGGCCGCGCACTTCGTTGACAATCTGGCTGCGGCTGAACACCCAGCCGGGAGAGCGGGCCAGCAAGGCCAGGATACCAAATTCAGTAATGGAGAGGCTGATTTCTCGGGAGTCGATGCGCACTTCGTGCCGCCCGGGGAAGATTTGTAACCGGCCAACGGTGAGGGGTGCCTGTTCACTGCCACGTTGTGATTTGGCCCGTCGTAACAGCGAGCGGATACGGGCAACCAACACGCGAGGGCTGAATGGTTTGGCGACAAAATCGTCCGCACCAAGCTCCAAGCCGGCGACGACGTCGGCATCCTCGCCGCGAGCAGTAACAATGATGATGGGAATGTGCCGCGTTTCCCGATTCTCCTTCAGGAACTTGCACACTTCCAGGCCGTCGATCCCCGGAAGCATGATGTCTAGGACGATGAGATCCGGCGTTTCGTGCCGAATCCGATTAAGGCCATCCTCACCTGTTAAGACGCTCTTCACGCGGTACCCCTCGCGGGTCAGATTGTACCGGACGAGATCCTGGATATCCTGATCGTCTTCAATGACGAGAATGGATTCGCGGACAGCCTGTCGGGGGCGGTTTTCCACATTTTCTGGAAGCATACGGCAAAACTAGCGCCTGAATATTAAATTTTCATGTGGATTACATTAGAATTGTGCGAATGGCATAAATCAATAACGGCCTTAACCTTTTCCACATTTTTCTTCCATCTCATTAAAACTTATCACAACCCTCACATGATTTTAACAATGAAAATCGTAACTGTTTGACCTGATAAAGGGAGTAAACGTTTAACCTCGAACAAGACCATTTTCACAGAGCTCGGGAGGGAAACCAATGAATCCTGGGAGCAGGATTTCTCTTTTCAGTCAAGGAAGCGTTGCCCGCGCAACGCTCCTCATAGTGCTTGTAATCCTTGGTACACCATCAGCGTTTGGCCAAGCCGAGAAACCGGGTCGGATTATGGGGAAGGTTATTGACGCGGCAACGGGGGACCCATTGATCGGTGTAACGGTAATGATTCAGGGCACGACGATGGGTACCGCTACGGACCTAGATGGCTTGTACACCATTAAGTCAGTACCTCCCGGGACGTACACCCTGAAGATTTCCAGTGTCGGGTATGCCGAGCTGATCGTGGACGAAGTGGAGGTGGCGGCGGGCGAAGTAATTAGAATGGAGTTCCCCCTTACCTCTCAGGCGATTGAACAAGAAACGGTCGTGGTGACCGGTAAACGCTACACCAACACCCGGGCGGCGCTGCAAGTGCAGCGGCGCAAGGCGCGACAGGTGATGGACGCGATCAGCGCTGAGGAAATTTCCGAATCCGGCTCCGGCGATGCCGCCGAAGCGATGACCCGGGTGGTCGGCGCAACGGTGATGAACGACGATGTGTACGTGCGCGGTCTCGGGGACCGGTATAGTAATTACCAGTTGAATGGGGTTCAAATGCCCACCTCCGATCCCGATAAACAATCGGTGCCGATGAATCTTGTGCCAACCCACCTGCTGGATAATATAGCCGTGACCAAGTCATTCACGCCGGATAAACCGGGCAATTTTTCCGGTGGCAGCATCAATTTGGTCACCAAAGATTTCCACGAGAAACGGACGATGTCAGTTTCCTTTTCCGGCGGAGGAAACACCAAGGCCAGCCAGGATGGCGATTTCCTCACGTTCACGGAAGGTGATTTGAAGATTCCGGCAATCTGGAATGAGCCGTGGGTCGACAGCCTCTCACAATTTACCTATTCGCGACGTAAGGGCGAGGCCGATACGATCCAGATGCTGAATGAATCGTTTAACAAGCATATTCTGCCGACCCAAAAACGGGGCCCATTTAAAGGATCGGTTAAAGCCAACTATGGTGATCAACTGCCGGTTCTGGGCCGCAAATTGGGTATCAACGGCAATATCAGTTATTCTCAGTCCGCCAAACATTACGATGATGGTATTGACGCGCGCTGGCGGACCGGCGCGTCCGGCCTTGAGAACTTTAACCGGTTGCGGGATGTCAAGAGCGTTGAAGAAAATCTTTTTGGCTGGATGGTCGGCATAAATTACAGTCTACGTGACAACCACAAAATCGGCGCACAGGTGATCGGGAACGAAGCGGTCGAAACTCGCACGCAGTATCTGCAAGGCCCGTCACCCTGGCAATTCAGTTCAAATCCGGAGCGGCAATTACAGACGCGGGCGTTGACTCATACGGATCGCGACCTGAACAGCCTCCAGGTAAAGGGCGAGCATATCATCAATCCAGGATTCGAAATTCGCGCCGACTGGCAGGTGAGCAACTCGACAGCGACCATGGATATGCCCGATCAGCGTTTCTTTGCCAACACCATTGACACGTTCCATAATGAGCAGGGACAGCCCGATTCGACTTTTGACATGGACTTAACGGAAGTCGATTTGCCACGACGGTTTTTCCGGAATGTTGATGAAGAGAATGACGAGTATGCCGCCAACCTGAGTATTCCGCTGGGGCAGATGACGAAACTTAAGACCGGTTTTTCCAGCCTTAACAAAACCCGGTCACACCGTGAACGAATCTTCGAATATAACGGCTACATTCTCTTCCGGGGCGACTGGGAAGAGTGGATTGATCAAACCGGCTATCGAGTTCAGGGATCCTCAGAAAATCCGATCTATGTCTTTGACAACCTCCTGAGAGATATTACGACCCCGGCGGAATCTTACGACGGACAGCAGGATATCACCGGTGTCTATGGAATGATCGAATTACCGCTCACCAGACGGTTATTACTCATCACCGGGGCACGGTACGAGCGGACCGATATGTCGGTGCACAACCTCTACGATCCGGCTGACACTCTCACTGGTCGTTATAAATCCGGTACGATTAAGGAAGACGACTGGCTGCCGTCAATGAACATCATCTATCGGCTGAACGATCAAACCAATTTCCGCGTTGCGTATGGTCGGACGTTGGCCCGCCCGACAATGCGTGAATTCGCCCCGTACCGAAGCGAGAATTACGGTTCAGGGTCCAGTGCGGTGGAAGGGAACGCCAACTTGGAACGGACGCTGATCGATAACTGGGACCTCCGCGCCGAGGTCTTTCCGCGGCCGGGAGAAGTCCTCGCCGTCAGTGCTTTTTACAAGGCTCTCAAAAACCCCATTGAACTCGAACTGGTAGGAACGAACCAGGACGTGATCCGGCCAAACAACTTAAGCAACGGACTGATTTTCGGTGTTGAACTCGAATTCCGCAAACAACTTGATTTCCTGGGATACAAATTCCGCAATTTTGATTTCAGCGGAAATGTGACGTTGTCTCACTCGGAGGTGGATATCCCGGAGACCGAGTATTTGCTCGACAAGGCCCGGTGGCCCGATGCGGGACGGACACGGGAAATGTATGGTCAGGCACCATACGTGATAAATGCCTCCCTGGGTTACTTGCATGAAACTACACAAACCACCGTCAACCTCCACTATAATCGTGTGGGGTATCGCTTTGCGTTTTCGACCGGTGGAGGCATTCCTAATGTGTTCGAAAAACCCCGCAACATGGTGGATGTGATCGCCTCACAATCACTGGGCGCCGGATTGAAACTGAAATTGACGGCGAAAAATATTCTCAACGAGGATTTTGAGCGGGTCTACGATTACCGGGGTGTTGAGTATCCCTATAATGTTCACTCATTGGGGGCTTCGGTCTCGCTGGGGATGTCCTGGTCATTATAGCACACGTAACCGCTGAGAATACATGAAACCGGCTGCATTCTCCGCAGCCGGTTTTCCGTATTTGAGCGGCACATTTTCATACAATCTTGGTTTTTTCCTCACAAGATGCAAACAATGACTCCCAATATTACGGGGTCCTTGTGGCGCGGTTGGTTTGTTTCATTACTGGTTTTCAATAACTTGCACCGTATCCACAGGGTTGGAAATGTGTTACTGACTGTTACCTCAAGGAGGAGTTCAATACTCCTCAAGTAGTCCATAAGGGACTAAAGCGTGTATGTAGGTTTCCTATTACGGGATTTGAGAACGCAACAGTTCTAATTGTAACAAAACACCTGGCTCATGCGCAGGAAATATCTCTCCAGCATCAAGAGATTGCTGTTGCGAAAAAGAGGGCCTTAGCGTCACGAGCGATGATAGTTTCCGGTAAGCTTTATCACCCTGCCCCCTATACCATGTTGAAATACACGTCAACGAAGGAGCGAACGATTCAGGGAACCATGAAGGGAGATTGCCTATGTAACACGTCTCACGGCAACCTGCTGTCACCTAACAGTGACGAGTAAGGTGCCGGATTCCAGCCTCAATGTTCAAAAAAAGAGACAACACACATTTAAGAAGGATGCTCCTAGATGTTTCGTAAACTCGCTATTGTATTGATGCTCCTGATGGTGCCTACGATCGCCATGGCTCAGTTGACTGAAGTGGGTAAGACCCCCAAAACGGTCACCAATGCCGATGTCGTTGGCTTAACCTACTGGTGTAATGACACCATCTGGACCCTTGAGGGCTTCGTCTACGTCGAAGACGGCGAAAAGCTGGTTATTGAAGCGGGTACCATTATTAAGGCGCTGCCGGGTGCGGCAGGTGCCGCCTCGGCATTAATTGTTTCCCGTGGCGGGCAAATTTATGCCCAAGGTACCCAGTGCAATCCGATTATCATGACTTCGGTCGAAGATGATCTCGATGATCCGAACGATATCCCCCTGCCGCCGGGTGGCGCCGGCCGCGCGCTCTGGGGTGGCCTGCTGCTGCTCGGTCGTGCCACGATTAACGACCCGCTCGGCGTCAACTCGATCGAAGGGCTGCCGGCCGGCGACCCGCGCAACGAGTATGGCGGTACTAACGACGACGATAACTCGGGCGTCTTGAAGTATGTCTCGGTCCGCCATGGTGGTTCCAAGTTCGGTGACGCGAATGAGATCAACGGTATTTCCCTCGGTGCTGTTGGTCGGGGTACGATCATTGACTATGTCGAAGTCTATGCCAACCTCGACGACGGTATCGAATTCTTCGGTGGCGTGCCGCAAGTCAAGCACGCGGTCATCGGGTTTGTCGGCGACGACGACTTCGACTATGACGAAGGTTTCCGTGGTTGTGCCCAGTTTGTCATGGCCATCAAAGACTCGCTGGACTCCGACCAGTGCGGCGAGCATGATGGTGGCGGCCAGCGCTCGGGGGTTGATGACTGTGTCGAACCGTATGCGACCCCGCTGTTCTCTAACTTCACCTACATCGGCGCGGGCGCCAATGAAGCCGGTGGTAACGAAGACGGTGGTTTCAACATCCGTGATAACGCGGGTGGTGGCTACTTCAACTCGATCGTGACCGAAATGAACGGTCCGGCATTCACCGGTATCGAGTGGACCCCGCCGGGCGAGAAGCTGTGTGAAGGCAGCCGGGAACGTTTGTCGGTCGGTGATTTGTACTTCGAAAACAACCTGTTCTGGGCGACGGATGGTTTATATGACGCCGGTGAACCGTGGGTTGAGGACTCGGTCTTTGGCCATTTGACTGCGGATCCGAATACCCCAGACCGCGACAATGACGAAGCGAATCCAGATATTGCCTCCATCGATTGGGACGCCTTTGACCATGGCCTCGACCCGCGGCCAGATCCACTGGGCGAAGCCATGCGCGGCTGGCTTGACCCAGTTGCGAACTTCAATCCGCCGGCCAACCCGGGTCTGACCTGGAGCGGCTTCTTTGAAGTCGTCGATTACATGGGCGCGTTCGATCCAAATGGACAGCTCTGGGTCAATAACTGGACTGCCCTGGCGCACTACGGCTATCTTGTTGAAGAACAGGTCGATTGCCTTGCCTGCCAGACTGACGATAACAAGCCGACCGTGACGGTTACGTCCGCCAGCATCGACGGTTTCACGGTGTGGGATCGTAACAACGTCTACGAAATGGACGGTTTTGTATACGTTGACGACACCGATACCCTGTTGATTGAGCCGGGTACCATCATCAAGTCACCCCCGGGCCAGGCAGGCGCCGCGACGGCCATGATTGTCCAGCGTGATGGCCTGCTCTACGCCCTCGGTTCGGAGAACTGCCCGATCATCATGACGTCGATCGATGATGATATCGATGATCTTAATGATATCGTCTTGCCGCCGGGCGGTGCCGGCCGGGCGCTTTGGGGCGGTCTGGTGATGCTTGGCAACGCCACCATCAACGACCCGCTCGGGGAAAACTCCATCGAGGGACTGCCCGTGGAACCACGTAACGAATATGGCGGTAGCGACGATAATGACAACTCAGGCGTGTTAAAGTACGTCTCGGTCCGTCATGGTGGTTCCAAGTTTGGTGATGCCAACGAAATCAACGGGATTACTCTCGGTGGAATCGGTCGCGGCACAATTATCGATCACATTGAGGTCTTCGCCAATCTCGACGACGGTATCGAATTTTTCGGCGGCGTGCCGCAGGTCAAGCATGCAGTCATTGGCTACGTCGGCGACGATGACTTCGACTACGACGAAGGTTTCCGTGGCTGTGCTCAGTTTGTCTTGGCTATAAAAGACTCGGTGGATTCCGACCAGTGTGGTGAGCACGACGGTGGCGGCCAGCGCTCGGGGGTTGATGACTGTGTCGCGCCCTATGCCACGCCATGTTTCTCCAACTTCACCTACATTGGCGCCGGTTCTAATGAAGCCGGTGGTAACGAAGACGGTGGCTTCAATATCCGCGATAACGCCGGTGGCGGCTACTTCAACTCGGTCGTGACCGAAATGAACGGTCCGGCATTTACCGGTGTCGAATGGACCGCCCCGGGCGAGAAGCTGTGTGAAGGCAGCCGGGAACGTCTGTCCGTCCAAGATCTGTACTTCCGGAACAACCTGTTCTGGGCGACGGATGGTTTGTATGACCCTGCCGAAACCTGGGTCGAAGACTCGATCTTTAACGACCCTGGCTGCGACTGCGGTGACCAGACCGGTCAATACCCCAACATGGTCGGCGATGTCAACTGCGACGGCGGCACGAATCCGACGGACGTTGCGTTCCTGGTCCAATTCGCGTATAAGCAACAAGATGCCCGGTGTGATAAGCCGCTGTGTCCCTATGAGACTGGTGACGTCAACTGCGACGGCGGCGTAAACCCGACGGACGTAGCGTTTCTGGTTCAATTCGCGTATAAGCAACAAGACGCGCTGTGTGATCCGTGCCGTCAAAACCTCGAACTCGATCCGGGGTTGGGCTGCATGGCCTGGTATCCACTGCTGCCGGGCGAAACTCTCGACCCCGTTCCGGATGTCGGCGGCAATGCGGACGGTTTCTGGATTCATCCGTATGGCATCTATGATCCTCCGGCAAATCCGACTTTGGATGACGATTCCGATTGGCAGAGATTCTTCCAAACCGTTACTTATATTGGCGCATTCGAGCCGGGCGTGGCGGTGGAAGATTCCTGGATTGCCAATTGGTCATTCTTGTATCGTAGCACTATGGGTACCTGCCGGTAATTGTCTGATTTGTTAGACAACGTGCACTGACACCAGGTAAGCGGCTCCGAATTTCGGCGCCGCTTTTTTTACTTTGCCATTGAAAACTCTGCCCCACCCCCGTATACAACTGAGTTGAACTCATAGACTGCAAAGGAGCGGACAATGAAAAACATAGGGAAAATTACAGCATTTTTCGTGCTGGCTTTGTTCATTACCGCATGCACCGGACAATCCAATAAACAAGCTGATCTGGCTCAGCGGAAGATCAAGGTCGTGACCACGACCGGTATGATCGCGGACCTGGCAACCAACATCGGCGGCGACCGAGTGACGGTCACGCCGCTGATGGGCCCCGGTGTGGACCCTCATCTCTACAAGGCCAGCGAGCGGGATGTGACCCGCATGTCGGATGCGGACGTGATTTTTTATAACGGTCTGCACCTGGAGGGCGCAATGGCCGAGGTACTGAAACAGTTGGGAGAATCGGGTCAGACCATGGCAGTGGCAGAAGCCATCCCCGATTCGCTGTTATTGTCACCACCGACAGCCGTGGGAACCTACGATCCGCATGTCTGGTTTGATGTTACACTGTGGATGATGGCCGGCGCGGCGGTTCGGGACAAGCTCATTGAACTCGATCCCCAGCATACGGACACGTATCGCGTGAACGCGGAGAGCTACTTGACACGGCTTTCCGACCTTAATGGGTATGTCCTGCAAGAAATTAAAAAAATCGATCCAACACAGCGTGTGCTGGTCACTGCGCATGATGCCTTCAACTACTTTGGTCGAGCCTACGGGATGGAGGTGCGTGGATTACAAGGTATCAGCACCGCCTCCGAAGCGGGTACTGCGGACGTACAAGAGTTAGCCGAGTATATTGCGGAAAATAAAATTCCGGCGATCTTCGTAGAGTCCTCGGTGCCGCGACGCAACATCGAGGCCGTGCAGGCGGCCGTGAAATCGCGGGGATTTGAAGTGGTTATTGGCGGCGAGTTATTCTCAGACGCCATGGGCAGCCCCGGCACTCCGGCAGGCACGTATCCCGGCATGGTGCGGCATAATGTCGCTGCCATCGTTTCTGCTCTGACCGGCTCGGCCACAGAGGCCGATCTTTAATGCGCCCGGAAACGGGATGAGGCTATGGAATTTGAAGCGAGTGCGATACACGTTGAAGACTTGACGGTTGCGTACCGGGATAAACCGGTTTTGTGGGACATTGACCTGGCGGTGCCGTCGGGTGTTTTGATGGCGGTTGTCGGACCAAACGGCGCCGGCAAGACTACGCTGATCAAATCGATGCTCGGACTGGTTCAACCAGCGGCCGGCAGGGTGCTTATCTTCGGAAAGCCTTACGCGCGGCAACGCAAGCTTGTCGGGTATGTTCCGCAACGGGGCAGCGTCGACTGGGACTTCCCGACCACGGTGCTCGACGTGGTTACCATGGGGCGATATGGTGTGTTGGGGTGGATTCGCCGCCCGCGCAAGCAGGACAGTGAACAGGCGCTGGCAGCATTGGATAAAGTTGGGATGCGTGATTTCGCCCAGCGCCAAATCAGCCAACTCTCCGGCGGCCAGCAGCAACGGGTGTTTCTGGCACGGGCTCTAGTGCAGGAAGCGCAAGTCTACCTTATGGATGAGCCGTTCCAGGGGGTCGATGCCACCACTGAGCGGGCGATCATCACCTTGCTGCGCGACCTGCGATCCGCCGGAAAGACCGTCCTGGTCGTCCATCATGACCTCCAGACTGTGCGCGAATATTTTGATTGGGTTGCCTTGCTCAATGTCCGACGCATCGCCTCCGGCCCGGTAGAGGAAGTTTTTTCCGAAGAGAACCTCCGCCTGGCCTACGGTGGACGAGTCGGCTTCTTGCAAGCCGCACATAAGGCTCCCGGTACCGACCCGGAAGCACCAACGCCAGAGATGTCATAGTGAATATTGCCCAACTATTCAGCGACCTGCTTTTTGATTATACTCTCCGCACCGTAGCGCTCGGCGCAGCGGTGTTGGGTATTGTGGCCGGTGCGTTAGGGGGATTTGCGGTCCTGCGGAAGCAGAGTTTGCTTGGGGACGCCATGTCACACGCCGCCTTGCCGGGCATTGCTCTGGCGTTTCTGATCACCCGGGCCAAGACCCCCCTGATTCTGGTGTGTGGCGCGGCAATCGCCGGCTGGATCGGGACATTGGTCATTCTGGCAATCATCAAACACTCGCGCATTAAATACGATTCGGCCCTGGGGATGGTCCTCTCGGTTTTTTTTGGCTTCGGTTTGGTGTTACTCACCTTCATCCAACGTCTGCCGGATGCCACCCAAGCCGGTCTGGATACATTTTTATTCGGCCGAGCGGCGGCCCTGATGGCGCAGGACGTAGTGATGATGAGTATCATTTGCACCGGCGCCTTGACATTGATGTTACTTTTCTGGAAGGAATTCAAACTGCTCAGCTTTGATCCCGAATACGGGGCGTCCCTCGGCTTTACCATGAACTTGTTGGACGTCATGCTCACCACACTCCTGGTCATCGCAATTGCGATCGGCTTGCAAACCGTTGGGGTGGTACTGATGAGTGCAATGATTGTTGCCCCGGCCGCTGCCGCCCGGCAATGGACTGATAAACTCGGTGTCATGATCCTGTTGGCCGCGCTATTCGGCGCCTTGGCCGGTGTATCCGGCGCGGTGATCTCCAGTTCTACGACCCAACTACCCACCGGGCCGACGATCGTCTTGTGCATTAGCGCAGTGGTCACGGTCTCACTGCTTTTCGCGCCGAACCGTGGCGTGATCTGGCGCTGGGTGATACAGCGTCGCAATCGCCAGAAACTGCGGCTCGACCTGGTCCTGGAAAACCTGTACGCCCTGGCATTGCAGCATGACGACCCAACCCATGCCCATGAAACCGGCGCAATTCGCTCGATGGTCGGTGATCACGCGGGACTTTCCATGGTCTTACGCGAATTGGAACGACGCGGCTGGGTCAGTCATAATGTAAAAGAGACCTGGAACCTTACCCCGCGAGGTTTGCAACAGGCCCGTGACCGGGTGGGCAGTGTGAAACGGTCAAAACAATGAGCCAGGCCCAGCTCGAAATACAACTGATTGCAGTCACCGTGGCGGTGGCGTGCGCGATACCCGGGGTCTTTTTAGTCCTGCGGCGCCTGGCGTTGCTCAGTGATGCAATCAGCCACGCGATCCTCTTTGGTATCGTCATTGCCTTCCTTGTCGTTCATGATTTGTCATCCCCGTTTCTTGTTCTTGCGGCCACGCTCACCGGTGTGCTGACCGTCAGTCTGGTCTCCCTGATCAATCGCACCGGGCTGGTGCGCGAGGATGCGTCCATTGGATTGGTGTTTCCCGTGCTGTTTTCCATTGGTGTTATTCTCATTTCCCGCTATGCGGGAAACGTGCATCTGGACACGGATGCGGTGTTGCTGGGTGAACTGGCGTTTGCCCCATTCAATCGCTTCACCCCGTTCGGGCAGGACATCGGCCCGAAGGCACTGTATGTCATGGCCGGAATCCTGGTCCTGAACATTCTGTTTATCTCCCTTTTTTATAAGGAACTGAAATTAGCCACCTTTGATGCGGGGCTGGCGGCGGCGCTGTCGTTCTCTCCGGCACTGTTGCATTACACGTTGATGACCTTGGTATCGGTCACCGCTGTGGGGGCGTTCGATGCGGTGGGATCGATCCTGGTGGTGGCGTTGATGATCGCCCCACCGGCAGCGGCATATCTACTGACCGATCGGCTGGCGCTGATGATCGTGTATTCGGCAATCCTGGCGGCGCTTAGTGCGATCGCCGGGTATTGGGTTGCCCATGCTTTGGACGCCTCAATCGCGGGATCGATGGCCTCGCTGGCCGGCATCATCTTCGGTGTAGTTTTTCTCACTGCCCCCAACCGCGGCATCCTCGCCCAAGTGAACCGCCGGTTGCAGCAACGTTGGGAATTTGCGCAGACCATGTTGGCAATTCACCTGGCGAACCACGAAGGTACGCCGCGCGAGGCGGAGGAAAGCTTCTGGCCGACCCTGCATGAACATCTCCGCTGGGAACGGCAGTTTTTGGAACGAGTCGTGCACCGGGCAGAGAAACATCACCTGGTGAGGTTTCGACAAGACCATGTCTCGCTCACCGATCAGGGCCGGCAGGTGGCCCGACACGCAATCATACGCTGAGCACTGCCGCTATGCGTTGGTGCAGCAGCAAATGAGGTATTGCGTTGTGACGTCCTTAATCTCTCATTGGCAACCGATCAGATGAGCCGGTAACCGATATGCGCCATCTAGTCTCACAATTGACTTATTGCCTTTTGCTTACTGGCCTTATTGTTCTGCCGGCACCATCGTTGGCGTTGGAGATCGATACCACTCTGGTCAAAGATCCTGAGCCACCAAAGAAATCTCTTGGATCAGTCTTGTTGGCAATCCCCTCCACCATTTTACAGGTACCGTTCTATATCCCGGAAGGGGTCGCACGGGGATTAGTCTATATCGGCTTTGACAGTCCCCCTGGCCAAAAAATCTTTAGTTACGTGTCGGATGAATCCGGGTTTATCAGTCCGGTGCTCGGGACGGGCGGCAACGGCGGTTTTGGTGGTGGCGTGCGAGTCGGCGAGAAAAATCTGGTGACACGTCCGGACGCCTGGTCTGTGACCGGAACATATTCAGTCAGCCAATATCAGTCATTCCGCACAACTTACTCCGCCCCAACACTGATTGAACACCATCTGGGAATCGCCCTGAACGCAGCATACGATTTTATGCCCCGGGAACCATTTTTCGGACTGGGAAATAACTCACGCGAGGAGAACGAGACTGCCTATACCCACGAGCGATCGACGATACGCGGGAGCGTGCTCATCAATGCACGTCAACCACTGAGTATCCGGGTGACCGGTGGGATCGAGGCCCACAACATTTTCGACGGCGATGATCCCGACCACGAATCAGACCTGGACTCGCTCCAGGCACGATTCAGCTTAAGCGATAGTGATCTTCGTCCTACCCGCTACTGGCTGGCGGAGATTGGCGTCCGCCATGACTGGCGCGATCATCCTGGCCAGACCACCGGGGGAGGGCGGGAAGATCTTATGGTAGGCTATTACCACGGATTTGACCGGTCCCCGGAGTTGCAATATTTACAAGTTCGTGCCGACCTGCGGCAGTACGTAGAGCTATTTCATTCGCGGGTCGTGGAATTTCGCCTCCTGGCCCAATCAATTGATATTATCAATCCGGATGATCGGGCGGATAATCCTATTTATCTACAGAGTGAACTCGGCGGCCCCGACGGATTGCGCGGGTACGATCCCGTACGCTTCGTCGATGAAAAACTTGCCCTGGTTTCAGTCGAATACCGCTACCCGTTGTGGCGAAGCCTGGATGCGTACTGGTTTTTTGAAGAAGGCCGGGTGTTCAGCTCATTCCGCGATGCCGCGATTTTCAAAAACTGGCATTATTCCTTCGGCACCGGCTTGCGCGTATGGGGCAAATCGGGAGAAGTCTTTCGCCTGGAAATCGCGCAATCGAAAGAAGCAACCCGGTTCCTCTTCAACTTCGGATTTGCGGGATGATAGCTCACGTGACCATCTCCAGGATACATCCGCTGCTAGTGATTGGCATAGTGACGTATTGTTGTGTAGTGATCAGTTCTTGTGCCGGTACGCGAGATCGTTTCATCCCCGATGAAATCCATTGGGTTGATAATGACAGCAAGCCGACTCCTGAACCGGAATTCCACGCGCCCAGTATCGCCTGGGACGCGGTACACCGGATGACCTTTGACCAGATGACCCAGCATCTTGATCTCGAACGTGACTTACGCGACATCACGGGGAGACCGCTGCAAAGTTTGAATATCAACACATTTGATGAGGTGCCGAATTCCACGTGGTGGACCAATCGGCATTTTTTCAACCCGCTTTCGCCGGAGGAGATCGAGCGAGGGTCTTACCAGACGGGCCCGCCGGACACCACCGGACGCTGGCGGGTATTCCGAGCGGACGATCGCGGTCAGACTCCGGAATTCTGGATCATGGACAAGAACGACCGAACTTATATGCTACAGTTTGATACAGCCGGAAACCCGGAATTACGTACATCTTCGGCGGCGATGGCCGGACGATTTTTCTTTGCTGTCGGCTATAACATTCCGGAAGAATATATCGCCTGGTTTCATCCGGAAAGTCTAGTCATCGACGAAGGCGTGACCTACAGAGTTGACCATGATTTTGAACGGCCATTTACACGTGAAGTACTGAACGGCATCGTCAATCGGGTCGACCGGCAGGAGGATGGCCGGATTCGCTGCCTAGCCTCCAGCCCAGTCCCCAATGCCAAAGGCCCATTCAGCTTCAGCGGAACGCGTGATGGTGATGTCAATGATTGGTGCCCGCACGAACACCGGCGCGAACTACGCGGGTTGCGGCTTTTCTGCGCACTTATTAACCACTGGGACATCAAAGACGCCAGCACCATGGATCGCTACGTCGAGACCGATCAAGGTGGCTATCTCAAACATTATCTAGTGGATTTCAGTCGGGCGTTCGGCAACGGCGCCTTTGGCTATCAACCGAAACAACCTGGCTATACAAACTATTTTGATCTTCTGGATATTTTGGTGTCCTATGTCTCCTTTGGATTGCATGTCTGGCCCTGGGAAGTTGCGAATGATATTCCTTACTCTTCAATCGGCTATTTCGAATCGACGTTTTTTGAGCCGGACGATTGGAAACCGGTCTATCCGCTGCCACCGTTTGAAAATATGACCCCACGAGATGGATACTGGGCGGCAAAAATCATCATGTCGTTCCGGGACGACCACCTGCGGGCGGTGATCAACGCAGGGAAATTGTCCAATTCTGACGCACGCCAGTACCTCTTCGAAACGCTGAAGCAGCGACAGGAAAAAATCGGGCGGCACTATTTCGCACAGGTTAACCCCCTCGACCACTTTGAATATGCCGTAGGTGAGTACGGTGTAACCATTTCCTTTACGGATTTGGCAGTCAAGTACGATTTCGCCGCAATGTCGCAATCCCGGTATACCCTCACCTATCGGGGAGAGGAAATAATCACCGACCGGAACCTTACAGAAAACAAGGTGGTGTTGGGTCTGGGTGAACTGGCGGCCATGCGCCAGTCCTACACGGACGGGGACGAAGTGGAAAACCATCAATTCCGCATTGATATTGAGACGTCACGGGACGGGCAGCCATACAGCAAGCCGGTACGACTGTGGCTGTGGTATTACGAGGATGATTCCAGTTTCCAATTGGTCGGGATCGAGCATCTGGACTAATCCTTTGGCCGGTGGACTAATATCCGCGCTGAACATCGACGCGATTGGGCAGCGCCTGGCCGGCAGCGGCAGCATTGAGGAGTTCCGCCAGTTCGGTAATCCGGCGGGCTTCGGTAGCGTCGCTGTGCCCCGCTAAATGCGGAGTCATCACGACATTGGGAAGTGTATGGAAGGGATAATTCCCCGGTGGCGTATTTGCCCGGTCGGCTTCTGATCGAGGATAATTATACCAGACATCAAGCCCCGCGCACAGCCGGCCGGAGGATAATTCGGCAAACAATGCATCCTCGTTGATAATCGTTCCCCGGGCAATATTGACCACCGTCGCGCCGTCGGGGAGCAACGACAATTCATCTTTGCCAATTGCCTGCTGGGTCTCCGGCGTAGACGGCAAGGCGATGAAAAGAACCTGGGCTTTCGGCAGCAGTTTCCGTATGTCCCTCGCGGGGTGGACCCGTACAATCCGTCCCTCGGTTCGGGTGATCCTTTGGCGCGTCGCGTGGACGTGCATCCCCAGAGCAAAGCAGGCCTTGGCGATGAGACGTCCGATTGCCCCATACCCCAGAACGACGGCGGTTTTCCTCGCCAGCAGCGTCCCGGTGGGCTCAGCATATCGAGGCGTCCAATCGTCGTCGCGCAATCGCCGATCGATGGCCAACACATCCTTGGTCACCGCCAACATAAGGGTAATTGCCATCTCAGCGGCCGGGGCGGCATTGTGGTGGATGTTGTAGACGCTCACGGATGGAAAATCCAGCAGCAGTTCGCGTGTCTTACTCGGTAGTCCCGACCAAGGAATGATCAGCGTATGTAACTGCGGGCTGGCGGTCAGATGATCCCGTTGGGGAGTGCCCGCGATCAACACTTGAAAATGTGCCGGTGATGGTAAGGTTTTGCCAACCGTTAGCTCGATTGTATCGGCCAATTGTGCCCGGAAACGGGGAACGTCATCCCCCTCGATTCCCTGCAATACATGGACGGCAAGTGTCTCCATACGGTATCCCCGCAGAGAATATATGGCAATGTGGCCGGAATGCCAGCCCTGCGCACCCGGACCTTGTCATAGAGTGAGGAGCCATTGACATTGGCAGCAGTCAAAAAATGAGTTTTACATTACTAAATTAGTCTTCATTTAGGGAACAAAGTCGTATTAATACGCGAGGTACATGAGTGGCTGAGGCAATGAATTGATGTTTGGGCAACGAGTTATACTGATCCTGCTGTTGATATTCGCCGCGATGTCGCAACGAGCAGCGGCGGCGGTTATTGCCGGCATTGTGCGAGATGCCGAGACGCAGGAGAAGATTCCCGAGGTAAACATTTCTATTCCGGCGGAATCGTTGAGTACTTCTACTCAAGACGACGGTACTTTTGTACTGGCCGTAGACGGTACAGGCACTTACCGAGTTCGGGTAACTCATATCGGCTACGAGGATTTTGTCACCGCGGTAGAAATCGGCTCCGGTGAGATCAACCTCGATATCCACCTGCCCCCCCGAGAACATCTCTTCGACGAGGTCGTGGTCACCGCCACCAGGACCCCCTATCTGCTAAAAAATGTCCCGGTGACGACCGATGTGATCCGGGCCGAGGAGGCTCGGTATGCCGGTGCAATCACAGTCGATGAAGCGCTGGAAACAATGACCGGTGTCAATATTGATGAGGGTTTCTCCGGCTCCGGCATTTCCCTGCGGGGACTCGATCCTACGCGCGTGTTGGTCTTGCTCGACGGGGAACGCATGATCGGCAGAGTCGACGGCGCCATTGACGTTTCGCAGATTTCACTCAGCACCGTTGAGAAAATTGAGGTGGTGAAAGGAGCGTCCTCCACCCTGTACGGGTCGGACGCAATCGGGGGCGTCGTAAACATCATCACGCGCAACCCCGGTACACGAGAGCAACAGCTGGAACTCGTCTCCGACTATGGAACGTACAACAGTTTTTTACAAATTCTGAAGGCGCAAACACGACTGAACGGATGGGGAATTCTAGTTGGTGGTCGTTTCGACCGAACCGACGGATTTGATTTACTACCCGAAACTCCCCATACCAATGGGCTGGAAAATACTGATAAATTTAATGTCGATGCCAAAGTGACCCGGCAACTCTCTCCTGAATGGCAGACTGAATTCTCCGGCGGCCTGTTCGTGGAAAATAAGACCTGGCTGGAATCGGAATCGCGACCGCCGCGGGTGTATGTCTTTGACGATGAAGAGAACAACTACCGGTACAGTGGTCGGGCGAAAGTCCGGTTTAATCCCAACCCCGAGACGTTTGTCGACGCCAGCATTTACGCCACCTACTACGATCATCTTTGGGAAAAATTTTCTGGTTCGTCCCTGGTCGATCGGTCGCGGACGGAGGATGGTCTATTCGAAGCGTCAGTGGTGGCATCTCATACCTATACTCCCGGTCATGTGATCACGATGGGCGGCGACTGGGACCTCCAATACTTGCGGGCGAATTCCGTGGCAAACGGAAAACAACAGATTCGCTCCGGCGATTTCTATGCGACCTATGAATGGAAACCACTGGAGGAACTCAGTATTCTGCCCGGGATTCGCTATGAAGCGACTGATACGTACGGCGACCAGGTCAACGCCTCGATTAATGTTATGGCAACGCCGCATCCCCGGTTGCGTCTCCGGGCGTCCCACAGCGGCGGGTTCCGGGCACCGTCAATTAAAGAGGTGTATTTTCGGTTCGATCATTCCGCCGCCGGGTACCTGGTGAAAGGCGGCGGACCATCCCTGCAACCAGAGACCTCCCGCAACACTGCGCTGACGCTGGAATACAGCTATGAGGGAATCGCGCTGCATCGCTTGACCTATTTCTACAACCATTTGGAAAACCTGATTGAATTTGATTTGGTCGACCAGAGCGAGACGTACTGGCGAGGAATCTACCAATATCGCAATGTGTTCAAAGCGTACACCACCGGTCTGGAGTGGCAGAGCCGAGTCCAGCTGCTCACGGGGATGAATTTCGCGCTAGCGTATACCCTGATGACGGCGAAAAACCGGCAGACCGGCGCCTGGCTGCTTGGTCGGTCGAAACATGCGGTATCAATAAGTGTATCCCAGGAGTTTTCTCGTCTGGGACTAACCGCGGCAATCTGGGGCAATTGGTATTCGAAAAAACTGTGGACACCGCGGGGGGCACAAAATGATTTTGATTCGGATACTTGGGCGCCCTCCCAGCAGGAAATCAATGTTAGTCTCACCAAACGGATCCTGGAACAGTGGGAAGCGTTTGTCCGGGCAGAGAATATTACCGATGATGTCGAACCCGAGTTCGGCTACTGGCCCGGCCGAACGATCAATATTGGCATGCGATTCAGTACTGAATAAAGTAAACAAAGTGGAGGAGGTTGTATGCGTCATGTTTTCACGGGTGTCGCTGTATTATTGTTCACCGCGGTCACGCTGACCGGGTGTTCCAACGACGATGGTAATGGAACCGGTCCAGTGGGGACCGATTCAACCAGCCGCGACGCATCCGGCGATTATTGGGTAACCAAGACGGATGCTACGCCAGAAGAGGATTTTGTCTACTACAGTTTCGACGATAAGGATGTGGTGACTTCCGCAAAGCCGGCAGCGAACACCTGGGAGCTGGGATTCCGGCGATCGGTCATCATCACCAACAGCGGGGAATCCGGCTCCGGCGACGTCACCAGCGTGGATTTGACCGCAATGGGTGTCACGGACGATTTTGTAGATGTCACCATGACCCCCGCGAATGCGGTACCCGAAGAGTCCTGGCTCACCGACGGGTTAAATCTCGTTTTGGACGATTACTTCATGTACAACCCGCAAACCCACACGCTGACGATGACCCAAACGGTATATGCCATGCGGGACGCCGCGGGCCAATATATGAAGGTGCAGTTTCTCGAACTCATTGGCGGCGGTGCCCCCCCGGCGATGGGGAATTTCGTCATCAAGTACGTTCACCAACCCAGCCCATCGTCGACCGATTTGACCGGTCCTGCGCTGATTGATACGGTGGATGGCTCCAGCGGCATGTTCTACTACGACTTCTCAAGCGGACAGGCGGTCAATCCTGCCAATCCGGCGAGCTCAACGGAATGGGACATCAAAGTCGAGAACTACGACGTTTATCTCAATAGTTCATTCTCCGGGCCAGGCGAGGCTGCCGCCAATCCCGCCTACGCCCTGCTGGAGGATATGAGTGATCCCACGGATTTTGATGCGTACACCCAGGCCATTACGGTCCCACAGGCATATGCGCAGGACGAACAGGGCTCGGTCTTCACCGACTGGTACAATTATAACAGTCAAACGCATACCCTTTCGTCAAAGAACCATGTCTACCTGATCCGCTCTAACGGCAAGACCTATAAGGTGATGATCGACACCTATTACGGCGAAACGGGCCAGAGCGGCAACTACATCTGGTACTGGGAAGAATTGTGAGAGAAAACCGTAAAGCATTTGAAGCGGGTGAGTATTAGCATATACTCACCCACTTATTTATGGTAACGGTAGGTCAGGCACACGGCGTACAGCGAGCGTCCTGCCCTTGATACACGAAGGCGACCAGGAACTGCACATCCAGAGGATCAACATTACCGTCGCAGTTTACATCACCCGTTTCCACCGGGCATTGCGGTTTGTCACAGCGAGCATCTTGTGACTGATACACGAAAGCCACCAAAAACTGAACGTCCAGGGGATCGACGCTGAGATCACAATTGATATCGCCGATCGTTCCACAGTCGCATTCGCAAACATCGGGGATCTCATTTTCGTTCTGGTCTCCTGCTCCTCCAAGCGCAATCTCACGGGAATCTGCCGTCCGGCGCGGAATCTGAAACAAATGCCGGGGATGATTCAAAGCTGGAACGGTTTCTTGAGGCACTGGTACCGTTGAAGTGGGTTACGAGAGCACCCACGTTATCTATTTGCCGATCAGCAGCATAGCCGGGTGGAAACAAAGGGATTGCACCTGCCGGACCGGAGCAGCGCCGAGCAGAGGGAGGATTTGCCGCAGGCCGTTGTCACCGGCACAGAGGCCACGGTTACGGGAAGGATGTGAGTTTGCAGGGTGCGATGGTCGGTGGGTAATGGAATCGCTGTCGTTTACGTATTCTCATCTGACGTCAGCACCACAGCGGCGGTTGCCCGGTCGTATTTGGCGATGACCGGACCGATCAAGGTATCACTGACCTCATACTGGGAATCGAGAATACGGAGTATCGTCCCGGGATAGACAACGTCCTTGATTACAATCTGCGCGTTCCGATTGGCAAGTGATTGTTTTTTTAAGATCTTGTTTTCTTCGCGGCGCCGTTCGATATCCTTCTTCGCAACTTCAATCTTGTCCTCCAGTTCGTTCAGCGCCTGTTTTTGCTGCCGGCTGAGAAATCGCTGTTTACGTTTGGCGGTCTTGTTCGCCAGGTGGATTCTCTCAATCATTTTCTCGGTCCCGGAGATTACCCGGTTGTTGGTGCTGATTTGGCGGAGCAGTGGATAGTCAAGCCCGGCGACCACGGTAGTTCGCGCCCCGGCCTTCGATCCCGCCTCACCAATGGTAATCCCGCGGGTGGCCATGATCTCTCCGCCGATTACTTTCCCCGGTGCGATGACGGCGCCGCGGGTGCGAACCGTAGAACAAAATATTTCCCGTTCGGCAACAATATCACCGACCGCGTCAATCGTGGCCTGGCCGATATGCCGGGTGGCCATGTTCCCGGCGACAAAGATTCTCCGTTCCGGATTGGAGTTTATACCGCTGCGGGCGGCAAAATCACCACCACAGGAAATCTCGCACGCATAAACGAGACCACGAACTTCCAGGTCGCTCTTGGTCCGGACTTTCACATCGGAAGAAATCCCTCCGTCGATTACCACTGACCCATTATGATCAATGTTACCGAAATCCGTATCGAGATCCTGCCGGATATGGTACACGTCTTCAACACTGACGGTATTGTTACGGTAGACGACTCGACCCGCACATTGTGCGCGGTACCCACCGGCCCGGTCATCCCAGGTCACTTTCGCCCCGGCCTTGATCGGTGGTGGCTTGGGGCGGGCGACACTGATGGACCGGCCGCAGACATCACGACCCGGCTTACCAGGCTGTGCCGGATACACTGTCACGAGGAATTCATTTTCCTCAACCGAGGGATTTGCCCGTCGTTGATTGAAATCAATGCGCTGCGTCTCCGGGTCAATGTAAAAGCCTTCGGCGAAATACCCTTTTGTCCACTCAATTCGACCGTCCACCGGCAACACCGGGGGTGTGCCCTCAGCAACAATGACATTCTCCAGGCCCTTACCTTCCCGCCGTGCGGTCTCCAAGACCTCTTCCACGCGTTCCCGGGCCGCTTTCCAGTCCAAGGATTCCCGGCGGAAAATGCGCTCAATTTCCGCCAGCGCAGCTTCGTCGTTGACAAACTCTGCAGGACAGTTTACCCGAACACCCATTTTATCTTCGGAGATGGTCAACAGAACCTGTTCAGCCATCGTCTCCGAGGCACCCGGTTTGTCCATGTGAGTAACCATCAGTCAGTATTGTAGTTATCGGCATTATGCCCGGCCGGAATGATACTTCGGTGAACCGTGTTGCCCAGATATACGGGATTTTTGCCGAGCGAATAATCTGCACGCTGATTTCCCGGCGGTTTCCACGCGTTTGCGATGCGAATTTAGTGCGTTCGGTGCGTGCGCCAAATGGCTTGACGGCGGTGATATTCGTCTATCGTTGGAGGAGATTTTCTTAGAACGTTTTAAGGCAAATGCTTAGATACCCACCCCAGTGAGGCGGCTAAGTGCATACAAATCATACAAATCGTTACTCACTCAGGCTGACCAGACCCTCTCGCAATGCGTACTTGGTCAATTCGGCAATACTGTAGATATCCAGTTTGATCATGATATTCCGCCGATGCGTGTCGACGGTCTTGGTGCTGACGCTAATGATTTCAGCAACCTCGCGGGTGCTGTGTCCCTCGGCCAGCAGTTGCAGCACTTCCCGCTCCCGCGCCGTCAGCTCGGGCGCCGGCGCCGGTCTGGCCTGCGTGACGTGATCGACATAATCGGTGACCACCGTATCGACAATCTCCGGCGAGAGATACGACTTGCCGGCCATGACCGCATGAATGGCCGCAACCACATCATCGACCGCTGAGTCCTTCAGCAGGTAGCCGGTGGCGCCGGCGGCCAGTGTCTTGGTGATGAACCGATGATCCGAATGGACCGACAGCGCGACGACTTTGATGCGATTATTTTTGCTTTTGATTTGCCGCGTTGCTTCGATCCCGTTTAGTTGAGGCATGCCGACATCCATGATCACGACATCCGGCTGTGTTTCCTCGGCCAGCCGGACCGCTTCATGACCGTTGCTCGCTTCTCCCACGACCTCTATATCCGGCTGGTGGTCCAGCAGGTGATGCAATCCTTCGCGGATAATTTGGTGGTCATCCGCCAGCAGTACCTTGGTTGCCATGTGCTCCCCCAACGTCTGTGTTCCGGCGTTCCGAAATCGGTGCAATTAAGGTAACACGGCTGCCACTTCCCGGTTGCGAATCAATAATGATTTCTCCGTCCAGTAATTTCATACGTTCGCGGATATTAAACAAGCCAAATCCGCCGTGCGTATCGCGTCTTGTGTCTACTGAAGATGGTTCAAAACCAACGCCGTTGTCGGTGATTTGTAGGCGAACCTGATCCTTTTTACGGGTCAACGTGACTTTTAGTTGATTGGCCTGTGCATGTTTGACAGCATTGATCATCAGTTCCCGTGCCGCCTGATAGAGCGTGACCTTCGTGTCATCCGGCAGGAGCGGAAGGTCCTTGGTTCCCGAGAATTCAGTGTGAATTCCGTGCTGTTTCTCGGTTTCCTCGGCCAGCCAGTCGATTGCTTCGGCAAATCCCAACTCATAGAGCACCGGTGGACTGAGTTCAAACGATAAGGAACGGACACGATCGATCGCCAATTTGAGCTGCTCCTGCAGGGGCGTGATCTGCGCGACCAGTGGTTCCGGGAGTTCTGGGTCCCGTAGTAAGGTTGTGAGTTCCATATTGGTAAAGACCAGTGGTTGGGCAATGTCATCATGAATGCCCGCCGCCAGACGCCGCCGTTCCCGTTCTTCGGTCAGGGAAATTTCAGCGGACATTTCGCGCAGTTGTTTCTGGTAGTGCTGGATCCGGAGTTCAGCCTCTTTCCGCTCTGTGATATCCACCGCAATGCCGACAATCTGGGAGAGTCTTCCCTCGGTATCACGCACCGGAAAGTACCGCGCATGAATCCAGCGGGTCGATCCATCCGGGCGAATAACGCGGTATTCAGGGATTGTCAGCATCTCAAAGTCCATATTCATATGTTCAGAAATGTAATTCCATACGATGTTACGGTCTTTCTTGGGCAACGCATCCAGCCACGAGCGCGGATGTTGCTTAAGACTGTCCCGCGATCGTCCCCAAATTTTCTCATACATAGGACTGACGTAGATGACCTCGCTGTAATCCGGAGTAACTACCAAGAAAACGTCCTGGATCGTCTCGGCAATGAGACGAAACCGCTGTTCGCTGTGCCGCAACGCTGTTTCGGCCTTTTTCTGCTCGGTAATGTCTTCGCCGGAACTCAGTGTCCCGATCGACTTCCCCGTCTCATCGTAAAGGACGCGATTGTGCCAGTGAATATCGCGGCGTTCCCCGGTTGTGGTAATGACCGGATTATCGTGGTGTTCGTACTCACCCATGTCCCCACGTATCAATTGTTCAAACCCTGCATAGACTTCGGACCGCACCTCTTCCGGTAAAAATGTATGAATCCAATTGACCCCAAGCACATCTTCTTTGGTACTGTTAAGGATCTCGCACCCGCGTTGGTTAATCATGGTAACTTCCCCCCGAGTATTCAACGCGATAATGATCGTCCCAGCGATATCTAGAAAGTTCTGGGCCCGATCGCGTTCGGCCTGGAGGGTCCGTTCAGCGTTTACCCGGTCAGTGATATCCTGCCCAAATTCCACCAGCCCGATCAATGTTTCCTTCTCAGCAAATACCGGGTAGCCACGGAGGAGCCAGTGACGACCGTCCGGTGTAACATGTTCCGCTTCCTGCGGCGTACCGGTCTTCTCTGCCCGTATTACCGGGCAATTTTCGCACGGTTCCGAGCGTTGACGCCACAATTCGTAACACTGCTTGCCGACTAATTCGTCCACTGTCTTGCCAACCGAATGCGCCGCTGCCTTGTTGGCCCAGACAACTTTCATGTCGGGCGTATAATAGGCAAATGTCTCACTGGTAGAATTGAGAACAATATCCTTCTGGCGTTCTGCTTCGCGACGGGCCTCCTCCGCCTCAACGCGAGCAGTAACGTCATGGGCGATGATCTGGACACCCTGTATCTCTCCGTCATCGTCGCGGATCGGCGTGTAAAACGAGTGAAACCACCGTTTCTTTCCGGGTAGTTGTGCACAATCCAAAAACTCCAATGTTTCGTCAATCGTAGCCGCTTCGTGCAGGCGATGTGTATGCACATCGGCATCTGCCCGAGGATACAGGTCATAAAACGATTTCCCAATAAACTCGTCCGGCTTTCCGCCCATGAATTCCGCCGCAGTGCGATTGAACGAGAGTATTTCCCCTTCGATGGTGATATAGCCGATCCCCACCCCGGCATTATCGAAGAGCAAGCGATATTTTTTTTCGCTGGCGCGCAGGGCCTCTTGCGCCCGTCTCTGCTCGGTCACATCCTGGTGCACGCCAGCGGCACGCACGGGCCTGCCTTCCTCATCCCATTCCAGGATGCGTCCCCAATTAAGAATCCATTTCCAATCGCCCGACTTGGTGCGCAGGCGATGTTCCAGCCGGAAGAAGGGCGACTGACCGGACTCATATTCTTTGATAGCCCGCTCGACCGCCGGTTGGTCATCCGGATGGATCAACTCTTTCCATTCTGTGTCCGTTTCCCCAATTTCCTCGGGAGTGTATCCCAACGTTTCCGCCCACCGGGCATCGCGTGTGACAGTACGGGTTTGCATGTTCTCATCCCACGTCGCCAGTTGGGCACCCTCCAGGGCCAATTCGAGGCGTTCCTGCTGGTTCCGCAACAAACGTTCTGTTTGTTTCCGCTGGGTGATGTCGAGGAGAATGCCGTCGTAGTAAGTAGTGTGGCGTTCCTGATCGATCACTGCAGTTATATTGGTGCTGCACCAGACAGTGCTGCCGTCCTTCCGCCGCAACTCCACCTCTTCACCGATAACAGTGCGTGTTTTAGCCAATGAGTCCATCAGCTCGAGACGACGGGCGGGCCGTACATACAGATCCGCAGCATTAACTCGCTGCAACTCCTCCATCGACTCATACCCGAGAATCGCCAGTGCCGCCTCGTTGGCCGCCAGGATCGTACCGTCCGGTGTAGTGCGAAAAACACCCAGCGGTAGATGGAAGCAGGCCTCGATAAATGAGGCTGCCTGATGCCGCATGGCGGTTGATGGTTTCCTTGGCGCTTTTGTTTGTCGAGGGGCCCTGGTCTGTTTTTCCTGATTATGTTGAGACGATCGTTTACCTTTTCCTGATGAACGTGTGCGTTTCTCCTGGCTCATTTTCTTACTCCCACCCCGTTCGGATACCAACTGCGTTGCTGCAAAGGCCTACGATATTCGCAACTCAGCAACCCGACCCGTACTCACTGCGTACCGGGATTTCCTGACTGCGCCTGCCACCAGCATCGTTCAGCCGTACGAGTTGGCGATGCCGGTAACAGTCACGGGTGCGATGTCAGTATGCGTGATGTTGTGGTAGCCAAAACCCGTGTTCACAAGAGAAATACGACTTACTGCCGATACAGGCAATATTTTTCTGGCAATAGTTGCCGGCAGCAATCTTAACACTGATCGAGCGGAACTCCTCAACGTTTGTGCATCAGGGAAGAGACAGCTCCGGCCATAGCCGGCAGCAGGGTGCGTGAAAAACGACAGTGAGTGGTCACAAATTGTCGGCAGTGGCGGAATTCTTTCCGTCAGCATCACGCCGAGTCAGGGGCACGTGACAAGACACCAGAACTCGTTTCTGACCTTCCAGGAGCAGCGGTTGCAGGCGGGCGGACACGAGAATCGGATGCGGCGTATTGAATTGAACTTCTCCACGAATATCCTGGAAATTGCCGCTGTCCAATACTCCGTTCAGCAGTTCATCGACATATTGATGAGGGTTTTCCTGCTCCGTTGCCGGCCGAAATACCTGGGAAAATGGCCACCCGGTCACGGCTGACGGGTGCAAGTCGACCAGAACTGCAGCCGCGTCATTACAGCCGACGATGGTCCCGGAGGAAATGATAAATATTGGCTCGGTCTTTTCCGGGCCGGCCTCTCTGCAGGCATCCTCTGCTGCTCTGTTCGGTATTGGCATCCGCCTGAAACCATATATGGTGTCGATCAGCCCGGTTCAGTTGGAACCGAATCCCGGCGCCACCCGACATCTCTCGTGTTTTCACGAATGGTATCGGTCCGATCGCAGGAAAACTTTTGGGGCAACTGCTGATTTGCTCTCAGCCAAATCCTTAGGCCGGTGGGAGATTTCATTCATCCAGTTAAGTTCAAGGAAGACGTCACCGAAGAGGACAATAGCAATAAAGGCCGACAGGGAAGTCGAGCGAACGATGGCCGGAGTCGCCACAGACATGGGGAAATTCTTCCGCAGCGCCGCCGTTTACGGCACAGTAGGCGCGTTGCGTTCGTTCGGTGAATTTCTCCTGTTACCTCTCTACACCCGGTATTTGCTGCCTGCCGAATTCGCCGTCTTCGACGTAACCCTTGTGTACCTGGCGATCCTGACGGTCTTCGTGTCATTTGAATTAACCAACGGCGCCTTTCGTTTTCATTTTGATGCCAATGATTACAACTACCATCGACGGCTTGCCTCCTCGGTCACAATCTACCTCGGGTGCGTCGCCGGAGCTGCATTCCTGATCACACTCGCGCTGGCCCCGACCCTGAGTACCGCACTATTCGGTACGCCCGCTTATCATTCCCTGTTTATCCTCGCGGGCCTGTTCTTAGTGATACAGAGTATCTACACCTACCCGCTGAATATGCTGCGTTTGCAAAATCGGCCGGGAATTTATTCAGTGATTTCACTGATCCAGGTGATGATTTCTCTTGGCGGTGCCATCATGTTCGTCGCTGCATTCCGCCTTGGTGTCGAGGGTCTGCTGTTGGCCAAAGTACTTTCCGGATTGCCGACCCTGATCGGCTGTCTCTGGATCCAACGCAAATATCTGCGACCGATCATTGACCTAAGTCTCATTCGCAAATTGCTGACCTTCTGCGCCCCGCTTATTCCCGCGGGTTCGGCTGTCTGGCTGGTCAATGCCTTTAATCGGACGGCGCTGCTGCACTTCACCGACCTGACACAGACCGGTCTTTTCGCGTTAGCCTCCAAGTTCACGATTGTGGTTACCCTGGCAGTGATGGCCATCCAGCTTGCCTGGCCGCAGTTCGCTTTTGGCAGACTGCGGGAGAGCCGTGCGCGACAGACGTTCGCCAAGATTTTCAGTTACTATACCGCCGGGGCACTCTGGCTGGTGTTGATCATTAGCCTCCTCGGCGACGATCTCCTTCGGTTACAATCGGCAACTGCGTATCTTGCGGCGGCACGGCTGATCCCGCCACTCGCTCTGGGCATGCTCTTTTATGGGTGTTTTTATCTCTTCATGACCGGGGCGGCGGCGACAAAGACCACCCGGCTGGTCCTCCCGCCAGTGTTGCTTGGACTTGCGATGAATGGAATGGCCAATACGCTCCTCACCCCCCGCTTTGGTGCAGCGGCGGTTGCCTGGGTCACGCCGCTGACCTACGCGGTCATGGCCGGTGTCATGCTGCGGAACGCACAGGCAGTTTTCCCCATTCCGTTCGCCTGGGGTAAGATCATGCGCGCGTTTTTGGTTGCCGGAATCTTGTTCGCCGGAACTGCGTTACTGCCGCTGGAGTCATGGTTTTTTGCGATATCACTTAAAGTAGTAATAATTGGGCTGTATCCAATTCTATTGCAATGGGCAGGATTCTATGGCGAAGAGGAATTAGATCAAGCACGGCGGATCCTGCGGTTTGCCCGTCGTGGAGAACCGCGCGAGCCTGTAGTCAACAATTATTCGCGGGACACCGATACACGGCGTGAAGTGGTGAGACCACAGACCGGAGTCGGTACGGACGAAGATTGCTCCAGGGTAACCAAGGTCCAAAGCGGATGATCACTCCCGGACAACAAGGCATCCGCCACTGGGGGGCATGAAATGCCGATACTTACGAGTTCTGACCTGCGGACATACACGCCGCCCGCCAAAGCACCGGAGCGGCTCCGGGTCATGGATTCCCACGAATTCGTCGAGTTGTACCGGGGAGACAAAGACCTGCGAGTAGGAAAAATGCTGGTGCGTGATCACGGCTGTGAATTTGTGCAGTTGGGCACCAATATTGCCAGCCCGGCGGATTCTCGAGTGTACCAGCGGTTGGATTATCCAATCTCGGAGGTCGGGCTGCTGCCGGACGATTATTACTTACTGCTGATGAAATCGAAATTGGTTTTCCATCGCAAAGGGAATATCAGCCTGGGTGGATTCTTTCGCTGGACTCCGGGAATAATTCGGGAAATAATCCGTTGGAAACCGGATATCATCTTTGAGAACCCGTACCTTACTCTCACGCCACGTTCTTATCAGAGCTATATCGCTGCACGGTTGTTAGGAATTCCGCTGGTGTACCTCGATGCCGGCGATATATTACCGAACCTCTCACTTAAACACAAACTTGTCCTGCCGTTTGAACGACGGGTAGTCAACCACGCCGCAGCCATTATCACCTATAATGAGGCGGGAAAATATCGCTTCATCAGCAAGTATGGGTATCCGGTTGCTCGCATCTCAGTGATCCCCAAGCCGGTTAATACTGCGAAATTTCATCCGGAGTTGAATCATGAACGGTTCACCCGCAAACACCACCTGCAAGGGAAATTCGTCGTTGCCTACTTTGGCCGTCTGTGCAGCAACAAGGGCGCGCGAGTTCTCCTTGAAGCGGCAGATATCATGCGGCATCGGGGAAGTGATCGGGACATCGTTTTTCTCTTTGTGGGTGGTAATGTGGAGCAACGTCACGCAGCGGCGTTTAAGGACCATGTACAGCGGTTGCAGCTTGATACCGTCCGATTGACCGGCATGGTCTCTCATGAATCTATGCCGGAGGCGTACGCCGGCGTTAATGTTGCGGTATTTCCGGATGTGACCAACTTGCCGGGATTTTCGACGGTGCTGGCCGAAAGCATATCCGCCGGACTGCCAATTATCATTGGCAATCAGGGATGGGAAAGTGCTACACCAATTGTAGACGGCGAGACCGGGTTGGTCATTGAACCGCGCAACCCCCGAGCGCTTGCCGACCATATCGAACTTTTACACAACAATATCACGCTGCGATATCGGCTGGGAGCCAATGCCCGCGCTTTCGCAGTCAACGAAATGGATTATGGGAAGGCCGTGCACCGGTACTATGACATTCTCACCGGCCTGACTGGTAGAAGGGACGAACGATACAATGACCGGAACCGCCTGCGACAGCTTGACCATTCGGCTGTCTCCTAAACATGCCGCCTGGTCGCTGAGCCTGGCACTGGTGACGGGACTCGTTGTCGGGATTTCACCGTGGGCCGTCGCTATATTACTTGGCCTTGGCTTGTATTACTACTTCTGGCACCACCGGGAACACCTCGTCGTTTTTCTACTGGTGTATACCCCATTGGAGGAATTGGTCCTCAAGCTGTTACCGGATGCGTTATACGCACCCGTGCGCTATATGTGGGAGGGGTTACTCTTTGCATTGGTCGCCACGCTCATCATACAACGCCTTATCCTGAGCGAATCATGGAAACGCAGCATTTATGATTATCTCATGCTGCTGTTTCTCGGCGCGTGGGTGCTTTCGACTATTGTAAATGGGAAAACCGTGCCGGACGCACTCCTGCATATAAAGAACCTCATTCGGTATATTTGCGTGTTCTACCTTATTTATCACAGTCAGTCAAATAAGACCTTCCTTCGTCGGGTCACACGGGTAATCCTGGTGATGGCGGCCGTTCAGGCTTGTGTTTGCGGACTCCAGGTCTTTGCGGGAGACTTTGTCGGCGATTTTTTCCGACCGGAGGAAGTGGTAGTTGATGGGAAACTAATTCGGGGGGAGGATATCCAGGAGGGAACATACCATACCAAATTTACCGGCACGTTTGCCCGCTCGAATGATCTGGGGCATTACCTGGCGTTTGCCCTGTGCCTGCTGGTCGCCCGTTCCCTCTTCCTGGGACAGCGACTCCACCACGTGGTCGGGCTGATGTTAATTGTCGGTGCGCTGTTTTTCTCATCATCCCGAATTTCCTGGATCAGCGCCTTTGTCGGTGTCGGTCTGATTCTCTTCGTACTGAGACATCCCAAACGTTGGATCTACGTGTTGGTGCCAGTGGTAGTCCTCGCGATCGTTCTGCCGGGCATAACGATGGTGGGTTCGCATGCCCTTTACGCGGATATGAGTATCGTGCACCGCTTTTTTCATTTGTTCACACCTGATTTTTTGGAATTGGATCACACCGCGGGACGCCTTTATGCGATCCTGCAAACCGCGCCAGCGGTTTTGACCACCAGTCCGCTTTTTGGCCTGGGTCCCGGCAGCTTTATGCCCATTACCGAAACAATTGATAAGGAATATGCCTTTGCCGGGGCGAACCAACTGGGGCTCCAACCATTTGCCCTGCGCTATACGCACGACGTCGGGTATGTCGCCCTGTTTGTGCAGGGGGGATTGCTGGGGTTGGTAGCATTTGTTTTGTTGTTCGTCATGCTCTATCGGCGTGTTCACGGGGCGCTGCACAAAGAGATTGATCCCGAAATCAGAGCATTCATGGTCGGTGGTCTGGGATTCCTGGTGGCCCTGGCAGTCCAAAGTCTGGCCAGTTTCAATGTGACCTACCGAAACCAATCACTGGTGATCTGGACTGTCTGCGGATTACTGGCGTTATTCTCCGCACGGATCCATTTTCGTTCGAGTCGTGCAAGCGAAGAGTCCGGGGTGAGGATACCGTCATGAAAATCGTGGTGGCCAACAAATATCTCTATCCGCGCGGCGGAGATTGTATGTACACCCTGCAACTGATCGACTTATTGCGGCGCAAGAGCCATGCCGTCGTTCCCTTTTCAATGCATCATTCGGAAAACATCACCACCGAGTACGAGCGATATTTCGTACCGCATATTGATTTTCGTGAGGAATTGCGAGCAGTCAGTCCCCAGAGCGCTTGGCGAGTACTTTCTCGTGCCATTGTCAATCGGGAAGCCGTGCGGCGTTTTCGGCAGTTGCTGGAGGACGTCGAACCAGACATCGTCCATCTCCAAAATATTCATCACCAACTCACCCCGGCGATTATCGATGTTCCCTACCAGATGGACATTCCTGTCGTCTGGACTCTGCATGATTACATTTTACATTGTCCGGACCACACCTTTCTGCGCAACGGGAAAATCTGTGATCTCTGTTCCGGCGGCGCTTATATCAACGCGGTCATTCATCGCTGCAAAAAAGGATCACTGGCTGCCAGCCTGGTTGCTGGCCTGGAATCTGCAGTCTATGCCCCGCACAAATTGGCTACAAAGGTAGCGTGGTTTTTGTGCCCCAGTCAATTTTTGGCAAGTGTACTCACGAAGAACGGCATTCCTCGTAACCAGGTTGATCACGTGCCGAATTTCCTGCCGGTATCTGAGATCACATCGACCGGCCAGGACTATTTCCTTTTTGTGGGTAGGCTTTCCGGCGAAAAAGGAATCGATACGCTGTTAGACGCGTTCCACCGGCTCGGTGCCGGCCGGTTGCTTATTGTTGGCGATGGTCCCGAACGCGCACGGCTTGAGGCCTTGGTAACCGGGAAAAATATCCGCGGCGTGGAATTTCTGGGAAGGCAATCCCCGGACCGGGTTCGGGAACTGCTCGCCGGATGTCTGGCCTCAGTGGTTCCCTCCACCTGTTGGGAAAACTTCCCCTACACCGTCCTGGAAGCAATGGCCGCACAAAAACCGGTCATCGCTTCGCGGATTGGCGGAATTCCCGAGCAGGTCGATCACGAACAAACTGGACTTTTGTTTAAGGCGGGCAATAGTACGGAGCTTACCGGTTGTTTGAGCCGTCTATATGATAATCCTGCCTATGCGGCACAACTCGGCAAGACCGGGCGGCAGAAAGTGCGAGAGCAGTACAACGAAGAGATCCACTACGGTCATCTCATCAATATCTATCAGCAAGTAACATTAGGTCGGGCCGCTACCAGGCAAGTAACGAAACCAGCTATCCCGGTCTAATGCGCGGTACTCTAATCGCCGACTAATCATCCAACCGCTGTAATCCCTCGGCGAGCGAAATTTTCGGCTCCCAGTCGAGTTTTCGACGAATATAACCGATATCGGCGCAGGTGATTGCCGCCTCGTTGGGCCGCTCGGGAATATACGTACGCTCAGGCGACATCATCGCGGCAATATCATTAATACTCCGCGATTCTCCACTGCCCACGTTGAAGATTTCACCGGTCACTGTCGAATTCGCCGCCGTAATAAATGCTGCGGCAACATCATGAACATGAATGAAATCACGGGATTGTTCCCCGGTGCCGGTGATGGTCAACGGCTTTCCCTCCCGGCGCTGCGTATGAAAGATGCCGATCACCGGGCTGTATGCCGATGTCGGGCTGTCCGGACTGTACGAACGTGACCCGTACACATTAAACAACCGCAGCGAAATCGCCGGTACCCCCCACCGCTCGCCCAGGATCACGCAATACTGCTCCGCGGTGTACTTTTGCAGGGCGTAGGGGTTATAGCAGCGAATTGCGGCGTGTTCCGTGGTCGGAATTTCATCCGGCGTGCCGTAAACCGCCGAGGAACCGAAGTATACCAGGCGCTTTACGCCGGTCTCCCCGGCGGCACGGAGACAATTAATCGTTCCACCCACGTTAACATCTTCATGTTCCTGCGGAGCGTCAAACGACGGTTGAATCCGTGGGAGCGCCGCGGCATGAAACACCCACTCACAGCCGGTCATTGCGTCCTGCAAAGCCCGACAATCGCGAACATCAATCTCTCGCAGTTGAGCTTGAGGATTAACGTTCTCTCGCTGCCCGGTGGAAAGGTTATCAGCGACTATGACCGAATGCCCCGCGTCAATCAGAGCATCCACGAGATGAGACCCAATAAATCCCGCACCACCCGTCACCATGCACGTTACCTGTCTCATACGAATAGAGTATTCCACGCCCCGGTCCCCTGTCAACAGAAATGAATTCTGTGTGCATATAGTGCTTAGTATTCACTAACCGGATAATGTGGATACAAAATCCTATGAACCGTATTCGGCACAACCGGAAGTTTTTCGGTTAACCGCCTAAAGTCCACCACGGCAGCGTCGATAACGTCAACGAAGATCGGGGTTTTGATGATGTAATACTCGACTCATGGACGACTCGAATTTCCGGGGGGAGGAATGAACGCCAGCATCATCACCACGTTCCGGTGCAATGCCCATTGCCACATGTGCAACATCTGGAAACATCCATCCAATAAAGACGAAGAAGTCTTACCAGAAACTCTGGACCGTCTCCCCAACGGTTTAGGCCGGATCAACTTCACCGGCGGCGAACCGATGCTACGCGATGATGTCGAAGAACTCATCCGAGTCCTCTATCCCAAGTGCAAGACCATTGAAGTCAGCACCAACGGTTATTATACCGACCGGATTGTCCGCCTGGCGGAAAAATTCCCGCGGATTATGATTCGGATCAGCGTGGAAGGCCTGCCGCGGCTGAACGACAAATTACGGGGCCTAAAGGACGGATTCGATCATGCACTCCGCACCATGCTGGAATTGAAAAAGACCAAGGTGAAAGATATCGGATTTTCCATTGTCATCAGCGATCGTAACGCGGCCGATCTTATTACATTGTATGAACTCTCGTCGGAACTGGGCGTTGAGTTTGCCCAGGCCACGATGCATAATTCCTGGTACTTTCACAAACATGATAATGCGATCACGGACCGTGATATCGTCGCGAAACAAATGCAGAAGTTTCTTGCCGCGCTGCTGACGTCACGGCGACAATCGCCTTTCTTGCGCGTAAAGGATTGGCTGCGGGCCTATTTCAACACCCGTCTGTACCAGTACGCATTGTCCGGAACCTCCGGGCAATGGGACTGTTCGGCCGGCACTGACCTTTTTTTCCTTGACCCGCAGGGCAATGTCTTGCCGTGCAACGGCAGCGACGAAAAATGGATCATGGGGAATATTAACGATCAACCATTCTGGGAGATCTGGCACAGTGAACGCGCACAACAAATCCGGCAGACCGTTGCCGCCTGTCCCAAGGATTGTGCCTTTATCCACACGTCCCGTTTCGCCATGTTGCGCAATCCCCTGAAAGTGTTCACGTGGATCGCCCGGAACAAGTGGCGGGCACATTGGGGACTGCCAGTTGATCCGGGTAGCAACTTTCCGCCAGCCTCTCCCGATGATTTGCAACATATTCCGATCATCGAGCGGGACAAATCGCGGAAACCGGTAATCAAGCAATAATGAGAACGGCATTGATCAATTGCTGGTACTCTTAGGATGAACACGACAATTGCCGACCAAAACGTTGAACGCCGGAAAACGCGGCAGCGAGACCTGCTCTCGCGCGGCGGGGTCCGCTCGCTCAAGGTTGCGATGATCGGGCAGAAGGGCCTGCCCCCGACATACGGGGGCGTTGAACATCATGTCGCCAACCTCGGCGCTGGTCTTGTCGGGCGGGGTCATCAGGTAACGGTCTTTTGCCGCCCTTATTATTCCGGTGACCTGCGGGCACACCCCGAAGTTTCCCAGGCTCAGGATGGTTCCATGACTTACCGGGGTATACGGCTGGTGATGATCCCGAGCATCAAAACCAAACACTTTGATGCGATTTCGCATTCGACATTATCGACACTTTCCGCCTCTCGGGAGCACTTTGACATCATTCACTATCATGGTATCGGGCCGTCATTGGTCAGTTTTCTGCCGCGGCTTTGTGGTGCGCCGGTGGTATCCACCGTGCACACCCTTGATTTCCGGCGAGATAAGTGGGGACCGCTGGCAAAATTATCGCTGCGTGCGGGTCTCCTCAGCGCGGTCACGTTCCCTCAGCGGACGATCTGTGTCTCCCGCACGATTTGCGATTACCTGGGCGATGCGGTCGAAACGACCTATATTCCCAACGGAGTTCGCGACCCCTATTCCTGGGGAGCTGAGCAAATTCAGTGGCTGCGGAAACACGGTCTCGAACCGCAGCGGTACTTGCTCTTTGTCGGACGATTAGTTGAAGAGAAACGCTGCCATCAACTGATTCGTGCCATTGAGGAGTTGGATTTGCCGTACCGTCTGGCAATTGCGGGCAATTCCAGTCATTCTAATTCCTATGTCCACCGTCTCAAAGCGCTGGCTGGTGCGGAAACAGTATTTTTAGGCAATGTGTACGACCACCGGCTTTCCGCCTTGTTTGCCAATGCGGCCTTGTTTGTGCTGCCGTCCGCCGTGGAAGGTCTCCCGCTGGTCTTAATCGAAGCCATGTTGCATGGCACACCGGTGCTGGCATCGGATATTGCGGAAAATCTTGAAGTCGTCGATGGCTCGCCGACGGATGAACCACTGGGCTTGACGTTTAACACCGATAACGATGACTCATTGAAAGAAGCATTAACGTACGCTCTTTCCGATCCTCCCTCACTCGGCCCAATGGCCAGTCGGGCGCAGGAACATGTCCGCGTACACTTTGATTGGCAAGGGATCGTCGAAGCGACTGAACGTGTCTACGCCGGGGCGATCGCTTCCTGAGCACACTCCCTGTTTTCTTTGTATCGGGATTGATCCGATTCCCGTACGTTGAATCCTGCTTCACCTATCTTGCAACATCCTGCAAGGATGTATTATTTGACGCATGACCTGAATTTTCGCAACTTTCTATACGACAACACGATATGGAAGGCCAGCCAACCTGTTTTTCGTTGGTACGGTTTTTGGGCAATCATCCAGTGGATGAAGTGCTGGAAAACTGGTTCCAACGAGGACAGGCATGAAAAAAGTGATATTGGTTGTTACCCTTTTGTTGATAGTTGTCAGTACCGCTCAGGCAGGGCTCATTTCCAACTACCCCCGAACTGGTGGTTTTAAACAACTGTCACCCTCACAGGATAAGTGGTTTTATATCGACCATGAAAAATGGCGGATCAAGGCGCCAGATAAATGGTTACATATGATGGGATCCTTTGGTGCAGCGGAAGCCCTCAGTGCAGTGATGGATGACCGGCTGGCCGGGGGAATTGTTTTTGGCCTCGGCGTCTTAAAAGAGGTCGAAGACGGCTACCGCGAAGGATGGAGCGCCCGGGATTTGCTCATGGACCTCACCGGCGTCGGCGCCTCCCTGATTAACCACGAACGGTACCTCCTGTGGTGTGACTGGGAGAGAGACGCTGTCTTGGTAAAATTATCCATCGCATTTCATTAACCTCACAAGTTCTCCAGTCGGCAGACCCTGCCGGAAAAAAATTCTCTTTAGGGGTGAAGGATATTCCTCACCTCGTACCAGTATTGGCTTTTCCCCATGGCCTATGCTGTTAATGCGCTGCACGATAATTAGTTACAAAACAAGAAGATTCTCCGGTTCTTGGCATAATCGTTGCCAATAGTCGGGAGGCAGGGAGGTGGAGTACGTGCGCGAGAACGCGAGATTCGACAATCGCGGAATGCGGCGTGATCTTCAAACGCCAACAGGTTCCTCATCAACTGCGACGCAAATCAAACTTTTTGAAGTTGCCGGATTGTTGCTGCGGCACCGTACCCTTCTGCTTATTGGAACGGTAGCCACCATGGTTGTCGTCGCGGTGTACTCACTGATGATATCCAACCGGTATACGTCGCGAGCCAGTATCCTCCCCACGGGCACGGTCGACCAGATGTCGGAACTCAAAAGCCTGGCCGGAATCTCCTCGATAATGATGAGCGAAGAAAACTCCTCGGCGTTATTTCCGGTCATTCTGCGTTCAGAACTGGTTCGTGATGCACTCCTGGCGCAGACATATTCGTTTCAGCATAAGAGACAATCCGTCGAGCTGACCTTGACTGAGTATTTTGACACCGCCGAACGCGACCAGCTCCGCCACGAATTAGGCGAAATCACCACGATCACTGCCGACAAGAAGACCGGCGTCATTGAGCTCACAGTCGAGACACGGTATCCCGGACTCTCGCAGGCCGTCTTGCAGGCATACATCGAGCACCTTGAACGCTACAACCTGCATAAACGCCGCTCCCAGGCTCGTAATAACGCCCAGTATCTGGCCCGGCAATTGGAGCAAGCCACCGATGAATTAACAGCGATCGAAGACAGCCTGTGCGCCTTTCAACTAGCCAATGCCAATTGGTCGATGACATCCGATCCGGAAATCCTCCGGGAACTGGGACGGCTCCAGCGGGAGGTAGAAATCAAAAACACCACGCGACTCTACCTGGTGCAACAACTGGAATCCGCCAAGCTGGAAGCGCAAAAGGATGTGCCCATTGTGCGTATCCTCGACCACCCGTCACGGCCGACTCGCAAGTCCGGTCCCTCCCGCTCACGGATGGTATTTTTTGGCGGTTTAGGCGCCTTCCTCTTTTTGTCGTTTTACCTTATCGGGTACGAGATTTTTACCCGTCGCGCAAAGCAACATGATCGCGAGGCATACCTGGTGTTTCGATCGGAACTCAATGACGCCATGGCTGACTCGTCCCGCATCCTTAACCTGGTCAAGCCCACACGAAAGAAAGGAAACGCCCACACACCGTCAGTGACATCGGAGGTCACAGAGACATGCGGCAAAGAATAATTATCCGGTTGGCAGTCTTTACGGTTGCCTTGGCGATCTCGGGCGGCAGATTTTTCAACAATCACGCAGCCGCGGATACGGGCTATCCTCTGGGACGAGAGTTTTTCACATTGGATTATGCACGGGCCTTTCACACAGCGGTGCGGGAAGGAACCTGGGAGAGGCTTCCGCCAACCGCGCCATTTCCCGTGAGTTTGTGGAAACACAAATACTCGCCATCGTATCATACCCCCGCTTTGTCCCTGTTGGATCAATCCAATCCCCAGAAGGTTCGCCTGCTCGCGGTGCCGCAAATCGCCTATCGCAGCAACCGATATGAGCGCGGCACCGATTTGGGATCTCTGACAATCGGTGCCCGGACCCAGTTCTCCTCCTCGCTGGGCGGCCTGGTGCTCTTTACCTTCGATCGTGAGCGAGCGCTCGACCCGGATTACCCCGGCAAGACCTGGCGCGGCATGGCGGGAGATATCGATCATGCGACGCTCTCCTATCATTCCCAACACTGGACCTTGACTGCCGGCCGACAGCGTGTGTTCTGGGGCCCGCAGCCGGTTAATCTGCTGCTTTCGCAGACGGCTGAGCCGCTGGATCAGGCATCGGTGACTTATCGGCGCGGCATTTTGCAGTTTAATTTCCTGTTTGCGCAACTGGATCAAAGTCGGCCGCATGAACTGGATTCGCTGCGGTATCCGGACGAGAGTTTCCAGGACAACCGCTACTTGGCAGCCCATCGCCTGGATCTTACCTTCTGGAAACGACTGCGCGTCGGCGTCTTTGAAACGGCGCTGTTCGGCGGACACGGAGTCCCGCCGAAGTTGAGTTATCTCAACCCTCTGCAATCGTTCCATTCCTCGCAGCTCAACAATGGTCAGGATGACAACACGATGGTCGGTCTTGATATATCTGTACTGCCGATGAAAGGTCTCAGTCTGTATGGTCAATTGTTAATCGACGACCTCCAGGTCGACAATGAAGTGCAAAGTGATCAGGAGCCAAATGAGATCGGCATCCTGCTATCTACATTCCTGGCCGGGGAAATTGGCACGATTCGTCCGGACGTGAAAATCGAATACACGCGCATCGCCAATCGCACCTACCACCAGCGTCAGCCCCGCAATCGGTTTCTGTATCGCAACACGTTACTCGGGCATCCCCTTGGCCCGGATGCCGATTCGGTGGCGTTCGCTGTGCGGTTCTGGCCGGGGACGACGCAGATGATGGAAATATCCGCCGGCTATACCCGACATGGCGAGGGATCAATCTACCGGCCATGGAGCGAACCCTGGCTTTTGGTGACTGGAGACTATAACGAACCATTCCCCAGCGGGATCGTGGAGAAAAAGTTCGGACTGGCGGTCCGCTATTCCGGATATCTACCGATTGGACCTGCGTCCTCCCGTCGGGTCTTCCTCTCCACACAAGCCGGATACGCGACAATCGACAATCGCGCAAATGTCCTGGATGACGACGGTACCGACGTCTGGTTCCGGGTAGCGATAAGTTATCTCGGGGCGTTCGATGTGGATTTAGGCAAATGACAAAGAAAGCTCATTGAATGTCTCAACCATGGAAGGTTGACTCATGCGAAAATGCCTACAACTCCTGACGATCACGTGCCTGGTGGCGGCAACCGCGTTGCCGGCGGCCGGCCAGATTGATCAAGACACCAAAGAGCTCTACGAATCCTATATTGAGCAGCAGGTCAAAAAGCAGACACCGCACACGACCACCTACCGCTCACCCGAAGTCTTTGAAGATACCGTGATGGCAGAACCCGTGATCCAGCCGTCATCGAAAGGCACGGAAACACCTGCGACCGACCAACCGCGGGAATCCCGTGAGACCGATTCGCTGCGGCTGTTTGGCTATGATATGTTCTCGCAATCGGCCAGTGATTTCGCACCGCCGCTGATCGCGACCGTGCCGCCCGATTACCGGCTGGGGCCCGGAGACAATATTCTGGTCAACCTGTGGGGCCGCGTCGACATGGAGATGGACCTGACGGTCAACCGGGAAGGCACCGTGTTCATTCCCAAAGTCGGGGAGATCGTTTGCAACAGCCTGACCCTCGATGAAGTGAAGGCTCGTCTTAAACAGCGGTTATCAGCCGTCTACTCAGACTTCCGGCTGGGCGTAAGCCTCGGCAAGATCCGGACGATTCAAGTGTATGTCTACGGCGAGGTCAAACAACCCGGTGGCTATGCACTTAGTTCCCTTTCGACGTTATTCAACGCCCTCTACGCTGCACGCGGACCCAATGAACGTGGGAGTATGCGGCGCATCCGCCTGTTGCGGGGTGGCAGGCTTCTGGCCGAAGTTGACTTATACAAGTTCCTGCTCTCCGGAGATCTCTCCGGCAATTTGGCATTGGAATCAGAAGATGTCGTATTCGTCTCCCTGGCCAATGGGCTGGTTTCAGTGACCGGCGAAGTCCGCCGCCCGGCAATTTACGAGTTACGTGACGGTGAGCAGATTGGGGATGTGCTGGATATGGCCGGCGGGACAGCTTCTGCTGCCTATATCAAGCGCGTGATGGTTGAGCGCGTGGGGAATGACCACCGGAACATTATCGATGTTAACCTGGCGGAGTTGGATGATGACGCGGCGCTGTTGATGCAGGACGGCGACGTGGTCACAGTATTCGCCACCGATCAGACACGCGAAGACATTGTCTGGATCGACGGTCATGTGAAACACCCGGGGGTGTTTCAACTCGCCGACCACCCGCGCGTCTCGAATCTAATCCTCGAGGGCGATCAACTCTACAATGACAGTTACCGTCTCCGTGCCGATTTGATCCGCACGCTTCCGGAGAGTCGACAGGAACTTATACCGGTGGACCTGGAAGCAATCCTGTCCGGGGCTGACACTGCCAACATTGCTTTGCAGGACCAGGACAGCCTGGTGGTGTATTCGATCGCCGATGTCACGCGGGAAAAACACGTGACCATCACCGGCGAAGTCGAACGGCCGGGAACCTATGAACTCTATGAAAACATGAAATTATCCGATTTGATTTTCCGCGCCGGTACTTTGAAACGCAATGCCTTTCTGCTCTCGGCGGAGGTGGCGCGGCTAATGCCCGACGGCGACCGACAATTGTACTCAGTCGATCTGCGCAGATTAATCAACGGGCAAGACCCGGCGAGCGATTTGGTCTTGGTAGAAGATGATCAGGTATTTATCCGCCGCATTCCCGGCTGGGAAGAAGACCGGACCGTCACGGTCGCGGGTGAAGTCCGATTTCCCGGTAAGTACTCCCTGTCCTATCGGGAAGAAACGCTGGGCGATCTTATCGAACGCGCGGGCGGATTGACTGAATATGCCTTTCCGCAGGGAGCAATTTTCCTTCGCCCGACGATCACCGAAGAACTCAAACACAAAAATGTCGAGGGTATTATCCGGCGTTCGGCCGAATTCGAGCAGGACTCCACCGGTCGCATCACCTCTAACCTGCTGTTCGATCTTGATTCGGAACGCATGTCCCGTATCGTCATGGACTTAGAGACCATTCTTAATTCGACCGGGAACGAGAATGATATCGTGCTCCGGCCGGGGGATCGGATCTATATCCCCATGACCCCGTATGGCGTGCAGGTGATGGGGGCGGTAGCATCCGCCGGGACCATCGGCTATGTCCCCGACGAGAAGCCGTCCTTTTATCTCGAAAAAGCCGGGGGATTTATCCGCAGCTCGGACAAAGAAGAAACACGGGTTATCAAGGCCGATGGGCGCGTCATGTCCTGGGATGAGGCCAAAGGCAAGCGCATTGATCTGGGGGACGCGATCGCGGTGCCTACCCGTGTGACAGAGGACAGGGACTGGCTGAAAATTCTCTCGAACACCGCCACCGTCATCGGTGGGTTGGCAACTACCGTTTTCGTTATCGATAAACTGTAGGAAGCGGAACAGGACCCGAAATCGCGTGTAGCACCCCGACGCGGTAACCGGGTAAGACCGGCGACAACACCATGTTGAGAGAACGCATTCACGCGCTGCGTACGCTGCACCTGGTCATCGATCTTCTCCTGACCGGTCTAGCCTACGGCTGTACTCTGGGCCTAGTACATCTGATCCGTCCGGGCTCACTCATCACCCTGGATTTCACCAATACAGACCTGCTCAATTTGCTTGCCGTCGGCACAATTTGGGGCATTTTGGTTTCTCGCCAAAAACAATCGTACCTCTACCGGACACAGCCAATCCCCACGATCTTGAAATCAGTGTTGCGGCTGGTTGTTGTGGGTGGGCTCTTTTTCGCAGCTTGGCTCATTGTCGGCAGACACCTCGGCTATGGACGGCTATTCCTGGCCACGTTTGTGGCAATCGATTTTATTTTCCTGGCCGGATTACGATTAACGATTTTGGGAATCCTCCACCACTATCGCAAACATGGCCGCAACCAGCAGACTGCGTTGATTGTTGGTACCGGTAAGCTGGCCCGGAAGTTGGTCCGTGATATCGATAATGCTCCGCAGTGGGGTATTAAGGTCCTCGGCTTTATTGAACCACGCAGCTCAAATCAATTGCGGCGATATTGGGATATCCCGGTCGTTGGTTCGCTGCGCAACATGCCGGATATTATCAAAGCGATCCAGGTTGATTTTGTTGTGTTCGCCCTTTCCCCTGACTATCTCGGCGGTATCGATGCGGCAATTGGGCTGTGTGAGGAGATGGGAACGCGGGCGTATTTGATGGTAGATTTTTTTGTCCCCCAATTTGGCCGCCGGGAATTGCAGTCATTCCTTGGCACACCTGCGGTATGCTACGAAACAACACCGCGCCGGGGGTGGGCGTTGAGCGCCAAAGGAATCGTTGACCGGATTGGCGCCGGTATTGGCCTCGCATTTATTGCCCCGCTCCTGCTGGTCATCGCGGCACTGATTAAGGCAACCTCGCGCGGTCCGGTTTTCTTCAAGCAAATCCGCTGTGGTCTTAACGGCCGCCGGTTCGAAATGTTAAAATTCCGTACCATGGTTGAGGACGCCGACCAATTAAAAGAGAAACTGGCAACGCGGAACGAAATGGACGGGCCGGCATTCAAGATTAAGGATGACCCCCGTATCACTCCCATTGGCAGGATTCTTCGCAAGACGTCCCTTGATGAACTGCCACAGCTCATTAACGTGGTCAGGGGTGAGATGTCACTCATCGGGCCCCGCCCCCCTTTGCCGGACGAGGTCATCCACTATCATCATTGGCATCGGCGGCGGCTGTCCATCCCACCGGGCATGACCTGTCTGTGGCAGGTCGGCGACCGCAACGAGAGCAAGTTCGATGACTGGGTGAAGCAGGATTTGGAATATATCGATAACTGGTCACCCCTGTTGGATATGCGGATTATGGTCAGGACCATTTCCACGGTCTTACGTGGTACCGGTCAATGACCTTCCGCCGACGGAGCTTTCCCTGAGACTCACTATCCTCAAGTATTGTTATCGCTGCGTGGCTACATGATTTAGCGCGGCTAAACGACTATCGCACCCAGCAGGTCATTGAGCAGGCAATCATGGCAGTCGAACGAGCTTATTGTAGTTTGGTACAGCGGGAAGTGTTGTAAAAGGTCACCGAGGCCACGCATGGAATTTCCACCACCGGACTGGAGCGTGAACCGTTGACGGGGAATTTGACGGTACCGTCATCAATATTGGCATGGGGCGCCTAATCGCTCCAACGCCAATCTATCTAGTGTCCACCCGCCAGGATGCCACTGGCAGCGAGGGCGAGGATTACCGCCTCCAGCAGTGCCAGAATTGCGTACGCCCGGTCGTGTTGCTTCAGCAAAATCGGCACAATCGACAGGTAACAGATAATGGTCACCCCGGCCAGAATCGCCACCCCGGCAAAATTCAGGTAGTCACCATACCCCAGCTTGTCGAGCCAGCTCCATCCGCCATGCGTGTGTGTGGCGTCCAGATATTCATGCACACCCAGAGACCAGTAGTTGGGAATTTCATCGAGCGGGATGTAGGGACTGACGATCCCAAAGGCGTATAGCACGAAAGTGACGAAGAGCGCCGCCAGTCCGATATACATGCCGATCTCCAATATGCCGGCATAGCGAATTTGTTCCGGACTGGCTTCGACATCTTGTGCTTTAGGAATTTCAGGCATTTGTCCTTTCTCCCCCAACGTCCCGGGATATTATCAACTACCCAGGAACAGCATGTTAGCCGATACCAAAACCTTTCAACAGCGCTTTTGTTCCAGCAAACGCAAGCATACCGATAACGATCCAACGGACCATCGCCGGCCGGGTGACCGCCAGCAGACGGACGCCAATGAACGAGCCCAGCATGATTCCCACAATCGACGGTACCACCATCAGCGGAATGACACATCCTTGATTCAAATAGACCCAGGCGGCGGAGGTGTCGGTGATCGACAGCAGGAACTTACTTGTGGCAACACTGATTTTAAGCGGGGCGCCCATTACCAAATTCAAGACAGGGACATTAGCCCACCCGGCGCCCAGCCCGAACATACCGGCCATGATGCCGATAATGATAAACATCGCCATCCCCAGCGGGGTTCGGTGGATTTGCCAGCAGACTGTCTTGCCGGTACTGCGTTCCTGATATACTCCGTAGATGCGCAACGCTTCGGATAACGGATCGGCTTTGGGCACGTCCGGATACTCACTTTTCTTGGCGGTGAGCATCAGCACACAAATTCCCAATATCGTAGCTCCCAGACAAATCTGCACAATGTGGGTCGGGAGGGCGAGGCCGAGCATCGCGCCGACGATAGCGCAGGCCGAGGCGATCAGAGCCACCGGGATTGCTAACCGGAGACTTGCCAGGTTCATTTGAAGCAGGCCCGGCCCAGCCGCCAGCGCCCCGGATAGCGCAACCAGCAATCCGGCTCCACGAACAAAATCCAGGTGAAAGGGGAAAAAACCGCTGATAATCGGAACGAACAGCACCCCTCCACCAACCCCGCCCAGCACGGCAAAAATGCCCATAATCAGAGTCACGATAAACAGCAGGATAGGCCAGTACCACCATGGCTTGCCGCCGTCGGAACTCGAAGCTGCCGGTTCGGCCACATCCGCCAAAGCCGGTTGGGCAAGTAAGGCCATCCCGCCGACCGCTACCGCCAGAATGATCACCCACCACCACCGGTGTTTCATGTGCATGTTTGCCTCCGAAGTGGTACTGCTGGATAAGCAATCCGCGAAACGTTCTCGGTTACCTCTGCTAGCGTCGGCTGCACCCGTGATTGTTCAGCGCACATTGATCAACCTCTTCCAACGTTCTGCGCAGACATTGCCATCCACCGCTCAGATTGGCCTGTGTAGATACTAAATGAATTTATTCACAAGCAAAGGGATTCCTGTCAGATTCCGGATATTATGACAATCAGGGATATCCGTTAATTCTCCGAAACTAATTGCCGATCTTAACGTTGTGGATTTGTAGAATGGAAAAAGCTTGCGGGATCGGACCAGGCCGATCCCGCAAAACAAGAAATAATCGTTTTCGATTGAGCTAGAGCAGTTTCTTGACCTCGCCGACCAGTGTATCCGACAATGGCTCGGTACCGGAATCAAAACGAGCTACTGGTTGGCCATCACGATCCAGGAGAAACTTGGTGAAATTCCACTGAATCTCACCGGAGAGGGGCGAATGTTCGGTGAGTTGCACGTAGAGCGGGTGCTTGTCGTCCCCCTTCACGCTGACCTTAGCCATCATCGGAAAGGTGACATCGAATCTGGTTTCACAGAATTGCATGATCTCTTCATTTGACCCTGGCTCCTGGTTGCCGAAATTATTGGCCGGGAACCCGAGGACTACCAATCCGCTATCGCCGTAGGTACGATACAATTCCTCCAACCCGGCGTACTGTGGTGTGTAACCACATTCACTGGCCACGTTGACAAGAAGGACAACCTTACCGTCGTACTCCTGGAGCGACGTCTCCTCACCGGTAATGGTGTTAAAATCTATTTCCTGCATCTTGACTCCCTCTCCCTGTTCCGCCTGTGCGGTGGTATTCGCGGCGGATTTCTGATCCGTATTGGCGGTCGAACAGGCAGCTACCGCTAAGAACAGCACAGTTACTGACACCAATCCTGCAATTCGCAAAATATCCTGCTGGTGTATCACCATTTTCCTCCATTGGCACATCTCTTTATTGGCTGACTGAACGGACGCCATTTTTCAGCCAACGGTCACAATCGCGACCGCCAATCTTATACAACCAGATACGGGACTATTTTTGTGGTTATTGCGGGTAATTTTTCGGCATTGGTGCAGAATTAGCTGTGGAATGAGGTGTCGCGACCCTGTTGGGCAAGCTACTCCCCGATCAGTTCTCTCACCTTGGCAATGACCAACTCCGGATCGATTGGTTTATCGATAAACATTTCCGGCTTGACCAGACCTTCCTCTTTCATCTCCTGAATCGATTTGCGCATGGCCTCGCGCAGGCTGTCGTATGGTCGTTCCCCCGTATCACCACTTTGCGAATCCAGATCTTCCAGAACTTCCGCCACCCCGGTGAGCATGATAATCGGCAGATCTTTCCATTTCTCGTCCCGGCGGAGTTGTTTGAACAGGACGAATCCGGACTTCTTCGGCATCATCACGTCCAGCAGGACCAAGTCCGGCTTTTCAGTCAATATTTTCTCCAGGCCTTCCTTGCCGTTGAGGGCGGTAAGCGGTTCGTAGCCGTTTTCCTCCAAAGCCGCGGAAAGAAATTTGACGGTGTTCTCGTCGTCATCTACCACCAATACTCGCTTAGCCATTACTCTGCTCCTTGTGTCGGTCGTTTCTCTCCACGGGTAAGACGATGCGAAAGAGGGTACCCCGGTCCGGTTCCGACTCAACTTCGATTCGCCCTTCATGGACTTCAATCATCCGTGAGGCAATCGACAACCCCAACCCGGTCCCTGCCTTGCTCTTAGTACTATAGAACGGCCGAAATATATTTGCCTTGACCTCCTCGGTCATGCCGCACCCATTATCCTGAATTTCAATGGTTACTTCATTACGGTCACACCCCTGCAGCTTCATCGTTACGAATGGTTGCTCATCCGACGGATAATCCTTCCAGACACAGGCATCGACGGCATTCGAAGCGATATCCATCACCGCCGAGTGGACCATTTTACCATCGCACGACACCTGGGGGATGTCGGGACAGGCGATCAATTGAAAATCGATTCCCTTATCTTTTGCCGTCTGTTTTATCACCCGTTCAATGTCACACAGGATTTGCGATAAATCAACCAAATCATCTTTGGGCTTCCACTCTTTGACGTATTTGAGCATATCCATCGACATCTCGGTCAGCCGCGTAATCCCCTCTTGCACAATTTCCCACCCATCGCTCAGCATAGTGCGATTATCGCTTTTTATTCCGGTACGCACCATGTAGGACCCGCCTTTTAAGGCGTTGAGCATATTTTTCATGGAATGCTGAATGCCGGTAAACACCTCGCCGATCGCTGCAAACCGTTGGGACTGGATCAACTCTTTTTGCAGTCGTTTTTCTTCGGTGATGTCCTTCCCCATGACGATGGTGCCGATAATTGCCCCCTGGGAGTTGCGCAGACGGGACAACGTGACCAACACGTCGCGTACCACCCCGGCTTTGGTGATAAAAGGCAATTCCCAGTTTACCACGTTTTCGGCGTGGCGGAGTTTCTTAGCGGCGATTTTGCGTACTTCGGGATTGGCCAGCAGAACGTCAATGGATTCTCCGACCACCTCCATGCGGTTGTGCCCCAACACATTCTCGGCGCCTGAGTTCATGGTTTGGATGCGGCCGGTGGAGTTTACGGTAATGATAATATCCGCCGAGCTCTCCAGGACCCGGCGGAGGTAATCCTGGTTTTTTTGTAACTCAGTCAACGACGCTGAGAGCATATCCGCCATTTCATTGAACGTCATCGCCAGTGCGCCGAATTCCCCTTCCTCATCTTCATCCAGACGAAAATCAAAGTCTTTCTCGGCGAGGCGGTCCATCGCCTTGACCAGCGCAGTGACCGGCCGCTTCAACGAAACGTGTACCACCACCCAGATTAACGCCGAGCTTAAGACAACGATGGTGATTATGGGCAAGAGACGCGGACCAACAAGGGGATCCGGGAGGCAGCCGCTGAGCACCAGGGACAAGAGCAACAGCCCCGCAAACAGGGTGCTTAATTTCCATTCAATGGCAATACGTTGTAACACGAGTAACGTGCCGCCTCTCTGCGCTGTCCGCCGATCTGTGTCAATCCGCTACCATTTCAGCGAAAAGGATGTCGATGCCGGTCCGTTCTGCGCAAGCTCTTCCTCGGTTGGCGACTTACCCCGGTGTCAGTCGCTAAGCATCGCCCAATTTGCGTTACCCGGTTACCCTCGCTTCCGTCGGCAGCAGTTTGAACACTTTCAATCCCCAGGCGAAGAGGAACGCGATGAAGCCGAAAACACCCAGGGCCTGAATGATTTCCACCAGGCTCACGCGATAACTGGCAATCCCCTCCTCCAGTACCGAGGCAGTGATTTCCATACCGGGGAACAGATGCGCCGGATGGGTCAGGCCGGGAAGAACAATCACATACCGTTCACAGAGGACCCCGAACACCACCAGGGCAGAGGCAAAGACAATCCAGCGGACCTTCTTGCCCGTCTTCCGATAAAACAGAATAAAGAGCGGGACGGCACAGCCGATGACCATCAGACCCAGCCAAAACAACACACTGTGCCAACCGCCGAAGAGGTAGTATATTGCGGCGTCGCGCAACTCGACCACGTAAGCGCGGTAGGCGTTTTCCATCACTAAAAAATACACGACGACCAGCAAGCAGATGGCGAGAAACCGCCCCAACCAGACAATCAATTCATCGTCAACGTGCCGGTGCGTTATTTTAAACAAGCCGACAATCGTCAAAATCATGAGTGCGGTGCCGGAGGCCATCGCCGCCGCCACAAAACTCGCCGGCAACAGCGGTGATTCATAGAGCACGCGGGCACCGAAGCCGAAAATTGCGCCGGTCCCGCTATGGACACAGAACGCCCAACCAAACGCCAGCGTGGCGACAAACGTCGTCGTCCGCCGTCTCTCGGTGAATAAGGCCCAGAGGTAAATTATACAAATGAGAATATGTCCGATATACAGCATCGGATTTATCGAGAACATCGATTGCAAATTAAAGTGAACGAACGGTTGGATAAATACCCGGTCGAGACGGCCCTGATCGGTCAGAATCGACAGCAAGCCCGCAATGAGAAAGAGCATCGCGATATACACAGCCATCCGGGCAAACGGCTTGTATTCAATCTTGCCAAAGACGCCATAGAGTCCCGAGATCACCAGTGAACCTGCCGACAGCCCGATGTAGTACACCGCCATAACGATTTGCAGGCCCCACGGGACCCGGTTCGTCATACCGGTAATATACAACCCCTCGTTGCTGGCGATCAGCGTCGCGATCAACCCACCCAGCGCCATCAGGCCGAAGATCGCCAACAACAGCCAATACCGCGGAGACGTTCCCTGAATATTTTCAAATTTCATTTTCATCGCGGTTCTCCCTCACCACTGCTCAGAGTCCGAGGTAGTGGACTTTGGGTTCCGTACCGAGATCCTCCTTGAGCCGCTTGACCGCTCGATGGGCAATCACCCGGGAAATCTCACTTTTGGGATCATTCAAATCGCCGACCATGATCGCATTACAGCCGACCTCCCGTGACGCTTCGACACACGCCGGCAAGCGACCGGTATCCAGTCGATGGGCACACAGATGGCAGGATTCGGCCACCCCGTGCGACCGTTTGGGTCGTTCCTTGTTCACCCACTCGTGCTTGTCTTTAAAGTTGAACTGCCGCGCGTTGTACGGGCAGGCAATCATGCAATACCGGCAGCCGATACAGCGGTGATGATCGACAATCACAATCCCATCTTCGCGCTTATAGGTTGCCTGCACCGGACACACCTGCGCACAGGGTGGTTTGTCGCAGTGGTTACAGAGCAGCAGCACCTCTTTCTCCGGGGCATCCTCCTCATCCACGCTCTTCACCGCTACTTTTCGCAGCCAGTGATTGTCCCACCGCGTGTCACCATGCAACGAGACGTTGTTTTCATAGCGACACGCTTCCATGCAGGCGGTACATCCTTCACGGCATTTGGTGAGGTCGATTATCATCCCCCAGCGCTTCCCCGCAAAGGGACTGTTCGTGTCCGGGCTGTGCGTGGTCGCCATCGTCAACAGCTGAAAGGCGTACGTGGTGGCGGTCCCCGCCAGGATGGCCCCACCGGCAGTTTTTATGAAATCACGTCTGTCCATCTCGTGCTCACTTTTCTTCCGCCGACCGATTACGGGTAGTAATGACAGCCAAAACAATCCGGCTGTAGACTCACCGCATTATGACATTGATTGCAGAATCGTTCACGACTGGTATGGCAGTCTTTGCACTTATCCAAACTGACCTCGCCCCGCACTCCATATCGCACTACTTCCTCACGGACACCGGTGAGCAACTCCCAATGGTGATGCCGCATGTATTCGGTGTCCCGTACACACTCCCTGTGCTCCGGCCCGGGATATTCCAGGAACGGGGTTGCCGGATCGGCACCCGCGGGGATCATTTTATCGGCAATGGCATACACAAACGGAATCAAAATCAACAGGACAATGATAATCGTCAGCCCGAGCCGGCTTCGACGTTCACCGTTGGTTTGAGTTCTCTTAGTCATGGTCAAGTCCTCTCACCGCTACCGGTGACTTTTTTCGCCCAATCTGTTCCGCGTGTACCAGGGCGGCAAACCGATAGAAAAGGTGCGCCAATTTGGAATAGGGCAAGTAAAGAATCAGACCGCTGACCAGAACCAAATGCCCGAAATACACCAGGTGGCGATGCGGTTCCAGACGGAAATAATGCAACAGTTCAGTCGCAAATCCGGAAGTCACGACAAAAAAGATGGCAGTCAGTAGTGCCCAATCGAAATAGCCGCCCGGGCCGCTGCGCTCGGTATCGCGCAGGCGATCCCAAGCCATAACCACAATCCCGATCAGGATTGCCGCTCCCCCGAGGTTGGCCAGTATTTTCCACGGGCTGAAGAAATTAAAGGGATACACAAATGGACGTTGAATCAGTGGATTAATGCCGGACGTGATAATCCAGAGTGTGACAACAGTCAATGCCGCAAAACCAAAGAAGACGGCCATGTGTGTACCGAGACGCGACTTGGAACGTCCACACTCGGAGAAGGTATCGTGTACAAAAACTCGTTTAAGTACCGTCCACACACTGGGCCAGAATCCTCTGACTTCATCGGACGGATTACTCGCAGATTTCAGGGCCGACCAGAAACGCGTCACGCCGGCAATACTTGCCAAGACCACCAGTGCCGTCATGCCCAAGAAAAAGATGTTCAGCAGCCAGTGCGGGAAGGCACTGGAGTACGAATAGACAATCGTATCCTCCAGCCCAGCGGAGAATCCCAGGAAGTTCCCAAGCGGGTCTCTGTAGCGCAGCGCGAGCAATAGCAAAATTGCGGGGATGGCCAGCAACACCGGAATGGCCACCGGCTCGTTGGCCCACCGTCCCAAAAACTGGGGAACTGAGAAATGACGAACACATTCCTGGCGGATACCTGAAAGCACGTCCCCCGGCCGCGCCCCGCGCGGACAACGCAAGGAGCAGTCATTGCATTGGTAACACAACCAAATGTCGGGGTCGCTGACCAAAGCCTCGCGCATGCCCCAGACTGCCTGGGCCATCTCTTTGCGGGGAAAGGGATCAATCGCCGGGGACAACTCGCAAGTCGAAGAGCAGGTACCGCACTGGAAACATTTTTTAAACGACTCACCACCGCCGGCATATAACCGGCGAATAAATGCCAAATCCGGTTCCACCCGGACAGGCGTGCCGTTTTCCGCAAACGCAGCCGCTGGAGCTACCGGTTGCTCATCCGTTTCTACTTGTGCAGTTTCCATCGTTGGGTCGCCCGTGGCTACCCGTTACGTTGCCCGACTCGTCGTCCTTCGCTCGCTGCTCCCGGTGTTTACATACCTTTGAACGGGTTCATGCCGATTGTTTCAATCATCTCCGCGAAATTATTGAAAATCTCCGGCAGTTGTTCATAGTCGGAGATCTGTACCTGATGTAATTCCACCCGTTGGTTTTCCAACGCCATTTGGTCCAGTTTCTCGCGGATATTGTCACCCCGCGTATTGGCCAGCTCGCTACCCTTGATGAAGTGGCACTGATAATCATCGCCGTATTTACAACCGATCAGGATTACCCCGTCGAATCCCGCTGAGACTGCCGTGCTCACCCACACGACATTCACCGAGCCCAGACACCTTACGGGAATCACCCGCACGAACGGGGTGTACTGCAGCCGATGTTGCCCAACCAAATCCAGGGCAGGGAACGCGTCGTTCTCGCACAAAAACGCCAGGATTCTCGGTTTCTCTTCAAACTCCTCGGGCACTTCGACGGCCTTGATCATTGTATTAATTATATCGACCGAGTAATCCTTAAATGAAATGATGCGTTCCGGGCACGCACCCATACAGACGCCACATCGGCGACAACGCGTTGCACTAAGCAGCGGTGTGCCCTTTTCATCCTCATTAAGCACTCCAAACGGACATTCCTCGGTGCAGCGCTTACATTGGGTGCAACGCTGGAGAAAGAAGTCAGGGTAGGAGGTATCTCCCGCGCGCGGGTGTACGGCTTCACCACGGGCAGTCATTTCCACGCACTGCAACGCCTTCAAGGCCGCACCAGTGGCATCCACCCGACTACCCAGGCCATCCACCGGCGTCCGGACACAGCCCGCGGGATAAATGCCGGTCCGCCGACTTTCATAGGGAAAACAAATGAAATGAGAATCAGGGAAGCCATACTCCAGCGTGGGGAGATCGGGCCCCTGGCGATACTGCAAGTTCAGGATTTCGGTCCCTTCATGTATTTTCAACTCTTCCGCTTTTTCGGCGGCGGCTTTGCGTTGTGTTTCGGATTCTCCCTCGGTTGCCGCCTTTTTGGCATCCATGTAGCCACGAATAGCTTCACCGTCGGCAGAATTGGGTACCATCCCGGCAGCCAGCACAACAAGATCAACCCTAACCTGGATCTTTTCGCCCGGCATCGTATTCGTTGCCGTCATCACCAAACCGCCATCATCGCTCTGGGTTATCTCGGCAATATCGGCGCGAGTCAGAAACACGCCGGGGTCTTCCTGCACCCGGCGGTAGAAATCTTCATAATGCCCGGGAGTCCGGATAAACTCATAGAAGATATATGCTTTTGCATCGCTGTCCATTTCCCGCAGGTACAGCGCCTGCTTCAAGGAGGTCAAACAACAAATGGAGGAACAGTAGGAATGATCCTCTTTCTTTCGCGATCCACCGCACTGGATAAACGCAATTTTCTTGACCGGTTTGCCATCTGAGGGCCGCGTAATTGCGCCCTTTTCCTTGACCATCGCTTCCAGATCAACATTGAGGATGACATTATCGAGCTTGCCGTAGGGTAGCGATGGACGCGGATCTTTCGGTCTCCAGCCGGTGGCTTGAATAATCGCTCCGGTACGGAATTGATCGATCACCCCGCCGGCCGGCTTGCCATTGCCGCTGGACGATAAGGTGACATCAAACAACCCCGGCGCACCGACAATCCCGTTTGTCTCTGCTCCGGTATAAACTTTTATCCGCTCGTGGTCCAGCACTTCAGCAATCAGCGCCGCAATGCCGGTGTCTTCCAACTCGCGGAATGGTTGTTTCATCGGGACCGATTTATGCTGTTTGGCGGTCCAGCCGCCAAGATGATCGGCCTTTTCCACCAAACGCACGTTGTACCCGGCCCTGGCGGATTCCAGTGCCGCGGTCAATCCGGTGACCCCACCACCGACGACCATAATGGTCTTATCGATAACCTCTTCCGGCTTGAACGGTTCCAGCACCTGCATTTTCTGGATTTTGGCGATATACATCCGCAGGTAGTCTTCCGCCATCATCTGCGTATCTTCATCGTTCGGCGGTTGGCACCAAACCACATGCTCCCGCAGCGGGACCTTTTCAACGATCACCCCATCCGGAAAGACCGTATCTTCGTATCGCCGGGGGGAGATGCCGGCAATGACCGCCTTGTTCAGCCTCTCGGTGCGAATATCATTGATAATGTCATCCAAGTCGGTCCCCTGACAGGATTTTACTTTGCGGCAGTAGGCAACGTGGTATTCGTCATTGGCTACCTTGGCGAGCGCGTCAAGATCCAATGCTTCGGCGATTCCGTACCCTGAACAGAGAAATACCCCGATTTTGTCTTCCATGAACCTACACCCCGCTTCCCAGGCACTGAATGGCCTTCAAGGCTGCTGCTGTCGCATCCTTGGTCGATCGCGACACATCGCATGGGTGTTTAGCGCACCCGACGGCGAAAATGCCGCTGCCGTTACTCGATTCAATCATGAAGCCGTACTCATCGCGGGTGACGATATCCAATTCCTTTTCGACCGGTGCGTTGGGCACCATCCCCGTTGCCAAAACCACCAGATCAAATTCCGTCTCCTGGTTTTCGCGCGCGATAGTGTCCTCCACTTTGAGCACCAGGTTGTGCTTCTCGGGTGATTCGGCGATCTCGGCAACCTTCCCCTTGGTGAAGGTCAACAACTCATCCTCGAGCATATCGTAGTAGAACTTTTCCAGCCGCCCGACGGTGCGCAAATCGATGTAGAACACGGTTGCCCTGGCCTCGGGACATTTCTCACGAAGATAGCGGGCCTGCTTCAGGGAGGCCATGCAGCAGACCGACGAACAGTACGGCAGATGGTTTTCATCCCGTGATCCGGCGCATTGAATAAACGCCACTCTAGTCGGTGGTTTGCCATCGGAAGGTCGCACGATCTTACCCTCGGTTGGACCGTCCTGCGCGGCCATCCGCTCCATCATCACGTTGGTAATCACGTTCGGAAACCGACCGTAGCCGAGGTTATCCAACTTCGTTGCATCATATGGCTGCCATCCCGTGGCAACGATTACGGCACCGACGGTGACATCCAGCGTCTCCTCCGCCATATCCAGGTCAATCGCATCCGCCGCGTGCTCCTTCAGCATTGCTTCATCTTCAGCGGACAACGCCTCACGATCGAGGACGTACTCGTGTGGATAGGCCTGGGAATGCGGTAGATACAGCGCCTTGCATTTATCCATGCCCAGGTTAAAATCATCCACTCTCTGCGAGGTCACCCGCTCAAGCACGGTCTTTTCGACCGGTACTTTGCCGGTAACATACCGGGGGTGAACTCTAATTTTCGCCTTGATCTTGGGGGGGATACCGGAGATATTCTCGACAGTTGCCTGCGTGTGAACCGTGATCCGGTCATTTTGCTTAATCCGCCGCGCATTAATTTCAAATCCGCAGGTCGGCGGACACATTTTGGGGAAATACCGGTACGTCCGCATCACCCGCCCGCCAAGATACGGTTCTTTTTCTACCAGGATGACGCGGTAACCTACTTCGGCGGCCTCCACCGCTGCGGTCATACCCGCAATGCCGCCGCCGATAACGAGGATTGGCCTGCTATCCATGAGCACCACACGATGATCGAACCAAGCGCATCTTGCGCACCCGCTTGTCTAGTTTTGAGACTGGATTAGTTGAAGAACCCAGCCCACCGACTCAAAACCCACGCTGCAATCCAGAGCTCACACACTTGCGGAAATCGCTTGGTTCGCCCCAGATGGATTCCCATAGTTGCTATTGTACCAATAGAATACGAACAATGTAGAGAGAGCGTCAAGTGAAAAATCTCTCAATCCCAATTCGATCCTGGTGAATGAAGCTTAGGTAACTTTCGCGGAAAATCGAGAGTCGTGAGTGCGCTACCGCGTCAAGCCTGGCTGCCTATGATCTGTATATCACCAAACAGTTGGGACCACGGTAGAACATGAACCGCCTGTGGATTCGGAGCATCAGTCTCAACCAGGATAAGACCATCACTGCCCACAATCGCGGACAAGACCGCGGACGATTCAGCCTGCGCGAGCTCAGCTACGCACACACCATCGACCTCCCGGATCGACCCTGGCCAGACCAGCAGGCGGTCGGCGCGCCGCCGCTCCCCACTGAGTCGGGCCGGTTGGGGCATGAGGTTCACCGAGAAATCCCCCGCCATGCGCCGAAGCGACGGAACCACATATAAGGCACAGGTTACCGCCACAGATAGTGGATTACCAGGCAAGCCAAAGAACAGTTGCTGTTGACGCGTGGCAAAAAAACCCGGTTTTCCCGGTTTAATCGCAACTTTGTGGAAAACTTTGTTCCAGCCCGCCGCCATGGCTGCCTCCGGTACCCAATCACGATCTCCCATGGAAACGCCGCCCGTGACGATGAAAACATCGTATGTCTCACTTTGAAATACCCGCCGCATCTCCTCCTCATGATCTCCAAATGGACTCACAATCTCCAAATCAGCGGTAAACGGCCTGATCAGCGCCGCAACCGTGTGACTGTTGGCATCGTAGACATTCCCTGGTTGCAGTGGCTCCCCCACCGGTTGCAGTTCATCACCGGTAACCAGCAGCAGCACCCGGGGCTTTCGGTACACGGGTATATCGGCCAGGCCGATCGAGGCCAGGACGCCGATATCGAGCGCTCCGAGGCGGTGGCCGGCGGTCAACAATTGCCGCCCTTTTTTGATATCCTCCCCCGGCGGCCGAATAAACATTCCCTTTTTCGGTGCGGTTACAAACGTGGCGGCTTGATCATCAAATCGACAATCCTCGACCCGCACTACCGCATCATACGGCTCCGGGACACGGGCCCCGGTCATAATTTTCACGACCGATTTCGGATCTCCGGCGGTCACGTCAGTTGAGCCGGCAAAAATCGTCTTGGCCACCGGGAGAGTGATCGGGCTTTCAGGAGAACAATCGGCTAATAAGTCGGCACGAATCGCAAATCCATCCATCGCGGAGTTGCGAAAGGGATAGACATCAATCGGCGAGACAATATCCTCCGCCAGAACATATCCGACTGCATCGGCCAGCGAAACCGTAGACGGCACCGGTAACGGCAATGTGGCGGTGATGCGCTCTAACGCTTCTTGCAAGTTTATCATTCGGGATTTTTCTCCCCTGCACAATCAGTAATCCTGCCCCGCAGTAAATCCAGCGGATGCGGCAGCGTCGGCAACAGAAAGGTCAGGATTTCTTCAACCGCCCGGGGTGATCCCGGTAGATTTATAATCAAAGTATCACCAACAAGGCCGGAAACCCCACGAGAATACAGGGCAAACTGTGATTTGGCCGCACTGAAGCGGCGAATTGCCTCATCAATTCCCGGTGTGCGTCGTTCGAGGAATTGCTGCGTGGCCTCAGGCGTGTTATCCCGGGGGGCGCAGCCCGTTCCTCCGCTGGTCAGCAGCAGATCAGGGCTTTTTGCCAGTAGCTCTTTTAGTCCGCCGGCAATTTCCTGGCCATCATCGCTGGAAATTTGGTACGAAGTCAGGATAAATGATGTCTCGCGCAGCAGGCTCTCGACCACCCCCCGGCATCGATCTGCGCGTGCTCCCGCCGCTGCACGATCGGAGATTATTAATAAGGCAACCCGGTATTTACGATCTGAGCCAGACAACAGGGTCTCCTTGACGAATTATACCACCCCGGATAACCCGAGCAAAAACGCCCTCACGTGGCATGATACAATCCCCGGCCAGTTCACGGATATGACAACCCTCGTGACACTCCTTGCCGATATGGGTGATACTAAGTTCAACCGCGTTACCAATTCGCAGGTGTTTTCCGACGCAGGCCTGCGCCAAATCAAAGCCCTCGGTGGTAATATTTTCGGCAAAATCACCCGGCCGGAGCGGCAGTCCCGGTTGGGATATTTTGGCAAAGGACTCATACGGCAACAACGAAACTTGCCGCTCCGACCCGGCGTGCCCATCACCAATCATCCCGAAATTTTCCCGGAGCTCTGCTTCGTGGACAGACTGCTTCCTTTCCCCTTTGTGTACGCAGATAGCGATACTCAGGACCTTAGCGCGGGAAGTCACCTGATTGTCCTCCGCGCTTGTGCAGTAATTTCAGGTTTGTGATCACCATATCCTTCTGGACTGCCTTGAGCATGTCATAGGCGGTCAGCGCCGCGACACTGCACGCCGTCAGTGCCTCCATCTCCACACCGGTTTTTCCTTCACACCGGACCACACTCGCAATGGTCAGAATATGCTTTTGCTCGTCGAGTGCAAACTGTACGTCAACATGGTCGAGTGGTAACTGATGGCAGAGTGGTATCAATTCGGCTGTCTTTTTCGCCGCCTGAATGCCCGCCAGCGCGGCCACAGTCAGGACATTACCCTTTTCTGCGGATTCATCGCGAATAGCGGCACAGGCGTCCTCATTTAGCAGGATCCGAACGGAGGCTTGGGCTTCCCGACTTGTACGGCCTTTCCTGCCGATATCAACCATTCGCGCCGCTCCATGCCGGTTAGGATGCGAGAAATCTTTCATCTTCAGCCTCCCGTCACTGCAAACTGGGGCAGGTATTCCTCCTGACGTGCAGAATCTACAAAGCCCCGGATTGTTTGAGCTTCGATAAGTCGATCAACCATGATGCGGATATCCTTTTCGCCACGGGAGAGCGCAGCAAACAGGTTAAACGACTGCTCAGAGAAAAGACAGCAATACAGATCGCCCGTCGCGGTGAGACGGATTCGGTCGCAGGTAGCACAAAACGGCCTGCTGACCGGTTCAATGAAACCAACCCGGATACCCAGCCTTTTACAGCCATAATAACGCGCAGCCCCCGGCGACTTTTCTGCCAGTGGGAACAGATCGAATGGGAGATGGTGGCGGAGAGCAGCCCCGGAACAGAAGTACCTGTCCCGGGATTCGGCATTCCGCGAGGGCATATATTCAATGAAACGAATGTCGACTCCCCGTTCATCCGCAAAGTGGACCAGATCGGCAGCCTCTCCGTCGTTTACCCCACGTAAGACAACCGTATTGAGCTTGACGACCGGAATATGCTCCTGGGCACACACCAAGCCGGCCAGGACGCTGGTTACATTATTTCGACCAGTGATCCGGCGGCATGTGCCGGGGTCACGCGTATCCAGACTGATGTTGATACTGTCCAGCCCAGCCCTCCCGAGATCAGGAGCGCGTTCGGTCAGCAAGCTGCCATTGGTGGTCAGAGCGACATGCACGTCAGGAGACAGGGTTCGGCTGAATGCAACCAGTTCCGTCAAGTGCGGATACAACAACGGTTCACCGCCAGTGAAGCGAATTTTTCGGATGCCCAACTCATGCAGACTGGCAATGGCGGTTTTGACGGTTTCGACCGGAGTCCGCGCCTGATACACATTGGAGAAACTCCCCCCCGGTCGGCAATAAAGACAATTGAAGTTGCAGGCGGAAAGGAGCGACACACGCACATATCGTATTGGTTTCTTCACCTGCGGTATCCTTCTCGGCATACAATATCTCCTTATAATCAAGATAAGCTATGGCAGCGGGGGTTGCCAAGAGGCTAGACGACTATTCACTCGCGCTGAACACTTCATTGTATTGTAAGGTAATGTGGTACTTATGAACTGAAATACCGCACACCACAACTGATCAAGGGACATTGCCTGCCTGCCGAAAAGACGAAATAGAGGATCTCCCGTCTTTCCACGGTGGGGACAGGAGCCGAATTTTAGTTGAAGTTTTGGGAATGATCAGCTTTAATCATTGATCAGACATGGTGCTCGGTGATTGAATAAGGTATGCGCAACGTCATATCCCGCCAAATTGAGAACCGTATTGACTCTGTATCGAGCTGGGACCTCAATCTCCGAGCGACGCCTGAGCTATAACTGATGCCAACCTCTGATAATCACATTCCGGTACTCCTGTTTGGCTCAGGGCTGACTGTCCTGGGGGCGATGAGAAGCTTTGGCCGGGCCGGCATTCCAGTGTACTGTGTCGCCTCAGACAACAAGATACTGGCCGGTTCGAAGTGGTTCCAAGAACCTCCATCCCCGTCGCCCCAGCGTTCCGACCTCGCCTCGCTCGAGCCGTTCCTCTTATCGCTCCCCTGGGCTCGCTGTGTGCTGATGCCGTGCACAGATATTTGGATTAAACCGATTGCAGAGGTGTCATCTCGGTATCCGGAGCGATTCCTCTGCTGCCAGCCGGCAACCGATACCGTGGATCTCTTCCTGGATAAGGGTAAGTTCGCCGACTTGGTTGATCGCCTGAACATCCCACACCCCATGACCTTCACCATTGAGTCGGCGCAACAACTGGCTGACTTACAACTGGCTGATTTTTCCGGCTCATTTCTCAAACCCCGGGACTCCTATCGATTTCACCGACATTATCGGGTGAAAGCGTGTCACGTACATTCCCGGGAGGACGCAATCGCGCAGTTTGAGAAGAAACGGTCGGCGGGATTCGCTATGATGTTCCAGGAGTATATCAAAGGCGACGCCTCCCATCACTTTTTCCTCGATGGCTTCGTCGATCGTGAAGGTGCAGTCCGGGCCATCCTCGCCCGGCAGCGGCTGCGGATGTATCCCACGGATTTCGGCAATAGTACCTACATGGTCAGTATTAAGCCGGCACGAGTGCAACAGGCGATCGACGATCTTACCCGGCTGCTCTCCGAGACCCGGTACCGGGGAATTTTTTCGGCGGAATTCAAATTGGACGACCGGGATCGCCTGTTGAAAATTCTGGAGGTCAACGCGCGACCCTGGTGGTTTGTGGAATTCACGGCTCGTTGTGGTATCGATGTCTGCCTGATGGCCTACCGGGATGCGCTGGGTGATCCGGTCCCGTCGCAGAACTCGTACTGCGTGGGTGCGCGCTTTGTTCACGCGGCGTTCGATCTCGAGTGTTGCCGGCTGTTGATGAAGAACGACCGCATAACGCTCGGCGAGTGCGCCAGCTCCTGGCTTGGCGCAAATTTCCCGATATTTTGCTGGGATGATCCGTATCCCAGTATACAGATTTTGGCGCAGAAGGCGGTGCGACGGATTAAACGATGGTTCTTAAGAAGATCATCGTAAATCCGCACCTGCCTGACCGAATGCGATTGGCTGATGAACACTCCGTCATTGATAACCAGCGGAGATGTGCTCACCGCGGCGTTGCGGGAGTGCGGTATTGATACGGTATTCGGTGTCCCCGGCACGCAGAATTTGCATCTGTACGAATGCCTGCGGCGCGCTAAGTTGCGCTGTATCCTGGCGACCAGCGAAACCGCCGCCACCTTCATGGCCAATGGGTATTATCGCGCATCTGGAAAAGTGGCGGTCACTGTGTCTATCCCCGGACCCGGTTTCACCTATGCGCTCACCGGTCTGGCTCAGGCCCGTGCCGACTCGGCCGCCGTCATACATGTGATGCAAATCAATCCCGCAGGGGATTCTAAGAGGTTCCGGTTCCAGGAACTCGATTTACCGCACTTGACGGCACCGATTGCGAAGGGGTTCATCGAAATCACTGATGCTGCGGATATTCGAAAAGGGGTTTACGAGGCGTGGGTTCTCTCGCGCACCGGCGAACCGGGTCCTGCCGTGCTGACTGTGACTACCAACGCACTCGTGCAACGTGCGGAGGATGTCCAACAGGCGGAAGTGCCGTTGCCTGACGAACCGTCAGAAACTCAGATTGATGCTGTCGTTGAATTGCTTTCGGGCAACACAAAAGTTGCGATCTTCGCCGGGCAGGGGGCATTTGGCGGAGCAGCTGAATTGCGGGAACTGGCCACCCGGTTTAACGCGCCTGTGGTAACCACCAGCGCAGGGCGGGGGGCCATTCCCGAATCTCATCCGCTCTCGATCGATCTAGATTTTACTCTGGGGTCAGTGTACTCTATCAATGACCTGTTTGCTGAATGTGATGTAATTCTTGCTCTGGGCTGCAAATTCTCGCACAACGGGACTGCGGGATTTAAATTGGATTTTGGCCCCGGAAAACTCATCCAGGTCGATACCGCTGCGACAGTGCTCAACGCCGGCAACTACCAGCCGGATATGCGGGTGCAGGGTGATGTTCGGTCGTTCTTGCAACAACTCCTGACCCATACAGCTGACATGACGATCCCCGGATTCACGACGGCGGAACTTGCCAATCGCAAAAGCTCACTGTTGGCCTTAAAGCGAGAACAAATCAGTTGCGAACCGAGTATTCGGGGCTATGCGGATGGGCGCTTTGAGACACTTTTTGCGGCAATGAACGAATTACTGGATGAACAGACGATCCTGGTCACCGACACCGGCCTGCACCAGACCATCACCCGCGTGTACGCACAGATCAACCAGCCGCGCCAGCTCATCACGCCCTCCGATTTTCAATCGACCGGGTATGGAATCCCAGCGGGCATGGGTGCTGCGGCGGCCCGTCCAGACTGTCGGGCGACCATTCTCACCGGGGATGGATCATTTGCTATCCACGCACTGGATTTGCTTGAAGCCATGCGGCAGAAGTTAAAAATCGGCGTTATCGTCTTTAATGATAAACACTTAGGCTCTATTCGATTGCAGCAAATCAACGCCTTCGGCGATGAAACCTCTGTGGCGGTGACGAATCCCGATTATGAGTCGTTAGCCCAGGCGTTGCATCTTCAGTATTTCTCACTGGCTGACGGTCCGGATACACTGACGGCATTCTTTCAATCTGGTCAGGTCAGTCTGCTGGAGGTCCATGTCGTCGACTCCCCGGAATTGAAAAAAATCCGGGCACGACGAAAACTGCGGGAACGCATCAGTCGCAGTCCGGTTGCCCCCGCACTGAAGGCGTTGCGAAGCTGGTTGCAACGAGATTAAAAGAAAAAGCAATCAGCAGGTTTCATGAGATCCGCCTTGCGCACATTGATAAAACATCTCCTCTGTATCTCATTGTATTACACGGGAGTGGTGAAGCTGTACTCGTGGTTTCGCACGCGGGTGCTGAAGCGAGTTGATTTTACGATACTGACATATCATCGCATCCTCCCGGCGATGGGCGATTGTGAGGATCGGCCACAACCGGCTATGGTGACCACTGCCTCCACTTTTCAACATCAGATTGAGCACTGCATTCGACATTATACCGTTGTCTCCCTCGAAACTCTAGTTGAACATCTGAAGAACGCCGAGCGACCTTCCCGCTCGTATGTCGTAATTACCTTCGACGACGGGTGGAAGGACAATTACCAGTATGCCTTCCCGATCCTGCATTCGTTCTCGGCCCCGGCCACAATTTTTCTGACGACCGATTATATTGAGAGCGACAGGATGTTCTGGTTTCATACTGTCAATGTGCTCCTTCGAAGCCACCAATTTAGATCCTCCACTATAGCGGAAGCGCTGGAGTCATGTCCGGAACTTACGCCGGAGAAACGCCAGGACATTGTCGCCGCTGCGCATCACCCGGACGAATTTATCGAACAGCTCAAAGAGTTGGACCCGACGGCCATACAGAAAGTGGTGCAGGCCCTGGGTGAGCAGCGTTCGGGACCAGAAAACATGTTGACCGGCAGGGAGTTACTGCTAAACTGGGCGGAGATTAAAGAAATGCATGAGCACGGGATTGCGTTCGGCTCGCATACCTGCTCACACGCTATCCTGACCCGGATCACTTCGGCACAGCAGGAAGAGGAACTGCGTCGGTCTAAACAGGTTATCGAAAAAAAGATCGGCGCGGCGATCTCCACTTTTGCGTATCCCAACAATGACTACAATGAACAACTTAAGGAACGGGTCAGGGAGGCAGGGTACCAGTGTGCATGTGTAGGCAGTCAAACGCAGGATTCATCGACGCAGGTTGATCTGTATGCCTTGCCGCGCTTGGGGATGCATGAGGGCACGTGCAGAGGAATCGGGGGATCGTATTCCAGAGCCATATTCGCCTGCTACGTATCCGGCCTATTTCGCGGACACAACAAGTGATTGGCCTGGAAACACTGTCATGAATCGACCGAAATGGTCAGAGGAGAATCATTGAGGAAAGGTGCCGCCTGGTGTTATTCGGTTACCAAAACGGAGTAATCGTTGAGGTTTGGGAAGGCGGCACCCCCCTTTTTGGTTCATCCGTGATCTGCCCAAGGGGTCCAATGCTTGCCGTAACGTCGTGGTATTCCCCCCACTCAATTAATAATACGTAACAAATCCCGGCAATGACAATCTCAATCGACAACAGAAATCTTCCGCAAAGCACATTTGTCATCCGGGCGGCCTAATTGTCTCTTCTCACTGCTGCCGATTCTACCGATATTATTGACGGCAAACTGTAACCCGAGCGCGAATACAGGCACGACTGATGGGACGCACGACATCCTCTAATAAAAAAAAGGTCCTGATTATCAGCTACGATTTTCCCCCGGCCAGATCATCCGGTGTCTATCGGCCAACCAAATTCATTAAGCACTTGGACCGGTGGGGGTGGCGACCGATCGTGTTGACGGCGAAAAACCCCTATGTGGTGAGCCATGATGACAGCTTGCTGGCAGATATTCCGTCGCATACAGCGATTTACCGCGCCTTGTCGCCCGATTTGCTTGCTCTCGAAGCCGGCATCTACCGACTACTTTTCGGTAACCCCCGCGCGGCTGAGGATGCGTTTCCTGCAAAAACCATTGCCGATCGCTCGAAGGCCTCAGCTTGCCCGGCCAACCAGGTGAGCTGGCTTAAGCGTTTGATTTTTAGCCCATTACGTGAGTTCGTGGAAGACTGGGCGTACATTCCGGACAGCAAATTCCCCTGGTATCCTTTCGCACTGATGCGCGCGCTTCAGATCGTCAACCGAGAAGAACCTGATATCATCCTGACCACGTCGGCACCGCACACCGCGCAGCTGGTCGGATTAACCCTCAAATTGGTCTGTCGCCGCCCCTGGGTCGTAGATTTCCGCGACAACTGGGTAGTGGGCTATCGGCACAATTATCGCGATCAGCGCCGTGCCGCCGTTGACGAGTGGCTGATGCGAATTATTCTCCGGCACGCCGACCAGGTCATCGCCATGAGTGAAGGTAATGCCGAAGACATCCGTAGACACTTCCGCGGGGAGGCACACGACAAAGTCTGGGCGATCCCCAATGGCTATGACGAGGATGATTTCCGTGATTTGGATGCGGATGTGTCTATCACTGACGCCGCTGATGATGGATTTGTTTTGCTGCACATGGGTACGGTGTACGGCGTGTCATATGGCCGATTTTTCCATGCCTTGGCGGGCTTGTTTGAGGAGCACCCGGAGTTGCGAGAGAAAATCAGGGTGGATTTTATTGGTTTTCCAACGCCGAAATGCCGCCAGTTGAGCGTTGACTTACAGTTGGGGGGCATCGTACGTTTTTTGGGATTTCGGAGTCATCCGGAAGCACTGCGGGCCATGCAACGTGCTGATGTCCTGCTGCTCTTTCTCGGCGGGGAAAAAATCCTCAACCAACAGTATCCGGGTAAAGTCTTCGAGTACCTGCGGACGGAACGTCCGGTCCTCACCCTCGGGGACCGGGGGGAAATTGTCGATACCATGCGCGCCGGCGGCTGCGGGGTCATCGCCCACTATAACCACACCGAAGAAATCAAAGCCGCGATCAAGCGTCTATACAACAACAAATTGCGCGGGGAGCCATCCGTAAACCCCAATCCTCGAATCATTGGTCAGTTCGAATACCGGGCCTTGACCGAAAAGTTCGTCGAAGTCCTGGAAACCGCCCGCCGGCAGTGAATGACCGGATTGCGGGGCATTCCTGTTTCGTTCAAGGTGAGATTCGTGATTTTTTCTCGTAGAGCAACAGCTCCCTATTCTGGAAAATTTGCCCGAAATCCTGTTCCACCCGCTCGATAAGTTCTTCATTCGGATCCCAGAGCAGGACATAATCATAATACTGAGCGTGCTGCTCGGGATTGTAGTCCAGCGGACGATTCGGATACAGGCTCGGCGCCGGGAACATCTCCCGTTTCGGTCGTCGGTAGTTGACGATTTGTCCGTGGGCCAGATCGAAGAGGTACGGGCCGGCGCCGCCTTCCTCGATGTGGTAGTAAGCCCACGTCGTGCTGAGCGGGCCGCCCACTGCCCACCCACCGCTCACAGCAAGGGTTAACGGAAGCATGGTGCTGCGCGGTTCGATATGGTCAATGCCGGAGACGTAGGTCTCGATTTTATCGCTCATGGATTGGTACCCGTTCCATACATAGCCGATGACCACAAGTGATGAGAGCACGGCAATACCCGCCAACGATCGACGGAACGGTTGCACCATTTTAGCGGGCACTGCGCAGAGGGCCAAAAGAAACACGAATTGATTCACACGCAGGTTGACCGGCCAGACTGATGACATTTGCACCGGCAACATGAAATAGAGGAGAACCAGAACCACCACCGCCAGCACGGCACGCCGCTGCTGGCTGGTTTGAAACTGGCGGCGGACTACACTTCCCCAGAGAAAAAGCCCGGCGATTACCAGCAGCGGGACAACATACACGGCAATGCCGGGCCGCGTGAAATGGGTGAACGAGCGAATAAGTGCGGACGTGATATTGCCGATTGGATGGTCGTAAATTGCGCTGCCGACCGTGGAAACGCCGGCTGCCAGGCCAAAATAGTAGTATCCAAAGAGCGCGAGTGAGGGAACGAACGCAACAATTATCCGCCAGAGGGTACTCCACTGAGTGCGATCACTGAGTATGAAAATGCCGATAATTAAGCCGAGAAGAGCCCACGAGACAAAATGAAAGAAATACACGAGCAGACACAGGACGGAAAATAGCGTCAGTCTGCCAAACCCGGCCAGGTGGGGGTGGCGGAGCCAGTACCCCAATGCGAAATAGGCAAGCGGAATGCTGCCCCAGAAATTGAGATATCCCTGATTGAAATACCAGTTGAAGACAAAGAGGACTGAAAAGATGCCCAAAACGGTATTCCGTCGATCGAATGAGCGGACAAGGTATACCCCTCCCAAAACATACAAAACACTAAACAAAGACAGGTAAATCCGCCCCGCCACCGTAATCGGTACCACTTGGGCCAATCCATAGATTAATACTTCTGATCCGAGATTCGGGATCGGACGCCAATGGACGACGAAATATTTTCCGAAATCATAAACAGGATTATTGTACTCGGCAGAAATGAAGATACTGAGCAAATGGCTGGGATAATCGGTCAACGGTGGGAATGGTATCAGCCAGATGGGCAGCAGGAGCACCGCGATCAGGAGGATTATCAGAATGGTGAAGCCGCTGACCCGCATGCCGGATTTCTATCCTCCACCGTCTATTCCCATAGCGGGAGGCATTCTCGTTCCCTGCAATCTAGTCGTTGCCCAATCTGGCGCAAGGTTGATTTTTCCAAATGCACTGCAGGGAAACGACCTATGGTACCTACAGAAACGGCTGCAAAATATCCCCACCCGCTCGGTATTATCTTATTGAAGGTGACGAACGCCCTCTTGTATATTCGGTGGAGTTAGAATAAAAATTGTCTCGTAGTCATTGATTGGCCGCGACAACGTATCAACAGCCATTCCGATGTCTTTCAAAAACTTCGTTAAATCCTGCCTGTTCTATAGCGGCGGGTATCGTCTCGTTGGGCACTGGAACCGGCCGCATGATAACACATTGTTGATCCTCATGTATCATCAACTTACCGCCGACCAAACACCCCCGACCGAGTGGTGGAACCAAGGAGTGCACACTCAGAGCCAATTTGCCGCTCATCTGAAGTTTCTGAAAAAACGTTTCCGGCTGATCAGTGTTGAAGACGCCAGGGAGGAACTGGAAACCCAGGGTCGCTGGAGCGCGCCGTCTGTCGCCATTACCTTTGATGACGGGTACCGTTCAGTGTACGAATTGGGATTGCCGATTTTGCAGCATTTTGCGGTCCCGGCGACGATTTACCTCCCATCCGCGTTCATTGATCGTACCCAGGTGCCGTGGTGGTTGGAGTTACTGGAATATCTTAGGCAATGGGATCCTGCCACAGTGCCCGTATCAGCAATAGCGAAGGCAATGAACATCCCTTCATTGCAGCTCGATGAATCTGGGCGTGATCCCACTGCCTTGCGCATCCGGCTTCATTCCACTTTACGTCGACACCTGAGAAAAATGGATGATACCCGCGCGAAGGACGCTGTTGGATCTTTGCAGTCACTGGTTCAGGGCAGTGCTACGGTCGATATGGACCAGTGGTTTATGAATTGGGATGAGGTCCGTGAGATGATGTCCGCCGGGATTCGTTTTGGCGCCCACACCAGAACACACTGCAATCTGGCGCAGGCGGAAATCGGACGAGCACGGGATGAAATTATCGGGTCACGGGAGGATATCGAACGGGAAATCGAGGAGCCGGTTACGGGATTTGCCTACCCCTACGGGATGGATGTGGAGGCATATAAGCGAATTACCGGGGTTCTGGCCGACGCCGGTTTCAGCTATGCGGTGACTGCGGCGCCGGGACGCAACACCATGAACGCCAATCCATTGCTGTTGCGAAGAATAACCCTTCCCTGTGCAACCAGCAGGCCGCTGCTTGCCCACGTGGTATATACAATTCGTGCGTGAGTGAAAGGAGATCGGGGGATTGTTCAACCGGCAACCGATTCATAGACTTCCATGGTCGTGACACAAGGATGCTGGGGCTGGTCCTAAGAATCAAAGGTTGAATTGCAGGGCCGGACTCCCTATCTACGACCGAGGTCACTGTGAATTATGGGAAACAGACGACCAATTGGGCGGGCGACGGGAATAGTCCCATAGGATATAGCGAAAAATGGGCCTAAAGCAAACTGCTATAAAGAACATGGCATCGAACTACGTCAGGTATTTCGTTGGTCTGGTCGTCGCTTTCTTTCTATCGCCGTTTGTCGTGCACACGCTCGGTAATGTTGGGTATGGTGTCTGGGTGCTGGTTGGCTCGCTCACTGGTTACATGGGAATCCTGGATTTTGGGATACGACCCGCTATCGTCAAATTTGTCTCAAAATACCATGCCCTTGGTGACGACGACAAAATCAACGAAATTATAAATACCGTGCTGGTAGCTTATCTGGTTCCCGCCGCGATTACGCTGCTGCTCAGTGTCATTGTAGGCGCCGTGGCTGATAGGCTGTTCGTCGTGCCTGATGAATATCATCACGAAATGAGGATTGTCATCCTGCTCGTGGGCTCGAATATTGCTCTGGGCTTCCCCTTCGGTGTTTTTAATGCCATTCTCAACGGCCTGCAACGATTTGATCTCAACAACGCCATCGACATTACCGTGGTTATCATCAGGACGGCACTTATTGTCATACTGCTTAAGATGGGTGGCGGCATCATCGTTCTCGGAGCCATTGCCCTCGGTACCAGCATCCTGGAATTCATTGGGAAGGTACTGTGGAGCAAGAAAATCTTTAAACCACTTCGCATCCATCCGAAACTCGCCCGTCGGGAAACTTTAAGAATGGTAGTGGGATTTAGTTTTTACACGTTTATCATTGCGATCTCGGTACAGATGTCGTTCTTGACCGATTCCATCGTGATTGGTTCCATGATTTCGGCCTCGGCGATCACATTTTTTGCAATTGGGGCCAATCTGGTGGCTTACCTTAAGCAACTTGTATCAAACTACAGCGTCGTCTTAACCCCAATGGCGTCCGGATTTGACGCCCGCAACGAATTCGAAAAACTGCGTCGGCTATTAATAATCGGCACCAGATACCTCCTGATATTGATCTTCCCCATTACTGCAACGTTTTTGCTCTTGGGCGAACAGTTTATTAACCTCTGGATGGGCAATGAATACGGTCCGGCATCCTCAACAGTATTGACGATCTTAACGGTGGCCTATTTCGGATTTCTTACCCAATTCGTTTCCGGAAGTATTTTTATGGGGATGGGCAAAATCAAGGCTTTGGCATTCATTAACTTGAGCCAATCACTGGCCAACTTGGCCCTCAGCATCTTATTGGCTGGACCGTATGGCATATATGGCGTGGCACTGGGTACGGCAATTCCGCTAACCGTGTATGGAACGTTTATTCTCCCGGTCTATATTTGCCGAACCTTACAAGTCCCGCTGCTAACATACATCAAGGAATCGTTTATTCCACCGTTACTGAGCGGCATCCCATTTATCGCGTTCATGCTGTATGTGAGAATATACATTGCCGTTGAATCGTTGGTACAATTCGGTGTTTGGCTCATTCTGGCGATCCTATTTTACATTCCTGGAGTGATCTGGTTGACTTTGGAGTCAGAACACCGCAAAGCAGCGTTTGCGGTTCTAAAATCGTTAGGCAGAGAATAGGCGTCAGCGAGGATCCGCGATTCTGACGCATAAAAAGGATCTGGGGATGCCCAAAGTAAGCATCATTATTGCCACATATAATCGCGATGCATTCTTACGAGAATGTTTAGACAGCATATTGGATCAATCCTTTACCGATTATGAAATAATCGTCGTCAATGATGGTTCGACAGATGATACGGCACATGTCTTGCAGTCCTATCGTGATAAAGTGACTTTCGTAACGGTAGATCATTGCGGCCCCTCGGTTACCCGCAATATCGGGCTCGAGATGGCCTCTGGCGAATACGTAGCTTTTCATGACGATGACGATCTCTGGCTTCGCCGACACCTGGAACTACAGGTCGATTTCTTGGATACCGAGCCCTCAATCGAGGTTGTCTTCGGGGATGTTACATTGTTCGATGCCGACGGAGTCATTCACAATTCCTGGATGGCCACCAAAACAGTTTTTCATGAAATTCCAAAATCTCGTATAGGGGAGAGATATCTAAGGCTCGAGGGAAACGTTTTCGATTTTTTAGTCCGGGAAAGGTTCATGACTATGCCGAGTTTGATTATCCGACGCCATTGCCTTGACGAAGTTGGGCCTTTTGACGAGCGGCTATATGCCCAAGTTGATTACGATTTATTCCTCAGATTGGCCAAACGATACAGCATTGGGTATATTGATACGCCCATTGCCAGTTGCCGTATTCACGGCCGCAATCTCTCAGGCAATCCGGAGCGTCGTCTTACCTCCAAGATCATGCTCTGGCAAAAACACGTTGAATACTACACCGATTTGCCACCTCAATCGAGACGGCATATGTTGGATCAACTCGCGATGGCGCATTATGAACTGGGATATCATTATTTCAGTTGCAACCAGCATTTCAAGTGTCGCCGACACTTTGTAAACAGCATCAAGTCCCGAAAGAAAGTTGCCAAGGCCATCGTATATCTGCTGGCTTCACTTCTTCCTCCAAATGTCGTCAATATAATGCGAAGTATTAAACGCGTTTTGTTACCCAGAGGGATCGCCTAAATATGGATACGGCGAACAAACCGGGCCGGTGTTGCCACGAAATGGGAACTTTGCATACGCTATTGATTTCCAACGGCCCATGTACCCGACGAAGGATTGTGCTTTTCTTCGTCGAGGATATTGTCTCGCTCAGGACTGGTGAAGGAATCGAACGTCACAATTCGTACCCTTTGACCGTATAATGCAGGTAACATGGAGAAACTGAACCATCGGTATCCCGGAAAGTGATCAGTAATGCACACCCGAGTCACAACGACAGTCCTCCATGAGCAGAAGTATTTCACGCCGTTTCGGCTGTTCCTGATGGGGATAATCGTCCTCTCCGTGATCCTCGGCATTGCAATCAATATGGTAAATCCCACTCTCGTGGTTGGCGTCGTTGGGGTCCTGATCCTGGCCGTCACCATGCTGTTCCAGCCATTTCTGGGCGCCCTGGCGTACGTGGTTTTCGAGTATGCCCGTCTGCAGTCGATGTTCCCCGCCTTACAGGTGTTGCAGATCGGCAAACTCATCATGCTTCCTACACTGGCTATCTGGCTAATTCACAGTATCGCACTGAAACGGCAACTGAGATTGGTCAATGATTCAATCTACTCTTACTTCGCGCTCTGGCTGGCCCTGGGATTGGTTTCCGCGATCTTTGCTTTTAGTACCTCGCTTGCCTCTGATCGGCTGATTGACCTGGGTAAGTGGCTCGTGACCAGTTTCCTCTTGATTCACCTGCTCAACTCCCTGGCCAAGTGGCAGATCTTTATGTGGGTATATTTGCTGCTGAATCTCAAACTCAGTCAATTCCAGATCCGTGGCTATGCCTCCGGGATTGGCACCGTCTCTAATCAGGACTTCTTCATACACCAGGGAGTAGGTGGCGGCTCGGCCTTTTTCGCCAACGCTACTGATTTTGGCATGGCGATGGTGGTAGTTATTCCGCTCGCCTTATATCTCGCAAAATCATGCCGGACGACAATTCTCAAACTGCTAGCGACGGGGATGACGATTGCCTTTGCACTCTCGATCCTCATGAGTGGCTCGCGTGGAGCGGCGCTGGCGCTTTTCGTGATGGCAATTGCCTTTTGGATAAAGAGCGGCCGACAGTTTATCCATCTCGCGCTGGTCGTGCTGTTTATTGCCGGATTCTGGGTCTCGGCCCCTGATGCTTGGCAGGAGCGGTTCATTTCGGCGAAAGATTATGAGGAAGACGCCACTGCTTCCCACCGTATTGATTTGTGGAAAGCGGGCGTGCGGATGGCGCGCGATCATCCAGTAACGGGTGTCGGTCTAGGGAATTTCGCAACAGCCTATAACAGCAGTTATCGGCCAGCGGCGATCCAGGGCGGTGCCACCGCACCACACAGCATCTACATCGAAGCACTTTCCGAGCTGGGGATTGGCGGATTGATCGTCCTCCTCGGGATATTCCTCATGCTTTACCGTCGTAACGCCGAATCCCGAAAATTGTACCGTCGAGCCAACCTCGACGAACCCTGGTTGCTGTATTGTTCGCACGCTCTCGATTTGAGTTTGCTCGGCTATGCGGTCGGCGGAGCATTTTTGACCGTGTTGTACTATCCGCATCTCTTCATGATCATTGCCCTGACCATCTCCCTGCACCATATTGTGCGTAAGAAAGCCAAAGCCAAGGAATTACAGGCGACCGGCGGCACTGGCTAAAGCGAAATGCAGCTTTCTGCGAGAAGCGCCATCTGCCGACAATAAAGTCGGATGGATATTATGATAACAGATGGGGATCAGCGGTCGACCCTGGCCGTGACGCGTTCGTTGGGGCGCCGAAACCTTCGCGTGATTGTCGGTGAGGAGCGTCGCCGCAGCCTGGCCGGCTGTTCCCGTTACTGCTGGAAGGAATTCACGTATCCCTCCCCCCTGTTCGCGCCGAGGGCGTTTCAAGAGGCATTGCTTGCATACACTAAGGCATATCCGGCCCTGTTGTTAGTGCCGACCACGGATATCACGTGTTCCCTGGTGGCGGAAATCCGCGAGCAATTCCCCCCACAGGTGACCGTGGCTCTCTCCGGTGGTGGATCGTATGAGCGGGCATCCAAAAAGGACCAACTCATGCGGATTGCCACCGATTGTGATGTACCGATCCCCGAGACCGTGTTTGTTGATGATCTCGAACACTTGCCGGATATTGCCAATTCCCTGACCTATCCGGTCGTCATAAAGCCTTGCCAGTCAAAGAAATTGACGCCGCAAGGCTGGGTCGTCGGCGGAATCGAGTACGCTCATTCGGCGGAGGAATTGCAGGCAAAATACAAACACATTCACGAGCAGACGCCATTCCCCCTTATCCAGGAGCGGATCCATGGCCCTGGGTGTGGGTTGTTTGCCTTGTTTGCGGAGGGGCGGTCGCTGGCGTTATTCGCCCATCGTCGTCTCCGCGAGAAACCCCCCTCCGGCGGCGTGAGTGTCTTACGGGAGTCAATCCCAGTCGATCAACAAATGCGTGATTTCTCAGAACGTATCCTCTCAGCGCTCGATTGGAATGGGGTGGCGATGGTCGAATTTAAAGTCGATCAACGAGATGGAGTACCAAAACTGATGGAGATTAACGGTCGTTTTTGGGGATCGTTGCAGTTGGCCGTAGATGCCGGCGTCGATTTCCCCTATCTTCTCTATCAGCAAATGGTGGGTGGAGAAATTGATCCCATTATGACGTACGAAACCGGTGTGCGGACACGCTGGCTGTTGGGAGACCTCGACCATATGCTGATTACGTTGCTTCATCGCCGTCGATCGTTATCGCTCCCGGCGGACCATCCGGGACGGTTACGCACCCTGTGGAATTTCTGCCGGACGGCGGGACGACGGACCAAATTGGAAATCTGGCAACGTGATGATTTGCGACCGGCCATACAGGAACTACAGGATTACTGTCGTTCCGGCCTGCGCGGTTTATGGGCGAAGATGCGATGAGCAGGCGTATCCTGCTGCGAGGGGCAATTCACGCCCATAGTCTGTTTTCTCACGATGGCGTTCTGCCAGTGGCGGAAGTGAGTACCTTCTTTTTTGATCGCAGTTTTGACTTTGTGTGTATCACGGAACATTCGCAGGATATGAATCAACGCTCTGTGGAAGACTTGCGCGAGCAGTGCCGCCGGTATTCAACCGACCGATTTATCCTTATTCCGGGGCTGGAATTTACCTGCATTCAGGAAACTCACATTCTCGGTTTAGGAGTCACGGAGCTGACCGATACGACCGATCCGAGTGCAGTTATTGACCATATCCGTGATTTGGGCGGTGTGGCAATACTTGCGCACCCGGATCATCGTAATTATCCGCTGGAACCCGCGTGGGTACGCAAATTGGATGGTGCGGAGATCTGGAATGTGCGCAGCGATGGCAAATATATTCCCCGGCCTCCGGCCATTCGCAAATTCCAGCACCTCCGTGAGTGGCACCCGGACCTCCTGGCATTCTTCGGTGTTGATTTTCACCAATCGCGTGGTTTCTACCCCATGGGAGTGACGCTTTTGGTGGAGGAATTGACTGAGGAGAAAATAATCACGGCCTTGCGAGACGGTCATTACTCCTGTGTCAGCACCGCACTGCATTTCAAACCCAAGGCGGACATTCATAGCGATACGTTGGCACTGCTGCAGGGGTTCAGTGCGCTCATTGATGTGGCCAGTGCGGTGCGAAACGCTTTGCGTCCAACTGCAACCCTGTGATGAACATTCTTCATCTCATTGAAACGACCGGGCCGGGGGGGGCGGAAACTGTCCTGATTAATATTATTCACCATCTTCCCCGGGATAGGTTTGCCTCGGCGGCGGTGGCGACCGGGCCAGGATGGGTGTATGATAACCTCACCGCGCTGGACATTCCTGTGGAAATCATACCGCTCCGACAGATGAACGGCTTGGCCTTCCTGGGCCACCTGCGGAAGATTATTCGGAAATACCACATCGACCTGCTGCATGCGCACCTGGACGATATGAATTTTTATGCGACACTCGGCGGATGGCTCTGCGGAAAACCGGTGGTCACAACCTTCCATGGGCTGATTGGAAACTGGACCGAGCAGAAGCTAAAAACACGCTTGAAATTGGCCGTGGTCCGGCATCGTGCCTGCCGGATTATCGCCGTTTCCGATTTCATGCGCGAGACGTTGATCGACCGCTGGAAAATGCCGCCGCCGCGAGTTCACCGCATTTACAATGGGGTGGATTTTTCGGTATTCGAGACTGAGGACGTTCACCGGGGAATAAGGGAAGAGTACGGTATTCCCACAGATGCTCCGCTGGTCGCGGCGGTCGGCAATATCAGAGAGCCGAAAGGGTATGAATATCTGGTGCGGGCGGCGAAAATTGTCCGGGAGAAAATTCCGGAAAGCCGCTTTTTGATCATCGGCCAGGGTGAGGGTGCTCTGCTGGATCAGCTCAACGCGCTCATCACGGAATTGGATTTAACCGAAACGGTGATCGTGACCGGTTTTCGTGAAGATATACCTCAGCTTCTTTCGCAGATAGACCTATTTGCCCTAACTTCACTTACGGAAGGATTATCGATTGCCACTATCGAGGCAATGGCCGCCGGTAAAGCAGTGGTCGTGACCGCTTCGGGTGGACCGGAAGAGATTGTCGATGATGGCGTAACCGGCTTTTTAGTTCCCCCGGCGGACGACCAATCGCTGGCAGAACGCATAACTCAGGTGTTGAGTGATCATCAATTGCGACAGACGATAAGTGAAGCCGGCCGCCAGAGCGTCCGACAAAAGTTCAGTATCGGCCACAACGTGAACGAATATATTAAGGTGTATCGGCAATGCGTGACCGGCGAATCCGGTGGCCAGAATATCAGATAAATCGACATACAGGGGTTTTCAGCCCACGGTAACCGGTGATATGGAAATACTCTTCTGGGCAAGTGTAGGGCTTATTCTCTACACCTATGCGGGATATCCGGTCGTGCTCCTTTTGCTGCGGGCGTTTCTTCGTCGCCCGGTGAACAAACAACCACACCTGCCCGCAGTTACGCTGATTATCCCCTTCTATAACGAAGAACGACGCGTGCGAACCAAATTGCAAAATACCCTGGATCTCGATTACCCCCAAGAACTCCTGCAGATTGTTGTGGCCTCGGACTGTTCAACCGACGGCACCGATGAACTGCTCCGCGGCTATGGGGAGAGCCATGGAATCGAAATGGTTCGGTTGGCAGAGCGGCAGGGAAAACATTTCGCCCAAGGCCAGGCCCGTGAAAAAGCTTGGGGGGACATTATTGTCTTTTCGGATGCCAGTATCGTCCTGCCCCGTGGTGCCTTGCGGGAGATGATGCAAAATTTCAATGATCCGCGGGTTGGCTGTGTTACCAGTCAGGACGCAATCATCGATGATCCCGACGGCACGAATCGGGAGGGATTGTATATTCGTTACGACATGTGGTTGCGCCGGCTGGAAAGCGATCTCGGTTCCACGACCGGGCTGAGCGGCGCCTTTTATGCTACCCGCCGGGAATTGACTCTGGATTGGGCTCCCGAGATGTCAAACGATTTCTATATCCCGCTCCGGGCGGTGAAGCAAGACCTGCGCGCAATTATCGATCCGAAGGTCATGTGCTCCTATAAACTGGTGCGATCGTTTCGGGAGGAGTTCCAGCGTAAAGTCCGTACTATCGTCCATGGACTCCAGGTGCTCTTTCATCACTTGGCCCTATTGAATCCTTTTGCGTATGGCCTGTACGCCGTGCAACTGGTAAGTCACAAGCTATGTCGCTGGCTGGTGCCGGTGTTCCTGGCAGTGGCCTATCTGACAAACATCTACTTAATTCCATTCGACCCGCTATACGGCTGGCTGTTTATCGCGCAAACGGCATTTTACCTGATCGCTTCGCTGGGATTCCTCTTTCCCGGCTGGCATCGAGTGAATATTGTTCGCATCGTATATTTTTTCGCCATTGCGAATCTGGCAATTGCTGTTGCGTGGTTTAAGTATGTGACGGGTGAGCGGTACACCTCATGGGAACCCTCGAAAAGATAAAAGTATGCCACCTCGCGTCGGGGGACCTGTGGGCGGGCGCGGAGGTACAAATCGCCGACCTGCTTTGCGAATTGATCCGATTCGAAGAGTTGGAACTCTCGGCAATTCTGTATAACTCGGGTACGTTGGCCGATTGCCTATGTGCTGCACACATCCCGGTCGATGTTTTCGAAGAAAGTCAGCATAACTCATTGAAATTAATACGGTTAACCAAGCAATCACTACGGCGGTCGAATCCTGACATCCTCCATGTACACCGCTATAAGGAGACGGTCCTCGGGGCGCGGGCAGCAAAGGCCGCGGGGGTACGGAATGTGATTCGTACCGTGCATGGGATGCCGGAGCCGCAATCCGGCATCAAGAAGATGAAAGCACGGTTTTATCAGTTCCTGAACGACTGGACCGTCCGAAAACACGTCGATATGCTCATTGCAGTTTCCCATGATATTGAGCGGCAATTACGACATGTTTTCCCGCGAACCGCCATTTCTACCATCCACAATGGTATCAACTTGCAGCGATTGCAGTCTACGGCAGACCCAATAAAATCCCGCCGGGCATTGGGTATCCCCGACGGTCATGCGGTGATTGGGACCGTCGGCAGATTAACGCCGGTAAAGGCCTACCATGATCTCCTGGCCGCGCACCAGCATCTGCTGACTCAATACCCCGATGTGACCCTGATTATCGCCGGGGACGGCCCGGAGTTGCCACGATTGCAACAACTTGCCAAAGATTTAGGCATTGCGGAAAAAGTCATCTTCCCAGGTTTTGTGCGGGAGGTGCCGGATTTATTGCGGCTACTGGATATCTTTGTCTTATCTTCTCTGCATGAGGGTATTTCGATCGCTCTTCTGGAAGCCTGTGCGCTGGGGGTACCGGCCGTAGTGACCAATGTTGGCGGTAACCCGGAGGTGGTCCACGACGGTGAGAATGGGTTGCTGGTTCCAGCGCGGAATCCTGTTGCACTGGCGGAGGCGTGTGGGAATATTCTCCAGGATAACAAGTTACGAGAGCAGATGCGAAAAAACGGGCCGACGGTAATTGCGAGGCAGTTTTCTCATCAAGCGATGGCACAGCGGGTACAGGAGGAATACCAGAGGCTCATGGAGCAGACATAGCCGGATTCAAATCAAACGGCAGTTCCAGCCGAAAACAGAATATGGCCGCCATTTCATTTATTATACCGGCACTGAACTCAGCCGAGCATATAGGCCGCTGTCTGCAAAGCATTGTGGATGAAAAGGCTCCCGAGGATGAAATAATCCTGGTTGATAATGGCTCAATCGATGCGACTGTGACAATTGCCGAGACATTCGCGGGTGTGCGGACATTTGTCTTGCCGGACAAGACCATCGGCGGGTTGCGCAATTTCGGTGCAGAACAGGCGCAAAACCCGATTCTGGCATTCATCGATTCAGATTGTATCCTCTGCCCCGGTTGGCGCGAAGCCGCTCTGGAGACCCTGGCCGATGAGACCATTGCCGCGACCGGCCCCCGTTGCGATGTCCCCGCTGCTGCTTCATGGGTGGAACGTGCCTGGTCGGCACAACGAGAAAGTGAGCCCTGTGATGCCTCGTTCATTGGTTCGGCAAATTTCGTTATTCGAAAGGACGTGTTCACCGACGTTTCCGGCTTTGATGAGACCCTGGCCACTGATGAAGACGTTGAACTGGGAAACCGGTTGTGGAAAAATCGGTGCCGAATCGTTGATAATCCGGCAGTGAGTGCAATCCATCTGGGGAATCCTAAGACGCTGCGGCAGTTTGCCCGTCAAACCGCCTGGCGGGCGCGGGGAAATACGGCCTTATTCTCCCATGGAAAGCTGGACAAACCGGTCTTAATGACCTATGTGCATCTAGTCCTGCTCCTTGGGCTTCTGCCCGCCCTGGTTTTAAGTGTGATGGGTGCTGTCCCCATCTGGACAGCATTGCTTATGGTGGCTTTTGTCCCGGTGCTGACAGCAGCGGTCCGTGGACATCAATTCAGGATCTATCGGTTTATTCCTGCCCTCTTCGTCTTGTATCTCGTATACTACACAGCCAGGGCAGCCGCGATGATTGGGTTGTATAAAAAATATTGGAAGAGTTAATAAGAAGCAGCTTCCGAGCATAGTAATGAAACCTTGGATTTGTCGCAATTTAATCCTAAAGCCGATTTACGCGCTGCGCAAAGAACCTGTATTGAGGTACCGTTTGCAGGTCAGGCACTTTTTTAATTTGCCTCACGAGAAACAAAAAGAACAACAGTGGATGCAGCTGCGGAGTCTCCTGCGCCATGCGACCGACCATAGCCCGTATTACCGCAACCTTTTCAAAGAGAACGCAATATCGCTAGAGGATATCGAAACCCCTGAAGACTTTCAGCGGGTTCCGCTAACGACAAAACAGCAGCTGAGAGAAAATATTGAATCCGTTTGTGTTCCTGTAGATATACCGACCTCGGCACGGAAAACATCCGGTTCAACAGGTGAGCCACTCCTTTTCAAAAAGGATAGAATTGCCACGGCATATATGGATGCGGTCATGTACGAAGTATACGGTTGGCATGGCGTACAGATCGGAGACCGGCAAGCCTGCTTTTGGGGATTACCGTTGGATAAACTGAACCGCAGAAAATGGCAAGCAAAGGATCTTCTACTCAATAGGATTCGTTATAACTCCTTTAAATTGCAATCATCGCACTCCGTGGCATTCTACCACGCGCTTCGGAAGTTCAAACCCCGGTATATCTATGGCTATCCATCTGCGATTTGCCAGTTTATTGAGCACCTCCAGGGGGAAAAAATCGCAATCGAGGCCCTTTCTATTCCGACGGTAATTGCCACGGGTGAAGTGTTGTACCAAGAGCAGCGCCAAACAATCGAATCGGCTTTAAATACGAAAGTTGTAAATGAATTCGGCAATACCGAAAATGGCATCATTGCTTTTGAATGTGAAGCTGGGAACATGCATCTCATGAATCATAATTTATACGTGGAAATTTTGGATCCTCATTCAAAAATGCCGGTCAAAGACGGCCAGACAGGAACCATTGTTCTGACAGAACTGCATTCTACTGCTTTCCCGTTTATACGATATTGGACAAACGATTTGGCGACTTCCGCGTCCACCACCTGCAGTTGCGGGAGACACATGCCGATCATTGACTGCATCGAAGGGCGAGTTTCTGATTTAATTGTCACACCAGATGGAACGAAAATCGCGGGCCCAATTATCAATTACACAATGAGTGCCGGAATAAGGAAAATGAAGGCAATTCAGTATGAGCTGGATCATATCGTTGTGGAAGTGGAACCCAGTGGCAAGTTATCTCAAGGAGAATTGACGCATATAGCTGAAAGATGGAAATCTTTAGTAGGGAGTAAGGTAAAAATCGACATTAGACCAGTTCAACGAATTGCTGCGGATAAAAGCGGCAAACTGAGGGCTTTTGAGTCCAGAATTTCAAGTGGTTGAGCGACGGAGGCTTCGAGTTAATTTCAAAAGGTGTGGAAATTGATAAAAGAGTAGCGTAGCCTTTCGG
>CAYWVO010000004.1:1358-103878 GCA_964461835.1 uncultured Ignavibacteria bacterium | reverse complement strand
CTAGATTATCTTCACAAAAGTTACTCATCAGCCGTTGATAACATAGCTGTGATGCTGAATCAAAGCAATCGAACAGAGATGCCCCCCCTAACACAAAGTGGAAGGCCAACCCAGCCGAAAATGGTGGGCACCCGCTGTTTGTTATTAAGCAATGTAGGGTGGGTGCTCTGCACCCACCATGGACCCCAGCCTGCCCTCCGAAGGCGGGCAAGCGCTGGGTGACAATGTTGAAAAACGTGTCATCCCGGCCTTGAGCCGGGATCCAGTTTGGGGTGGTGGGGTGGCCATCTGTAGGGGCGGGTCTGAGACCCGCCTATTGGGCAGGTTTTAAACCTGCCCCTACACGTGTGCGATGTCACCAACCCCAAATGAGGCCCGCCTGCGGCGGACCAAGTTTGGGGTTGCCACCCAGAAGTTTCACAATCGTCTCAGCCATGATTAGCCACGGGCGAGACGCCCGTGCCACCTGAGAGGGAATACACCGGTTCTCAGATTATTCCTGGGTCAGGTTTTCTACCAACTGCCGGTTGTAATATTGCGTGAGTTCGTTCTTGCGCAGCACGCCGACCAACTTGCCGTCCGGCTTATCCTCCACCACCGGTAGAAAGGCAATATCGCGCGGGCCGAAGCGTTGTAGCGCCTTGTCGAGGGTTTCCTCGGGATGGACGGTCGGCGGGTTTGGATGGGCAATGTCTGAGGCGATGATGAGCTGATCGACATCGGTCCGCGTGAGCAAACGTCGAATGTCCTGGAAAGAGAGCGTCCCGGTCAGCTTCCCCTCCCCGTCCACGACCGGAAAATCCCAATGCGAGCTTTGCTCCATGCGACGGAATATCTCGTGCAGGGTAAGGTACTGCGGGATAGTTTCAAATTCTTTCCGCATCACCTCGGCAACGGTGTGCCGTGCCAGGACATTGATATCCCGTCCCCGAAACAGACGGATGCCCTGGCGCACCAGTTTGAGCGAATAAATGGACTCGCCGAGGAGGCTCCGAGCCACCAGTGTGCCGAAGACACAGGCGATCATCAAGGGCAGGATAATGCGATAATCGCGGGTCATCTCGAAAATGATTAAGAACGCCGTCATTGGCGCATGAGTGGTTCCTGCGACTACTGCCGCCATGCCCACCAAGGCGTACGCACCCGAAGTGGCTGTTACCGCCGGAAACAGGCGATGAACGATTGCACCGAACGCGCCGCCGGAGACTGCGCCCATAAAGAGCGACGGGGCAAAAATCCCGCCGGAGTTCCCGGAGCCCAGCGTCAGGTTGGTCGCAACAATTTTGGCGACAATCAGTACGCCCAGCAGCCAGAGCACCATTTTGCCCTGCAAGGCGGCGGTAATTGCCTCATAGCCGCCGGAAAAGACCTGGGGGAAGAAAAATCCGACCATTCCGAGGAATAACCCACCGATAATCGGTTTGGTCCAGTCGGTGATTTTGAGATTGTCGAAGAAGTCCTCAGCTTTATACAGACTCCAGGTGAAGGTCGTCGCGACGACTCCGCCAATGACGCCAAGCAGCACATACAGGGGTACTTCCCAGGCCGAGACCAGATGATAGGCGGGCACCTCGAACGCGGGATAGTTTCCCATGAAGGTATGGGTCACGATGGAGGCAACCACCGACGATATGACTACCGGGCTGAAAGTTTTCACGGCAAAATCACCGAGGACCACTTCCAGCGAGAACATGACACCGGCAATTGGCGCATTAAAAATTGCGGAAATCCCCCCCGCCGCACCACAACCCACCAGAATTTTGACGCGGTTGCCGGACATTTTAAAGACCTGGCCGATTGTTGAACCAATCGCCGAGCCGATCTGGACAATCGGCCCTTCCCGGCCTGCTGATCCTCCCGAGCCGAGGCAGATGGCCGAGGCGATGGCCTTGGCGGCTGCGACCCGAGGGCGAATGATCCCGCTTTTCAAGGCGACCGCCGACATCACCTCCGGCACGCCATGCCCCTTTGTTTCCCGAGAAAATTTATAGACAATCGGTCCCACCAACGCGCCACCCAGCGCCGGAATGAGAATAATCCAGATATTCCAGCCGAAGGGACGGAAGCCGCCCAGGATCGAATGGGAATAGCTGAAGAAAAACTCAGTGGCGTGATCGACGAGGGTGCTGAAAATGAGCGCGCCAAATCCGGTACCAAGTCCCACCGCCGAGGCCAGCAGTATCAGGACGGTCGTCTCGGACGTCCGACGACGCCCGATGTAGGTTACGATTGCCTGCCAAATCCTCGCCATCATGCATTTGAAACGGTGCGTTCAGGGATCGGTTATCCGCGCAACATGCCTATCTTACCAATCAGCCCAGGATAGGTCATTAACCGGAAAGGGGGAAGGAATTCTTGCCATTAAATCCGTTCCCGGTGGGCGATATTGTCAGGAGGGGCTGCTGCTTGCAGTGGGGTTAAATTTCATTTTGGCCGCGAAGTCACGAATGTCCTCGATATCCAGTTGACACGTGAGGCGGAATGAGACAATATTCGGGCAAGCAGACGAAATCGGGCCGGCGGCGCAGCAGATAAACATTATCCTCAAGGGTTATCTCCTTGCCTAATTGGTGTTGGAGCACCACTACCGTAACAATCATGTCAACGTATCATCCTCATCCACCCCGCAACCTCACTCGGTTCTGTTCAGGTATACTGTCCTGGCTCCGGCCTGGTTGCACTCTTTGCGGCTGATCTTGAGCAGTACGTGCGGCACGCTCTTTGGTATTGGTCAAAGTTCCGCTCATCACAGAATTCTTTCCAATCTTTCATCCAAGATTAACACGTCTCACCTGCGGTGGCCGAAGCAACAAAACGCTTTCAACGATCCTCCCTATTCCCTACCATTTTCCAAGAGAGAGGTCCGGGAGGATTTGACATGGATGAACGACACATCGAAGACATTCTGGCATTCTTGAATTCACATGGATCGATCAGGCGGTATACTGATGATCCGGTATCCAAGGAACAAATCGAACGCATAATATCCACCGCCCAGCGAGCACCGACGTCTTCCAATTTGCAGGCATATTCTATCATTGTGGTTCGCAAGCAGGAGACGAAAGAAACGCTGGCACAACTCGCCGGCAACCAGCAGCACGTGCGGGAATGTCCCGTGTTATTTGTTTTTTGTCCCGATTTGTATCGCCTCCGGCACATTTGTCAAGAGGCAGGCTACCGATTTCGTAATGAGTATTTTGAGTATTCGCTTTTGGCGATTGTCGATGCGGCGCTGGCCGGACAGAATGCCCTATTGGCGCTCGAAGCCATGGGCCTGGGTGGGTGCATGATCGGGGGACTGCGGACCCGCGCGGAAGAAGTAGCGGAGACACTGGGACTGCCGCCGCTGGTCTTTGCCCTGTTTGGTCTTACTGTCGGTGTCCCCGCCAGGCAGCGAAAAGTCAAAGCACGGTTGGCACCGGCAGTAATTCGACATGATGAGCAGTATAATGCGGAACAATTAATGGCGGGATTGCAAGAGTATGACCGATTGATGCGGGAAAAGGGGATCTATAAAAATCGGCGGATACCGCTGGATGAAGTTGGTCCCAACCGCGCTGATGACGTAGCTGATGACAATTACGGGTGGCTGGAACATACCGCCCGCCGTCTCGCGACACCCAGTTTTGCCCGGCCCGATTTGCGTCCATTTCTCTCGTCACGGAAATTCGGTTTCCTCTAGATTCGTTACCCTTTCGTATGGTCAACGGTAGCAACATGAGTAATTGCCCCCGAATTATTGCCCACCGGGGCGCCAGTCGTCAATATCCGGAGAATACTATCGCGGCGTTCGCGGGTGCGCGCGAACAGGGGGCGGACGGCATCGAACTCGATATTCGCTGGACCGCGGATAAGACTGCGGTCATTTTCCACGATCCCGTAGTAATAAATGGGAATCGCCGGCAATCAATCCATACGCTGAAGTATGACCAGTTCCATTCCCTGACCCAGGCAGCCGGTGTCGCCGCTCCCACACTTGCCGAGACACTTCGCTGGGGAGACGGACAGGTGCCCTTTATCTTCGACATCAAAGACCCCCGGCGGGAAAAGCAGTTGATCAGCGAAGTTGAGCAGTTCACCCTGCCGCCGGAAACGGTGTTCAGCTCTTTTCGATTATCGGTAGTCACCACATTGAAAACCCAACGGCCGGGGTGGCGGACCGCCTGGATTGTCGGCGATGTCCGCTGGCAGGGGTTACGGCGCAAACTGCTGAGTTCCATTCTTGCTCGCGTCAAGCGATGGAAGATTGACGCACTTCACTTTCATCATCACTGGATAACGCGCGAGCTGGTAGGACGTTGTCGAGACGAGGGCATCGACGTATCAGCGTGGACCGTCGATGCCCCCGATGAAATTGTCCGGGTAGCCGCCACCGGAGTGGACGGTGTGATCACCGATGTGCCGGCTGTCGCCCGCCGCGCGCTTGATGGAATGATAAATGGATCCCACCATACTCCCTCCTCTGTTACGTAAGGCTAGTAGGGTATCCTGATGAGCGAGAAGTTATCAAAGGCACAATTCTGGAAACCGGGGGAGGATTCATCTGTCATCTGCACCCTCTGCCCGCACTATTGTGATATTAAGGATGGTCGTTATGGTGTCTGCGGGGTGCGGAAAAATGAAGGCGGCGAACTCTATACCCTGGTGTATCAGCAGGCCGCGGCGCTGAACGTCGATCCTATTGAGAAAAAACCATTATTCCATTTTTTCCCCGGATCACAGTCGATGTCGATTGCGACCGTCGGCTGCAATATGCGCTGCAAGTTCTGCCAGAACTGGGACCTGTCGCAGGCCTCGAAAGAGAGAGAGCGACGGTTCAATGGCCGCCCGATGTCGCCGGAGAGTGTGGTTGCCCTCGCAAAACAGTACAATTGCCGCACGATCGCATTTACCTATTCGGAGCCGACGATTTTCTACGAGTATGCGTATGATGTTGCCCAACTGGCGGCAGAATCGGATATCTACGGGGTGTTTGTCTCCAACGGGTTTATTACGCCCGAGGCGGTAGAAAAAATTCGGCCCTATCTCTTCGCCTACAATGTGGACCTGAAGAGTTTTAATCCCGATTATTATAAGAAAGTTCTGGCCGCCAAGTTGGAACCGGTACTAGAGGCCTTGCGGCTTATTAAAAAACTGGGGTTCTGGCTGGAAGTAACGACACTGGTCGTACCGACAAAGAACGACTCCGATGAAGAACTTACGAAGATTGCCGAATTTATTGCCGACCTCGGTGTCGATACGCCCTGGCATGTGTCGGCATTTCACCCGGACTACAAAATGACCGATCTGCCGCGCACCTCGGTGTCGGCGTTGCGGCGCGCGCGTGATATTGGAATCAAAGCCGGCTTACGGTACGTGTATACCGGCAATGCCCCCGGCGATGACGGCGAGTCAACGTTCTGCTATACCTGTGGTGCATTGTTGATTGAACGGCTGGGCTTCTCGATTACGGACAACCGCATCACGGAAAACACATGTCCAAAATGCGGCACGCCGGTTGACGGCGTGGCGATGAATCCGCAGGGGCAGGAAAAAGTAAAGCTGGTTGGCGCGGCAAATCCACCAAGCTAATTACCGGGTCTACGATTGAATGGTCGCCTGCCGCTCGGCCACGATTTCATCCAGATGATCTAAGAGCGCCTGCCGAGCTTCGGTGAATTCTTTAGTGCGGAAGACGATCTTGCCCTTGCGGGTCAGCAGATAAATTCCACGACCGCCGATGATGCCAACGTCGGCTTCGCGCACTTCTCCCGGCCCGTTGACCACACACCCCATAACTGCCACGGTGATTGGGTCTTTGATATGCGCCAGCATCTGCTGGACCTCGTCTACGAGTTTGACCAGGTCAATCTCCAGGCGGCCACAGGTGGGGCAAGAAATCAAGACCGGGCCGCGTTGGCGCAATCCCAACGATTTGAGGATTTCCCAGCCCGCCTTGACCTCTTCTTCTACCGGGGCGGTCAGCGATACACGTATCGTATCCCCGATTCCCTCAGCCAGTAACGCGCCGAAAGCGACGGCTGTTTTAACGGTCCCCGACCACTGTGGACCGGCCTCGGTTACGCCCAGGTGTAACGGGTAGTCACACTTGGCCGAGATTTTACGATAGGCGTCGATGGTCTGGGACGCGTCGGAGGCTTTCAGTGACAAGACGATATCATGAAAATCGAATTCGACGAGATATTCAACATTGCGGAGGGCCGACTCGACCAGGGCATCCGGATTGGGTCCGCCATACTTATCGAGCAGGTCCTTTTCAATTGAACCCTGGTTAACACCGACACGCAGCGGCAGACCATGGTGCCTGGCTGCGGCGACCACCTCGCGGATTTTTTCTTTCCCGCCAATATTCCCCGGATTAATGCGGAGTTTGTCCACCCTGGCGTCCGCTGCGGCAATCGCCAACCGCCAGTCGAAATGGATATCGGCCACGAGCGGGACGGACATGGCGCGTTTGATTTCCGGCAGGGCCTCCGCCGCCTGTTTGTCGGGTATCGCCACGCGGATGATTTCGCAATCCGCCTCTTCAAGTGTTTTGATTTGTTTGACCGTAGCGTCAATATCCCGGGTATCGGTGTCGCACATCGACTGAATCGCCACCGGGTTATCGCCGCCGATTTTTACGCCGCCGATGTCGACTTCGCGCGTGGGTTTGCGACCAAATTTGACGAACACTACGGTTGACCCTCCTGCCCCGATGTACCATTGTCCCGCTCGGCACTGCTCAATTGATCGAATGCTTTATAGGAACTGCGCACCAGTGGTCCTGCTTCCACATGATCGAGCCCGATCTCACGGCCGTACTCGGCGAGCGCAGTGAACTCGTGCGGTTCGTAGTAGCGTTCAATTGGCAGATGCCAGCCGGACGGGGCGAGGTATTGCCCGATGGTAAGGATACTGCAGCCGGTCTGCTGGATATCTTGCATCGTCTGGTGCACTTCCTCGGTTGTTTCACCCAAGCCGACCATGATACCGGACTTGGCTCGCCCGGCCTTCGGGGATTCAGCAGCCATACGCAATATTTCCAGCGACCCGGCATACTGGGCCTTGGGACGCACCCGTTGGTACAACCGGGGCACCGTTTCGATATTGTGGTTGAGCACGTCCGGCGCCGCAGCGAGTACCGTTTGCACGGCATCCAAATTACCCGCAAAGTCAGGGATTAAGACCTCGACTTTGACTTCCGGGTCATGCAACCGCAGTTGACGGATGGTCTCAGCAAAAATCGTCGCCCCGCCATCGGCGAGATCATCCCGGGTCACCGAGGTGACCACAACCTGCTTTAAGTTCAGGCGGGCAACACTTTCCGCGAGACGTCTTGGTTCTGCCAAATCCAGACCCGCAGGCTTGCCTTTGATGACGTCACAGAATCGACACCCCCGCGTGCAGACGTTTCCCAGAATGAGAAATGTCGCCGTGCCGGCGGAGAAACACTCCCGAATGTTGGGGCAGTTGGCCTCCTCGCAGACCGTATGCAAGCCGCAGTCGGCCAGCGCCTTCTTCACCCGAATATACTTGGGGCCGAACGTTGCGGTCGATTTCAACCACCGTGGTTTCTTGCCCAGGCTGCTCAGGGAGATTTTCTTTTTGGTCCAGGCGCGTTCAGGAACCTGCTGCCCATGACGGTTTGTTCCTGCGGCCTGGTCGGGATTATAATGACGTTCGGCAGAATCGGACATACAATCACGCGCTCTTTCGTTGCAGTGGGTTGGTGGACTGATCGTGCATCGTCCCCGAGACTATGTGCTGCACAAAATACTCATGAATATCATCCCGGCCCGAGAGTTCAGGATGAAAGCTCATGGCCAGGATATGACCACTTTTGACCATGGTCGGTTCGTCATCACGCAGCCCCAAGACATCTACTCCTGAACCGACGCGTTCGATCCGTGGCGCACGGATAAAGACCATTGGAAATGGACGGGGGCCATCACCCAAGTCAATGGTGCCCGCAAGCGTATGGGAATGCACCTGACGGCCGAAAGCATTACGGCGGACATCAACATCGATCGCCCCAAATCCCTGGGGTACGAGATCGTCGGCCACGTTTTTCGCCAGTAAAATTAATCCGGCACAGGTACCCATGACGGGCCTGGTTTGAATGAAATCCTTGATTGCCTCGGTGAGTCCCTCTGTCTTGAAAAACCAGCGCATTGTCGTGGATTCACCGCCAGGGATAATCAAGGCGTCACACCGCGCTAACTCCTCCTGGGTCTTAACCAGTAACCAGGGGACATTGAGCCGCTGTAACACCTGGACGTGCAGATCAAAGGCCCCTTGCAACGCCAGGATTCCGATGGTCGGTGACATGCTCATCATGCTCATACGCTGATACACAAAAGGGCGCAGCATGTGCGCCCCGATTTATCCCTTTTTGTACAGAAAACGTTACCGGACCTGCAATAATTGGCCCTCGGGAATACTCCCGATTTCCAGGCCGTGCATCGCCTCCCCAAGTCCTTTGGAAAGTTCGGCGATTTTTCCGAAGTCCATATAGTGGGTAGTCGCCTGTACGATTGCTTTGGCCCGTGGTGACGGATTCTCTGATTTAAAAATTCCCGAACCAACAAACACCGATTCGGCGCCCAATTGCATCATCAGGGAGGCATCGGCCGGCGTAGCAATCCCACCAGCGGCGAAATTCGGCACCGGCAGTTTGCCGTTTTGTGCCACCCATTTCACCAGATCGAAGGGGACACGATGTTCCTTGGCGGCGGCCATTAATTCATCGTCGCGCAATATCGTGAGTTGGCGGATACTGGTCTGGACCAGTCGCATATGCCGGACCGCCTCCACAATGTTCCCCGAGCCGGCCTCTCCCTTGGTCCGAATTAACGCGGCGCCTTCGCCAATGCGGCGCAGGGCTTCGCCCAAATTCCGGCAGCCACAGACAAAGGGAACTCTAAACGGGTCTTTATCGATGTGATTGTGTTCATCGGCCGGGGTGAGCACTTCTGATTCGTCGATAAAATCGACTTCCAGCGCCTCCAGAACCTGCGCCTCGGCAAAATGTCCGATACGGCATTTGGCCATGACCGGAATGGTTACCGCTTTTTGGATCTCGGCAATTTTCAGCGGATCGGCCATCCGCGCGACTCCGCCCTCTTTGCGAATATCCGCGGGAACCCGCTCTAACGCCATCACCGCCACCGCGCCGGCATCCTCGGCAATTTTCGCCTGCTCGGCATTGGTGACGTCCATAATGACCCCGCCCTTGAGCATTTCCGCGAGGCCGATTTTTACTTTGCGTGTTTCATCTATCGTCATCTGAGTACCTCGTTACTCCCATTGCCGGGAACGACGTCGTATCACAAAACGATACCCAAACTTGCCGCCTAAATCAATCCATACCTTGATACGATATTTTTCCGGCAAATGTATATTCCCGTTGACGATCTCCCCTCTGCCGGCCTAAGATTTGTCAAACCGTTGTCCGGGAGGTAGGTATGCGACCGCGTAATGCTTTGCGACCAATAGTTTTGTTGCTGGGGATTGTCCTTTTTGCCGGTTGTGCCGGAGATTATACCGCACAACCATGGCTGGTGATGTACGCGTTTCCTGAAGAGGGGCAAATCCTGCGGGCGCAAATGACCAACGCTGTTGATACCACATGGGCCGGGCGGCCCGTCACTTCCGGTACCCTGAACGGTCAGCAAGTTGTACTGGTCGAATCCGGCATGGGTACCACCAATGCGGCGTTGACCGTGCAGCATATGGCTGATCGGTATGATCTGCGGGGAATCCTGTTTACCGGTATCTGTGGCGCGATTTCGGATACAAATAAAATTGGCGATTTGGTGATTCCCGGTTTCTGGGTCACGCATGATTTCGGGCATCTCGGGCCCGACGGTCTCCGCACCGACTCCCTGCAAGTCGGGCTGGCTGGTGATTCAACCTGGACACCGATGCTGCGGTTGCCGGTTGATTCACAACTCTTTGACTGGGCAGAACAAGCGGCCTACGCTGCGGCCGGAAAATTTGAACCGATTGTCGATCGCGCCATTCAGATTCATGTCGGTGGGGTGGGGGTTACCGGCAATCAGTTTATCGATCAAAAAGAGAAACGAACCTGGCTGGCGGAACGATTCGACGCAGAGATTGTCGATATGGAATCGACCGCGGTTCTGCACGGAGCGCTGGCGAATGGGATACCGTGTGTGATTATCCGATCGTGTTCCGATCTAGCGGGCGGTTCCGGTTCAGCGACAGCGGGCACCGAATTGCGGGAATTCTTCCGGGTGGCTGCGGATAATTCCGCCGCGGTGGTGCTGACCTTTATGACCATGGCCGCCGTTGAGGTATTCGAGTAGTGCGAACACAAGGCAGGGATTATTGTCCTTCTGTCGCATAATTGTTGAGTTTCAAGAACAATTCTTCCAATTCCGCCAGTTTGTCTTTCTGGCGTTTACGGATATGTTGCGGTGCGGGATAGGCGTGTGCTTTTTGGCATTCCGTGCGGCACCGAGCGTATTCGCCCGCTTCGTACGCGGCGATTGCGGTGTAATAGGCGCATTCAATCAGATTATAGTAGTTCCCTGGACCTTGATCAGTAATCCGTGTTGCCAGGGTATCGTAAATAGCGATTGCTTCCTGCCAGCGATAGGACTCCAGCGCCGCCTGTCCCGAAGCCCACCAGAACATCTTCGATTCGGGATATTTTTCTCGCAGCTCAGCCGAGAGCTCATACGCTTTCTGCGGAAAACCGTAATCGAGCCAAATCCAGACCAGGCTGTTTTTCGCGGTGGTTTTCGCAAACGTGCCCCGCGCCGCCACGCGCTCCAAGTGACGAATCCCCGTCCGGCGTTCATCCTCGACCAGCGGAAGCCAGCTCAGCATCGTCATCTTGGCCGACTTCCAGTACTGATAACTACCGAGTCCGACATAGGCATCGATAAAGGTGGGATCCAGTTCGACCGCGGTCTTAAACCGGTTGCCGGCTTTCAGTCCTTTTTCAATTGCGATATACCAGCGACCCCAGTGTGATTCATGCATCGCCCAGTATCCGTAGGCGGTACCGGAGAAAAAATACGGCTCCGGATTGTGCGGATCGGCAGTGGCCCACGCCTCCGCTTCCTCAATTGTTTCCTCTATTAACGTATGTGCTTCCGGCCACAGGCGTCCATCTTCCAGATCCAGCATCTCAGTCTGGATTGTTCCCGCCCAAAACAACGGACCGACCGGGCTTTGCGGATACCGCGTGGCGAGCACCGAGAACAGGCTTTCAGCCGCCGCATACTGTTCGGTGATTGTATAATCAATCCCGGTGAGGACCATCTCCCGGAGTTCGAGGTCATTCCAGATAGAGGGATATTGTTCCGTATTTTCATCAGCCCGTACAGTGGCAACCAACACCATTCCAATAAGGAGACAGAAGACAGAGAGACGCAGCGGCAATACCAAGCGAAGTTTTACAGGACTATTTGTCACGCCCGGTCCCCCATTCGAATAGTGTCGGGTTTTTCGGTCCGCTGATTGCGGACCTCGGAACCCGACCTACTGCAATTCACCTGTGGTTGCTTTTCATACTGCACTACTATTTTTCCTCCAAGAGTTCACGAACTCTGCGAGCGGCAGTTTCAAACCGATCATCGGTGAGTACCGAGGAGTCGAGTCGGTCATCGATCCGCCGCTCGAGGAGTTCGGCGTAAAAGGCGCCGGTCTCCACTTCCCGGTAGACAGCGGCAAAATTCTTGCGCACGTGTTCGCCGACCGCACGCGGACCATTACGAATTGCGCCCCAGGCGGCGGTGCGGGAGATGCGCGCCAGCATCCCGTCGATGCCGCCAGACTTAATCAGATCCACGATGAGATCGATTTGATGCACACATTCCAGATAGGCTTTCTCCGGTGCGAGACCATTGTCGACCAGCGTATCAAAACCCATTTTCAACAATCGGGCGAGTCCCCCACACAACACGGCCTGTTCGCCAAATAAATCGCCGACTGCTTCCTCGGCAAAGGTTGTTTGAACCGCACCGCTGGCAAGGCAGCCGATTGCCTTGGCCAGTGCCAGGCCAATTCTTTGTGCCTGACCAGTGGCATCCTGATGCACCGCAAAAAAACAGGCTACTCCGTGCTTTTTCCCATACAGTTCCTGCAAGCGCGTGCCAGGACCCAAGGGGGCAATCAAAACGACGTCGATAAAGGGCGGTGGCACGACTGCCCCAAAATGCACACTGGCACCGTGGGCCAATACGAGCATCTGCCCATCGCGAAGATTGCTGGATACATCGTTAGAAAAGATCTCGCCGTGCAAATGATCCGGGGCGAGCATAACAATTATTTCCGACTGCCTGGTCATGCGCCGGGGAGTCGTAAGCGCAAACCCGTCCTGTTTGGCCCGCAAGCGGGCGGAGGAGCGTGATGGCAATCCGATCGACGGAGGGAAACCTGATCGCTTCAGGTTGATTGCCTGGGCGCGCCCCTGCGAACCGTAACCAATGATGCCGATCTGCTTGCCCCGCAAATGGCGGAGATTGCCGTCTTTTTCTTTATATACACGCATAAACCACTCGCACGGAAGCTACGGGGCAAATGGGAGAAGATCAAGGAGGTTACGTGACTATTCGTAGCGAAGCGCCTCGATGGGATCGAGCAGGGATGCTTTGCGCGCGGGGTAGAAACCGAAAAACACACCGACCGCAAAAGAGAAGCCAAACGCCAGCACGATTGCCTCCAGCGAGAGAATTGTATTCCAACCGGCAAATGTTGCCAGCGCTTTGGCGCCCGCCATGCCCAAAAGTATGCCCAGAATACCACCGGAAAGCGCCAGGGTAACCGATTCGATGAGAAATTGCAGCATAATATCGCGTCGCCGGCCGCCGACCGCTTTACGGACGCCGATCTCACGCGTGCGCTCGGTGACGGAGACCAGCATAATATTCATGATGCCGATCCCGCCTACCAGGAGCGAGACCAGTGCAATTGAGGCCAGGAGTGTGGTGAACGTCTTGGTCGTCTCGCCCATTGTCGACTGTACGTCGGTCATTGATCGAATGGTAAAATCGTTTTCGTCACCCTGCTGCAATTTGTGACGGCGGCGGAGAACGGATTCAATTTCCAGTGTTGCCCGATCCATGGATGCCTGATCTCTGGCACGCACGCTCACCGAGGAAATATAGTCCTGGCCGATGAGACGCTTTTGGGCTGTGCGCAGTGGTACGATTACCACATCATCAGTATTACCCCAACCTTGTGCACCCTTCTCCTGCAGGGTTCCCACCACGGCAAAATTGATATTGCGAATTTTTATCTCGGACCCGACGGGGTTGACTCCTATACCGAACAAATTCTCAACAACCGTAGGTCCCAGCAGACAGACGCGGCGACGTTGGTCATTGTCAGCGTGGGTGAAATAAGCGCCGAGTTCCGCCGGTGTGTTGCGGATCCATTCATATTCGGGATAGGTGCCGTAGATCCGGGAATTCCAGTTCTGATTGCCATATTTGAGTTGGGCACTGGTGGAAACATGGGGCGCGACCGCTACTACTGACGGGCATTCACGAACCAGCACGTCGGCGTCCTCTTCAGTCAGGCTGGTGCGTGATCCGGCCGCCATACGGACGTGACCACGTCGATCCGCCCCCGGCCGGAGAAACAGCAAATCGGCCCCCAGTCCGGAGATCCGATCTTCTACTGCCTGTTGTGCACCAGTACCCAGGGCGACCATGGTAATGACCGCCCCGACACCGATGATAATGCCTAACATCGTCAACAGGGCCCGCATCTTGTTGGTCATCAGGGAGGCAATCGCCACGGACATGCCTTCCAGCAGATGCATGCCACCCCCGCGGGGAGAATCGGCAAACACGCGGGCGGATTTCCTTCCCCCCGGTGTTTGCTCGGATCCTGTTGGACGTGATATTGTGCTCATCTTACCGGACTGCGCTTATCGTCCGCGCATGCCGGGCATTGATGTTCGCCGGAGCATGCGTTGACGGAATGCCTCGCGCTGCTGCAACGCATTCGAGGTGAGGGACCATTGCAGGGAATCTCCCGGTTCGATTCCCTCAGTGATTTCGGCGTAATCCAGGTTGGTCAAGCCGATGGTAACATCTTTTTCAACGATTTTCCCATCCTCGATTACCTGGACATACATCCGCGGCCCGCTCCGTTGGGGACGTTTATTCCCCTTTTCCGCGTCGGACGGCGTCTCACGGTCCTCCGGTGGATGGGCTGGTGAACCACCGTTGCGCATTGCCGCCATTCGCTGACGCATCTCCTCCGGAATCCGCATCTGCACCGCCTTGACCGGTACCAGCGTCGTGTTTAACGACTCGTCGATTACCATTTCCACATCGGCGTTCATCCCAGCCTTGAGTAAACCGTCTTCATTGTCGACCAGAATGGTCACCTCAAACATGGTGACGTTTTGTTCCACTTTGGCGAGCGGGGCTATCCGCAATACTTCGCCATCAAAAGTCTGGTCGGGATAGGCGTCGGCCTCCACCCGGGCCGGCAAATCTAACTTGACTCGTCCGATATCAGTCTCATCCACATCGGCCACCACATACACCTGGCTCATATTCGCCAGCAGGTACAAAAGCGTCCCGCCGGTTACCGAGGAGGTTCCGGAGGAGATAATCATCCCCTCTTCGACACTGCGGGTCAGCACCAGGCCGTTGATCGGTGCCCGGATTTCCGTGTCCTCCAGTGCTTCGGCGCTAGTCGACAAGGAAGCCTGTGCCCGGACGTATTGAGAGTTGGCCTGTTCGTAGGCCAGTCGGGCGTCGTCGTAGGCCAGTTCCGAAATCAACCCTTGATCGAATAAATCTTTCTGCCGCTTCAGTTCCTTTTTCTGCTGCTCCAAGGTGATCTTGGCAACCTCGAAGTCGGCTTTGGCCTGATCGTAGGTATTTTGCACTGTTGTGGGATCAAGCCGTACCAGCAGCTCACCTTTTTCGACGTAGTCACCTTCGTTGGCGGTTAATTCGATAATCTCTCCGGAAGCCTTGGATTTGATCTCCACGGCCTGAATTGGCTCAACTGTGCCCACTGCGGAGATCGACACGGTCAGATCGCCACGCGTCGCAACGCCTGTTTGTGTGAGTTCGGCGGATGCGGCATCTGAATCGTCTTCTGAGCCTGCGAGATACCAGATCCCGAGTCCCGCAACGACGATTATAATTCCCCCAAATAAGATCTTCTTCATCGATAGGCCCCGTATGCTGGTCGTGCTGCCATTAGCTACATATTATACACAACATACTGTACGTTGCGAATGTTGCAGAGATATGGCAGGGAGGAAAATCTATCAAATTGACAGGCTCACGCAGTCCGCCGAGGGGGTCCGGTGATGGCGAATAAATCCTGGATCGCCAGTGGGCTGGACGCGACAAACCCCTGGGCGTATTTGACCCCTATTAAGAAACCGAACGAACGGGACATCGTCTCCAGTGACCAGATGTAATCACGTGTCTTCTTCGGATTGAGGAACTGCGACTTATGTGACTTCAGGGCTTCCAGCCATTGTTCATACTCTGTCGTGATATCAATAACAAAGGTCGGTGAGACACCAAATGGCAGGAAGAAATGGAAAATCGCCTGGATTTCGTGTGGGTCAGACCGCCGATCAAACTTCTTCAGCCGCGCGAGGTTTGCAGCATTGAGTACAATCCGGCCGGTCGCGACATGATCGGCGTGGGACTGCCGTTTACCGGTGTGACCCTCCCAATGCGGCGCCAACACTACTCGGGGCCGATAACGCCGGTACACGCGGGCCAACAGCGCACGATTTTCGTAAGTGTCGAACACTTTGGTGTCCCCGATATTGAAACTTTCGAGCAGGTCAGAGCCCATTACACGGGCAGCCTCTTCCGCTTCCTGTTTTCGTATTTCCGCGGTTCCCCCGGTGCCCATTTCACCCTGCGTGAGATACACCAAACCGGTCCGGTAGCCCATTTTGTTCAAGCGAATCAGCACACCCCCGCTGCCGACTTCGACATCATCGGGGTGTGCCCCGACGGCGAGTACATCATATGGTTCAATCTTGCTCGGCATCCTGTTCTCCTTTAGATCGCATACGGGCTAAGATATTGCGGTTGTTGTTCTCGCGGTAGAGATTATTCCGGCCGCCAGAAGGGCAATGAACCCGGCACCTAGAAATACGAGCGGTAATGAAAGCAATCCGGCGAAAAGACCGAAACACAGCCCGGCGATCGATTCACCCCCCGAAGAGACTAAGTTCAAGAATGAAAGAAATCCTGCCCGGTGAACCGATTCAATTTGTTCGTTGGTCCAGGCTGCCAGGATTGGTTTGCGTATTTCCGCCAACAGGAACACCCCCATCAAGAACAACGGTGACCAAAACCCGGCGAGCACGGCGAATCCCACGATACACAGGGAATACACAAATTGCAGAAGTCCGATGGCCCGCCCTGGAGATAGTCGCCTGCGCAGACGGCTGATGATGTGTGGGGCGAAAACAAAGACCACAATAGCCGGCACTGCCACAATTACGCCAAACCAAGCTACGGGGATTTCGAGCACTTCATCCAGGTGGACTTGCCAGAATTCGTCCACACCTTCCTCGGCAAAGGCGGAAAGAAAACCAAAGAGAATCAACACGCGAATCACGGTGTTTTCTTTCAGCACGCGCATTCCTGACTGAAGGCTCACCGGTAATGATTGACCATGCACCGTACTTTGCGGGGATGATCCGCGATGTTCGGGACTCAATAGGACAATAAGCAACGCGAGGCAGCTCAGAATCGTAAACGGAACCCAGACCCAGTCGAGATAATGTGCAGCCAAGGCTCCCGCGCCAAGAGCGCCGGAGACAAGCGCCAGGGTTTTCCACCGCAACGCGGCCGTGAACAATGATTCCATCCGGGCGGAATCCCGGCCAATCTGCTCCTCGTCGACAACCCAAGCGTCTAAAGCGCCCGACCCAAAGGCCTCCCCCCAACCCATGATCATTTCCGCGACAAGGAACGGCCAAAATCCGGGGAAACTAATAAAGAGCACGCCGGCCGTGATCAGCAGACATTGCGATATGATCATCGCCGCGCGCCGCGAAACGCGATCGGCCCAGATCCCGCTGGGGAGTTCCATGAGGAGGATCGACCCTTCGAAAGCCGCTGCCAAAATGGCTATTTGAAACAGGGTCACATCATGGTGCCGGTAGTACAATGCGAACGCGGGCAAAACACTGCCCAGGGCGGCGGCGCGCAGCGCATCGATGATGATATATTTCGTTCGCATCTTCCACTAACCAGCTGTGTCAACCATGACACGAATTTTGGAACCCCCAGAACACGACCCAAGACTATCTCGTTGCGAATCAGGATGATAGCGGATTGGCACGGAAATTGAGATATCCAATAGAAAAAACCACAAACCCCAAGGAGGTTGCCATGAAGATGAGATTCGGATTACTCGCCGGTCTGGTGACAATTGTCATTGCCGTCGCCGGATTCTTTCTGCTGGGATCACTGGTACAATCCCCGGAGGAGCCGACCGCGCTAAATCCGACTGCCGAAAAGGAAGCGGTCCCCGTGTCTCATGTCGAAGTAATTACGCCGGATGTGATCCCGCCGGAAGCGATTGCTGAATCAGTCGTGGTCTCGGAGCCGGAACCGGAACCCTACACGCCACCGCAAATTCTCACCGTGCGGGATATGACGATCGCCGATAACCGCGTCTGGGTGGCAACACCTGGAGGACTGGTGCAAACTGATCGCAACGGCAATCATTACCGATTGCTGGAGGTAGCTGAAGGCATCGATCCTACCGCAGTCGTTGAATTCGTCGAATTGCCCGGCCGACTTCTGTTTGGCGATGGTGACGGGTACTTTGAATACCTGGGGCCGGATGTGTTCCGTCAAGTCGATCTGCCATTGACTTCCCCGATATCGTTCTGCCACGCATTTGATTCACTGTATTACCTCGCTGGTTATACGGAGGGGGTATTCACCTATTCACCGCAGTTCCCGCAACCGTTGAAGGACGATATTCTGGTCACCGATATGGTTTTCTCGCCTAATGGTCTGTGGGTGGGCACTGATGGTGACGGCCTCTGGTTGCTTGATGGTGAATCCTGGCAGCGACGGTTTCTCCGTTCCGACACGAACGCCTTCAACTACGTCACGGCGCTTGAGTACCACTGGCCACATCTGTTAGTTGGCACGGACGATGGCGCTTACCGCTTTGACGGCGGGGCGTGGGAAACGTATACCGGTGCCGACTCGGTGTTCCCCGGCGGCTTCATTACCGATATCACCTTTGCCAACCATCGGTGGTTTGTTGGCACCAAAGGACACGGGCTGTGGATCTTGTTGAATAATACGTGGATGGCAGTGGAGGATGTTCCCGCTGACCACATCACGGCGATCCGGACATTCCGCTCGGATGTCTATGTCGGCAGCCAAAACGCCGGGGTATTCGTGCGCCGCAACGGTGCTTGGCGATTGCTCTATGACCTGGAAGAAATGCCGGATGTACCGCGTGATCTGTTGACACTCTTATAGAACTCTCGTCCCGTTAGCCTACACAATACGGCAAAACCCCGGCGGCATCTTCGGCCGCCGGGGTTTCGGCCAGAGTATATTTGTAAAATGCCCGTGTTACGTTTCCTCTTCAGATGGAGGATCGATATTATCGAGATCGATCATCATCGTTCCGTTAATATAGGTGGTTGATTTGGCTTCTTTAAGATCGCGTAATTTGCGGATCACCTCAAGAATTCGCTCGGCGCCGTCATCGATTTTCCGCAACAACCGAACGACGTCATCCGGGAGTTGATTCGCTTTCGTAAGCAGCAGTTGCAGGTTTCCCGTGATGGCCGTCAGGGGATTGTTTATTTGGTGATTTATGGCGACAATGAGTTCGGCAATGGCATCGGACCGGGTCTGCGCCAAAACTTCTTTTTCCAACGACTCGGGACGCATCCGCGATTGGCGTTCAGCTGCGACCGCCATCATGGCGGCGGTGACCGCGATGAATTCCTCTTCTTGGGTCAAATTCCGATCGCCTCGGGCCAGACCAGAGATTGCCCCGTAAATCACTCCGCCACTTTTCAAGGGGTAGGAAAAGACACCGGCGGGACCATCCTGGTCGATAGTCATAAACAACGACCGTACATGATGCACCGAACGCAGGCTTTGCAGAAACGCCTTTTCTATTCCGGCCAAGTGATCAATACAATCCGAGTCACCGGCAGCAGTCGTCCAGGCACTGTTGCCCTCCTCATCGAAAAGCGTAATGGCGCCGGCCTCTACCCCGTACAGTTCCAGGCTCTGCTGCAACGCCCGTTTGAGGTACTCGCGGAGTTCGTCCCCGGCGGCCGTATCCAACACCAGTTGCCGCAGGACCTGATACCGTTCAGCAAGCTGTTTATCGGAATGTTGGTCGTGGGTATCCATGGCGCTTCAATTCACCTGTTCCGCAGAGGCAAGAGCGCAAACCCTGTGCCGTTGCCGGAACTAAGTATCCTCGGTGTTTTTCTCCCTTAATCTCGGTGCCGGATTTAGCCCCGGCCGGGTGCGCAATAACACTAAGCCCAAGTACAATAGTGGGTTTGGCGATTCGCCATCGGAATCGCTGTCGGTAACCACACCTCAGACACAATATTTCAATATATCAGCTATTGTCATCTGTTGAAAGAGATTTCACATATCGGATCGTATCATTGCAGGGTGACCGGTTGTTTCAATAATCCAGACGCCATTCTTGACAAACCGGTTGCGCGGTAATAACATATTGGCTTTTTCAGAGGCGTGGAGTTAGTAATGGTCGATCACGCACCACAGGAAACTCTTCCCAACGACAAACCCAAATGCGAATGTGGTTTGTTCGGTGTCTTTGGTAATCGTCGCGCGGCGGAGTTCACCTATTTCGGCCTGTATTCGCTCCAGCACCGCGGCCAGGAATCCTGCGGGATTGTCTCCACGGATGGGGATGAATTGTTTTCCCACCGGGGAATGGGACAGGTCAATGATGTTTTCTATCGTCGTCGCTTGCTGAATAACCTGAAGGGATCGGCGGCCATCGGCCATAATCGCTATTCAACCACCGGGGCTTCCACCGTTGCGAATATCCAGCCGCTGATTATGACCAATCGAAAGCTCAAAATCGCGGCGGCCCACAATGGTAATCTTACCAATTCCCGAACGCTCAAAGAAAAGTTGGAGCAGACCGGGGCGATTTTTCAGACCAGCGGCGATTCGGAATTGATCCTGCACTTTCTGGCGCGCTCCCGCAAGCGGGAATTACTGAAACGGCTGTCCGAGTCGTTGTCTAAGTTGCAGGGGGCCTACAGCTTTGTCTTTCTCACCAGAGACGCGTTGCTCGCCGCACGAGACCCCCTGGGATTCCGGCCGCTCTGTTTGGGCAAGCGCGGACGCACTTGGGTGATCGCCTCGGAGTCCTGCGCCTTTGATATCATTGAAGCAAAATACGTCCGGGATATTGACCCGGGTGAAATTATTGAAATATCCAAGAAGGGAATACGTTCAGAATATCTTCCGCAGCGCGCCCGCAAGGCCTATTGTATTTTCGAGCACATTTATTTTGCTCGTCCGGACAGTCGCATTTTTAACGAGAACGTGGACAAAGTCCGCCGACGACTCGGGCATCAATTGGCGGTCGAGCAGCCGGTGGAAGCGGATATTGTGATCTCGGTCCCCGACTCCTCGAATACTGCCGCGATCGGCTATGCCGAAGAATCCGGCATCAAACTGGAGGTCGGCCTCATCCGCAACCATTATGTCGGCCGGACTTTTATCATGCCGGAGCAGAAAGACCGGGACCTGGACGTTAAAGTGAAATTCAATCCGGTCCGAGGCGTGCTGAAAGGCAAGCGGGTCGTGGTGGTTGATGATTCTATCGTGCGCGGCACTACGGCACGCAAACTGGTCAAATTGATCCGGCAGGCCGGAGCCAAAGAAGTCCACATGCGGATCTCCTGTCCGCCGATTATCTCGCCCTGCTACTACGGCATTGATATGCCGACCAAGAAAGAGCTGATTGCCTCGGATAAAACCGTGGGGCAAATCCGCGAGTATTTAGGGGTTGATTCGCTGGGCTATCTCTCCTTGTCCGGCATGCTCAAACTCTCTAAACATCCAGGCAAAGATTTTTGTACCGCGTGCTTTTCCGGCAAGTATCGCACCCGTATCGAAGAGAATCACACCAAGTTCGCCATGGACTAATTGCCCTTGGGCGGGGAGTTTTTCAAACCCCTTCCTCGTAAAAAACGATTGGCAGCGGCGGGCGGTAAGTCTATCGTACCGCCATGGCCGGTAGCGATGCCCATCAACGGATAAACGAATCCACCGGGATTGATGTAACCACCCCGGTGCAATATCTCAAAGGGGTAGGGCCAAAAAAGGCCGCTGCGTTCAAAACAGTCGGCGTGGAAACCACGCTGGATTTACTCTATCGCGTACCCCGCCGGTACCTCGATCGCTCCACTACGGTCCCGATCAGTCAACTAACTCCCGATCTGCCGGCTACCGTAGTCGGCCATGTAGCGGCGACCGGCATTCTTAAAGGCCGCAAGCGACGGTTTGAGGCAATTCTCACTGACGGGACAGGACAGCTTTCGCTTCTATGGTTCAAGGGGCTGCGCTGGGTGCAGAAATCCCTGCACAAGGGAGTGGCGCTGTCGGTCTCTGGACGGGTCGGTTACTACCATGGGCTGCAGATGGTACATCCGGAATTTGAGATTTTGGACGACGAGGAAGATCGAGCCTTGTTGCATACGGGACGGATTATTCCCCTCTACCCCACCAGCGAAGAACTCCGCAGTGTTTTCTTGGATTCACGCGGCGTGCGCAAACTGGTCAAATCAGTCGTCGATAACCTCGCGCAGGCTGACCTTGAATTTTATCCGGAAGAGTTGCGTAAGGAATTTCATTTGCCCGAATTGGTCTGGTCTTTGCGGATGATTCATTTCCCGGACTCTACTGATCATGCAGCGCAGGCGCGGTATCGCTTGGCTTTTGACGAACTATTTTTCATGCAGCTTTCGCTGGCCTTCACGAAGAAGGCGGTGAAAAACCGCACCAAAAGCGGAAAAGTAAATCCCCCCAGTGAAACGACGAAATCGTTTTACCAGGCGCTTCCGTTTGCTCTCACCGACGCGCAAAAGCGCGTACTGAAAGAAATCTCCACCGATATGCAAAGCCAACAACCGATGTACCGCCTCCTGCAAGGGGATGTCGGTTCCGGCAAGACGATCGTGGCGGTGTTGGCAATGGTATTGGCTGCCGAATCCGGGAGGCAGGCGGCGCTGATGGTTCCCACGGAAATCCTGGCCGAACAACATGGCCGGACGATCGGGAAGTTACTGGAAGATGTGAACGTCTCAGCGGTGGTGGTCACCGGATCGATGCCCACCCGCCACAAAGATGAAATCTGGGAACAAATCGAGCGCGGTGAGATTGACCTCATCATCGGTACCCATGCGCTATTCTCACGGGAACGTCGGTTCAACGACCTGGGACTCGTGATCATCGACGAACAACATCGCTTTGGTGTTTCCCAGCGCGCCCGGCTCGTCCGCAAGGGTGCGCAACCGGACGTCCTGATTATGACCGCGACCCCGATCCCCCGGACACTTGCCTTGACGTTATATGGAGATCTCGACATCTCGATTATTGATGAGTTGCCGCCACAAAAAGGAACCATCACCACGGTTTGGCGAACCGAGGATGCCCGTGAAAAGATGTATGAGTATATCACGGCGTCGATCAACGACGGGCGGCAAATTTATATTGTCTATCCTCTGGTTGATGAATCGGAAAAGATGGATTTGAAAGCCGCCACGGCAGGGTACGAATCGCTCAAAGAGCGGTTTCCGAACCACCGGGTGGGCCTAATCCACGGGAGACTGAAACCCGATGAACGGCAGCAGGTTATGAACGGATTTTTCGAACGGGAAATCGACATCCTGGTGTCCACGACAGTGATTGAAGTGGGTGTGGACGCGCCGGACGCCGGCGTGATGGTGATCGAAAACGCCGAGCGGTTCGGGTTATCGCAGTTGCATCAGTTGCGGGGACGGATTGGCCGCGGGCCGGGTAAGTCAGTATGCGTATTGATGGTCGGCAATCAACCATCGGAAATCGCGCGGGCGCGGATTGAAGCGTTGTGTGAACACAGCGATGGTTTCCAGATCGCGGAGATAGACTTAGAGCTCCGTGGCCCCGGCGAATTTTTTGGCACCCGTCAACATGGCCTGCCGGAGATGCATATTGCGCACCCGGTCCAGGATACCCCTCTCATTCCCCGCGCCCGCGATGCGGCACAACGGATTATCAACAAAGACCCTGCCCTGAACACCAAACCGTATCGGAGAATGCGAGACGAATTCAAGCGGCGGTACGGATCAAGGATTCCGCTGTTTAGAATTGGTTAATGCGGGAATATTCCTGATTCACCGGCGTATTATATACAACATCGGGGACCAGCTTGTCACCGCCATATGCACACCTTTCCCCGACCTTGGGACTGGGGCATACAAACCGAGTATTCCGGGAGGGTTTCATGGCTTGTAAATTGGCACTCATTTTCGCCGGAGGATTGCTGATCTTCGGCGTTTGGCAATGTTCTGATGTCGATAATCCATTCTCACAGGTAGAACCGCGTGAGCTTTCTCGTGCGGAGCAGCAGCTCGTCACCAGCGACAATAGCTTTGGTTTGAAGCTCTTTCGCGAAATCGTCGCCGAACAACCGGATAAAAATGTGTTCATTTCGCCTTTAAGCGTGGCCATGGCGCTGACCATGACCTACAACGGCGCCAACGGGACTACCAAGGACGCGATGGAGGAAACGCTGGAATTGCAGGGTTTGAGCCTGGAGGAGATCAATGAATCATATCAGACCTTGATTGAATTACTCACGCAGCTCGATCCGCAAGTCACTTTCACCATAGCTAATTCTCTTTGGTACAAAGAGGATCTCCCATTTGAGGAGGATTTCATTGGTAACCTACGTGAATCGTATGGCGCAGCAGTGGAGGGTGTCGATTTTCATGACCCTGCGACAGTGGAGGTAGTCAACGCCTGGGTCAAAGACAACACTAACGGAAAAATTGCGAAAATAATCGATACATTCCCGCCCGAAATCGCATTCGCGTTGCTCAATGCCCTCTATTTCAAAGGAAACTGGACCTGCCAGTTTGACCCGGAATATACGCGTGATGATCAATTCCAACTGCTGGATGGATCGACTGTGGATTGCCGGATGATGATGAAAGAAGAGGAGCATCGCGTTTTCTGGAATCCAAGCTTTGTCGCATTAGACCTACCCTATGGCCGTGAGCTTTACAGCATGACTCTCATTTTGCCCCGTCCGGAAAGTAACTTCGATTCCTTGTTGGCCCAATTAACCCCGGAGAATTGGGACTCCTGGATTGGTTCATTTCACGGTCAGAAAACCATGGTCCAGTTACCGAAGTTCAAAGTCGAATATGAACTGAAGATGAACGACATTCTCACGCGGATGGGGATGGGCATCATCTTTGAAAGGGAAGCTGATTTTACCAACTTATGCCCATGTCAAATCTGGATTGACGAAGTACGACACAAGACCTACATCGATGTTGATGAAGAGGGAACGGAAGCCGCCGCCGTGACATCGGAGATCGGGGTTACCGGCATGCCACGGAGTTTCCGTTTCGACCGGCCGTTCATTTTTGCGATTCGGGAGAAATCGACCGGCGCGATTCTGTTCATGGGGCGAATCGTGAAACCGGAGTACGAGGAATCCTAAGCCTAAAAACTGACTATCTCGAAATTGGCATAGCGGGCGATGATCGTTTTGGTCTCGCCCGTTTTAAAGGCGACGCGACAACTGAGATTGTTCCCGTGCCCGGAGACCGCTTCCACCATGCCTTCACCGAATACCGGGTGAATCACTCGCGTACCCGCCTGCAAGACGGCGGCGATATCGTTCCCCGGTTGTTCATCCGATTCATGGAATGCCGTGCTGCCGGTAGCGGCTCGGCGGCGTACAGTTCGCGTCCGGGGATGATCATAGGAAAGCCCGCCGGGTCCCAGCGCATCGTAGCCGATATGGTTTTCAATTTCTACAGCGTCTTTGGGCAATTCACTCAGGAAGCGAGACTGGATATTGACCACGTCCCCGAATCGTCGTCGTGTGCGCGCATAGGACATGAACAACCGTTCTTTGGCGCGGGTCGAGCCAACGTAAAACAGTCGACGTTCCTCAGCCAGCTTTTCGGGATCTTCCATGGCCTGCGAAAGCGGAAAAAGTCCTTCCTCTAACCCGGCCATATATACTACCGGGAATTCCAGCCCTTTCGCAGAATGCAGAGTCATGAGGGTGACCGCTTCAGTGTCGGGATCCCAGCGATCGACATCGGTTACGAGTGCAGTCTCTTCCAGGTATTGCTCCAGCGTGGCCTCGGGATTGGTCATGCTGTATTCGGCGGCTCCGGCAATTAATTCATCGACATTTTCAATGCGCACGGCCGACTGCGTGGGATCATCCGACTCAAGTTCATCGCGGATAGCAAGTCGATCTACGAGCCGACGCGTCCAATCCCCCAGATTGAGTTTGTCTTTAGCCTCGCGCATTTCTGCGATCAGCCCGGCGAACTTCGCAACCTGTTTGGCTGCCCGGGGACTAAGCACCGTGCCAACAGCATCCTGGTCCATCAGGAGTTCCATTATCGGCCGGCCATCCTGACGGGTGGCGTCCTCCAATTTCGCCTGTGTCGTAGTTCCCAGTCCGCGTTTTGGGTAGTTAATCACCCGCCGAAATGCTACCACATCACGCGGATTGGCCACCAAATGCGCATAGGCGAGGACATCTTTGACCTCCTTGCGCTGGAAAAACTTCACGCCGCCCACCAGCACGTAGGGCAACGCATAGCGCCGCATTGCCTCCTCGAATGCTCGTGACTGCGCATTGGTGCGGTAGAGTACTGCGCATTCGCTCAACGAATAATCAAACGTGTCGCGAAACCCTTTGATTCGGGAGGCGACCAAATCGGCCTCGGCCGCATCCGATTGGGTGAGGAGTACGGTAATTTTCTCGCCCTCCGGGCGCTCGGTCCACAGTTTTTTATTTTTGCGCCGGTAATTCCCGCACACGACGACATACGCTGCGTTAAGAATGGTCGGTGTGGAACGATAATTCTGCTCCAGCATAACGGTCTTGGTGGTTGGGTGGTCCTTTTCGAATTCCAGGATGTTGCGGATATCCGCGCCACGCCAGGTGTATATCGACTGATCGTCATCACCCACGACACACAGGTTCTGTTGTGGTTCGGCCAAGAGCTGAACCAGACGGTACTGTGCAAAATTAGTGTCCTGGTATTCGTCCACCATTACATAGACAAATCGTTGCTGCAATTGCTCGCGGACATCATCAACTGACTCAAGCAAGCGAACGGTCTGCATAATTAAATCGTCGAAGTCCAAAGCGCCGATTCGTCGCAATTCCTGCTGGTAGATATCATAAATTTTCGCGGCCTCTTTGGTGAAATAATCGAAGGCGGTCCGGGCGGTATCTTCCGGCTCCTGCAACTTATCCTTGGCCTCCGAGATTTTATTGCGCAAGGCGCCCGGCGTAAATTGACGAGCAGGGAGGTTGGACTCTTTGATGATCTTCTTCAACAGTTGCTTGGTATCCTGATCATCATACACACTGAAATCGCGCGGATAACCGATGCGGTCGGCGTGTCGCCGCAAGATGCATGCGCAAAGGGAGTGAAAGGTCGAAATGTGCAAATCGGGGAGGTGCTCACCCAAGAGGTCCTCAACGCGGCGTTTCATCTCCCCCGCTGCTTTATTGGTAAAAGTAACTGCCAGAATGTTCCACGGCGGAATACCACATTGGCGAATGAGGTAGGCAATGCGGTAGGTAATGACCCGTGTCTTTCCGGAGCCGGCGCCGGCCAGGATTAATAGCGGTCCTTCGGTGGATTCCACCGCTTCTCGCTGCGGGGGATTCAACTCAACTGTCAGGTCCACACAACACTCCCTCCCCGATTGACTTCGCCAATTATACGCAAGGAACACATCTTGAACAAGTCAACTGATCATTGTGCCGATTCGGGCGGGATTTGCACGTCAGAAGCAAAAGAATCTGGGATATGATGCACAACTACAATTTCATTTATTAACGGCCGGTGGACATATCGGCCGGATGCCCGGGAGACCCTGCCAACTGGGGATAATGCTTGCTTTTGCCGGATGACCGCAATATGATTGCGCAGGTGAGTGACGAGTACAGACTGCGCTTAGACGTAGTGGTTGTCACCATGCCGCGACGGAGAGATGTCCGAGTGGTCGAAGGAGCACGCCTGGAGAGCGTGTAGGCGGTTTCCGCCTCCTGGGTTCGAATCCCAGTCTCTCCGCTTTGTCGTAGTGGGTGTTTCGTGGGGTGGGGTTGGCCGGGATCACGACGCTGCGGAAACCGTCCACCGCATGCTTGTCTGAACATCGTAGCTATAGTTGGTCGGGGCGTAACATCCTTGATCCCTTGGCGTTATAATTCGAACACCTCCCGCAGGACCGGCAGTACCTTGGTTTCGTTGATCTTTCGCCAGGTGTAGGATCTGGCGGTTTCACGGAGCCGGTTGCGGATGGGCGTACGATCGGCTGATAAATAATCGTCAATAGCCTGGATAAATGTGTCCGGGCGGTTTTCGACCAAACGAATTCTGTCCGCAAAGGGCACCAAATTCGGCAGAGCGGTCGACACGATCGGTACGCCGGCAGCCATGTACTCGAAGAGTTTCAGCGGAACCAGCGGGCGGGTGAAATCATTGACCACAAACGGCATCAGGGCGATGTCGAACCGTTGCAGGACAGCCGGCAGTCGTTCATGGGGCCGCCTGCCCAGAAAATGTGCGTTTTCACATTCCCGCAACGCATGGACATGCGATTCACGCTCGATCGGACCGACAAACACGAATTGCCACTCCGGTCTGCGGCGGCAGAGTTCGGTCAGTAACTCGTAGTCCAACAAGGAAAAGATATTGCCCACATAGCCAATGCGCGGCTGAGGAATGGCATCGATCTCGTCCGGCTCACTGGTGGGATGGGCGAAGAAATACTCAGGAATGCCGTTGGGGATTACCGCCAGTCGCTGCGCGACATCTTCTCGTCGCTTGCGTAGCGAATCCGAGGTGATGAAGGTAATGTCCACATTCTCGATTACCCGGCGTTCCGCCGCCCAGCGTTGGGGATAAAAGCGCCCGTCGGCAGAGCAGGTGTACTCGTCATAGCAGTGGTAAATCCTGCCCGCCTCGGGGAATATTTCGAACACCCAGCGTTGCACCGGATGATGAATCCACTGGATTACCCGCTTAAGTGCCGGGTACCGCCGGCGGAGTACTGTCTGGAGTTGACGTCGCAGTAAAGAGCGATTCAACTTGATTATCGGTGCAATTCTTCCAGCGGGAATTTCGTGGAGATACAGCCATGGAGTGACGACAACCATGCGCTCGTGGTACGCTCGTTCGCAGGTTTGCCCAATACATTTGAGAAATCGTTTCGGTCGTTTCAGTGGCGCCGCCACCAGGTCTACCGGGCGATCGATACAGACAATTGCCACCTGGGGTGGTACAACATCGGCCAGCGCACGAAACGCCTGCCGGCGATTGGTGGTCTCCCAAATCGTCGGCACGTGAATCAGGATGGCTGTATCGACCTCGGTATTCGGCATATCCCCCTCTTCCTTGACAGCCGGTTTAACATCCCCGGACGGATCAGCGAATATATCGGACTGACCTTATCGCCGCAAGACTCGGGAAGATACCCAGCGGTAGATCCTAGTAACCTCGTCGATGCCAACGAATGGTCCCAGGACACCGATCAACCCCAGGCTGAAGACAATGCCCAGCGACAACCGGGCGATGGCTGCGACAGTCCAGTCTGCTATTGATAAAAAGTGGGCTAGCGCAAGGCCGAGTGTGGATCCGGCAACGGACAAGCCGGCGACGAAAATGCCGAGTCGGATCCATTGTCCGGCATATCCGTGGGAAAGTTCACGTGACAAAAAGAGAAACAACACGGTCACCATGCCGACGCGGCTTGCCGCAGTGGCCACCACCAGTCCCAGAGCGTCCAGAGGAGCGACCAGCCAAATGCTGCCGACTACTTTTATCACCAGACCAAGGGCCGTGGAAGCCAGAATCGCCCGCCAGTGAAAGGAGGCGTATTTCAACTTGATCAGTACGGCACTCAGCACTGCCGGTACCAGCCAGACCCCATACGGAATCAGCAATAAACCGGTCATCTCTCGCGACGAGGCATCGAAGGCCCCGCGTTCATAGAGCAAAGAGATTATTTCCTCGCCGAAAACGATACACCACACGGCAAAGGGGACACTGGCGACAAGAACCCAGCGAATTGCCCGATTGAGAATCTGCCGAATTTCAGCAATATTATGTTCGGCCGCCCGTTGGGAAAGGTAGGGAAACACGGCGGTGCCCAACGCACCGCCAAAGAGCGCAACCGGTTGTGAGGCGACTAGATTAGCATATTTAATCGCGGCAATTGAACCCTCGGCGAGAAACGAAGCAAAATACCGATCGAGGAGCGTATAGAAGATTCCCGCACTGCCGAGCACCATAACAATGACGGTCCATAATCCTCCATCGGTCTGGGTGGAAGTCGGAACGCTCTTTGGCATCGATGGAGTTCTCCGCGCAAGGTGTTGAAGAAATGGCAGACTGTTCCACAGTGCGGCCAGCCCGGCGCCACTTACAAAACCCCACACCAACGTCCGTGATCCACCCTCGGGAAAGGCGAGGACGGCAATAATCATGGCAATACCGGGCCACATGCTGCCAATGCCGATGTAGGCGAATTTTTTCCGGGTGAGGAGCCGACTGCGAAATAACGCGTCTACGGTCGCCAGGAGCACTGACACGGCAGCAATTTGCAAAATCGCCACGGTTTCCTCCCGGGCCCCCAGTGAAAATCCCTGGCTGGTCAGGGAGGCCAAGGCATCGGCGAACAGCCAGAGGCCAATAGTTATCATACCGATAATGGCCAGGAGCCCCAGCGCAGTTCGCCGCCGACTGCGGGACGTGCCTGTTCCGCGGGCAAAGAGCGGCACAAACGCATTCGGCAAGGACTGGTAAAAAAGAGTACCCAGAATGGCAGGGATGGTGATGCCCGCCAGGAAAACATCCACGGTTTGCGAGGTGCCGAATTGCGCTGCAATCAGTATTTCTTTGAAAACTCCAACTGTCTTGGCGACAATCAGAAATATGATGACCGTCGCCCCTGCCTGTCGTAACGAACCTGCACTCATGGGCATTGGCAGAGTATCGATAAATGGGACTGGGCGCAATTGCACATTTTCATGGCTGTCGGCAAATCAGCACGCAAATAGCCTGACCTCCATGTTTCTTTATTAAGATATTGTTAGATTAGGGTTATAAATTGGTTAATTCAAGATAGAAAATTGACTGTGCCCTCCTACCGGGGTAGATTGCTTCCTGGTTTTGCGTATTAGAAGTTAGTTGGCAGTCGTCAAAAAGGGAAGCGGGTAGACATTGAAAGCAAGCGCTAATGGCATAGTCGTGGTGGGCGCCGCGATCCTGGCATATTTACTAGGTGCGGTCCCCAACGCAGGGGCACAAGCTGAACAGCTTTCGTTAGAGAAGGTATCGCCGGAGCTGCGGTCTTTGTATGCGGCATGTGAACGTATCGCCTTCCGGATTCCACCTGAGCCACTAGACCAGTCTACCGCACAGGCCCTTGGCTTTCCCTCCGCAGACTCACTCCGCACGGTCATAAGATTCGTATATTCACAGATTTCGCAGAACCCGGCGGCTCGTTCAATCAACGCTGAGGTATTCCTCAACTCCTACATGCGCTGGGCGGGCATTGACCCGAATAAGCTCGTTAGCAAATTTGGTGAACGCGGATTTCACATCAGTAATAGCCGCAGTGACGGCGAGGGTCTGTGGACCCTCCTGGTGCAGTTTCCGCTGGCGCAATTGCCGGATGTTTCGACGGAAACAGGCTTCATTGGTCTGGCGGCCGGGGCGGAGGGCCGTCCCGCATCGTCCCTTTATTCTGCGCGTGACGCAGACCCTGCACCCTCGCCCCTACACCCAAAAAAAAACTCCGCGATGCACCGGTAATTATCGGCATCATTGATGCCGGCTTCGATTATACGCACGAGGCGTTGCGGGACCCACATTCGGGCAAGACTCGCATTCTGTATTATTGGGACCAGTTGGCGTCAGTCGATTCACTACCCGATTTCTGGAAATTAGTGGATGGGCTGACGGTGGTCAGTCCCCGGGATTTCCGCACCGGCTGTGAATACAATGCCGCTCTGATCGACCGGGCCATCGAGTTGCCCGACACAGGCGGGGATGGTCCCACTGCCGATGATAGCGTTTCCTATCAACGTGAGACCGGGTACCCAATTCCGGCGGGAGATCGGTCTGGCCACGGTACCGCAGTAGCCAGTATCTGCGCCGGAACACCAACGGAGGATTTCCCCGGCGGGATTGCTCCGGACGCCGAGCTTATCGTCGTTCGCTGGGATGATCGTGAGACTTCCCTGGAACACTGCATTAAGTACATCGCTCTGCGTGCCCAGGCGCTGGGCCGCCCCTGGACCATCAATCTCAGTCGGGTTTTGTGGAATAAGCGGTACGCCGACGGCGATACATTCCTTGAACGCACCCTGGACAGCATTGCGCTCAATCCAGAATTTGGTGATGGCCGAGTAATCGTGGTCGCCGCGGGGAACTCGAATGAGGATCCGGGGCAACATGCCTGGGGTATGGGAAACGATTCGGTTCATCTGGACTTTGTCTCGAACGCCCCGGGCGGCAGCTATGTCGGCTTGTATTTGCTGTATGAAAGCTTTAGTGACGGGAGCGAGATATCTGTGCGCAGTCCCGACGGGCAACGCTCGATCCCGGTTCCTGAGGGTATGCTGATGATTGACCGCCTCGCCGACGGCCGAATTTACATTTACAACGATTATGATCGGCGGGGCCTGAAAGCACGCGACCAGGAAGCCAATCCCTTCTTCGTGGATATGCCCACTGCGGGTAAGGCGGCGGCGATTTTTATCCGTGATGTTATTGACACCATGGAACATACGATTTCCCACTCTTTGGCCACCGGCACCTGGACCATCCTACTGGAGGGTAATCCGATTGGACGCTGGGACACCTATATTTACCGGCATTCTCCCGGCGATATTTTCGCGTTTCGCACACCGGCAGAGAAGGATCGGCTCTTCACCTTGCTCTCCCCGAGTACTGCGCGTCAGGTCATTGCCGTGGGATCTCTGGATGGCGGCGATCCGCATACCGGTTTGTCGGCAGGATCTCGACCCATTTCCCCGACATCAAGCGTCGGCCCGGCCCGGTTGACCGGCTTTAGGTCGTTCAAACCGGAAGTGTTTGCTCCAGGGTCAAATATCCCAGCGGCGTTGTCGCGGTTGGTGGAGCGAGACGCTCTTGATCAATCCCGAATCGATGAGACGGGCAAGTACTTGTATTGCGACGGCACCAGTTTCGCCGCGCCGTACATCACTGGGTTGGTTGCCCACATACTCAGTAGTGATCCGACCCTCGACCTGGAAAAGGTCCGCTGGCTATTGACCCGTGAGTTGGGTATCCCGCGGGCAGATTCCGAGGTTCCCTACCGCATCGATATCAATGCCGACACCTTGCTGGCCCGCCTGGACCGGCTTATCAACGAGGGCGGTTTCCAGTTTTAGAACGTTCCCGTCTGCAGCTAATTGTTTACCGTTTGGTAGTTTTATTAAACTCGCCATTGGCCTTTTTGCCTGTGTAAGCTAGTTGACAAAGTTGAATATTCAATTAGTTTACCAATGGTACCAGCGTCCACATAACCGCCGAGGTCGATTATGAGATCCCTTTTCTGTTGTGCCCTTATTCTCTGTGCAACCTTCGCGATACCGCCAATCGCCCGCTCACAAATGACCGAAGAGGAAATCGATTCATTGCGCCTCCGAATCGCCGCCAAGGACTGGAGTTTTTCCGTCGGGTTGAACCCGGCAACGCAATATCCCGCGGGACAGCCAGGTGGGGCCCGCCGGCCCGATAACTGGCGGGAAATCAAGGGCGAACGCCGGTCTTGCCGAGGATGAATTTACCCAGTTCGTTTGATTGGCGGGATCACGTGACCCTGCCGCCCATTGAAGACCAGGGACCGTGTGGCAGTTGTTGGGCGTTTGCCACCACCGGGGCGGTTGAATGCGCAATCAAAATTCGAGACGGTATTGATGTCGATATTTCCGAACAATGGTTAGTTAGTTGTAATGTAGACGGTTCTTCCTGTGATGGCGGATGGCTGCAATTCGATCATTTTGTAGGCGTGCCGGACCAATGCGGTCAATGGGGCGCGGTGTTCGAAACTGATTCTCCTTACTATGCCTCCGATCTTCCCTGTGAGTGCCCATACCAGCGGTCCTATGCGCTCGAAAGCTGGGATTATGTGGAAACCGATCCCTGGCAGGTAGCCAGTACCGAGGCGATGAAGGCGGCCATCATGAATTACGGCCCGACTGCGGTAAATGTCTGGTCACGGGATAGTTTTCTCGGTTACACCGGCGGTGTCTTCGACGCCTGGGAGAGCCCAGGGTACACGAACCATATCGTCTGCCTGGTTGGTTGGGACGACAACCAAGGAACCGAAGGTGTCTGGATTTTGCGCAATTCCTGGGGTGAAGGTTGGGGAGAAGACGGCTATATGCGAATAGAGTATGGCTGCAATTTAGTCGGTTACGCTGCAGCATACGTCGATTATCAAGCACCATATTTCCCCTATTTGGTCCAGGAAGACTGGTCGATCGATGATGCGGCGGGTGATAATAACGGGCGCCCCGATCCGGGTGAAGGAGAAGTTGCCCTGCTGTTGTCGGTTTCCAATCTCGCTGCGGACGCGATCGGCTTGACCGCAACCGCATCAACCATTCATCCCGATATTGTGTTCACCCAACCAACCGGGTCGTTCGGTAATGTTTACCGGGATGGTTCCGGGGATAATACTGCGTCACCGGTTTCGTTTGCGGTCAATTCGGATTTTCCAGCAACGATTGTCGATTTTGATATTCACTATCAGGCGAACAGCGGTGCATACTCGTGGACCGAGACCATCACGATGAATGTCGGGCAACCGCAATGTTTCATTGTCGACGACGATGGCAACGATCCTGCGCAGTACGAAAAATATTACGCTAAGGTCTTTGATACAGCGCGCACACCGTACGTGGTCTGGGATAAGTACGCTCGCGGATCGCCGCCGGCAGACTCTATGCGCGAATGCCCGCTGGTAATCTGGTTTACCGGTGATTCCCGGAGTGAGGTCCTCTCATCTGATGATATCACCAATCTGCGTAACTACCTGGACGTCGGTGGCCGGTTGTTTCTCACCGGCCAAGATATCGCCCAGGATTTGAGCGATGATGCCGACTCGACGTTTTTGCGGGATTACCTTCATGTCTCGTTTGTGCCCGACGTACCGATGATTATCGCCGATGGCGTGCCCGGTGATACAATTGGCGATGGTCAGCAGCTTGCTCCCGGCGGCTCCGGCGGTGCGGCAAACCAAAACTCACCGGATATTCTGTTGCCACTGGACGATATCGCGAAGCCCTGCTATACCTACTACGAATCGAGTGACGTGGCCGGTGTCCATCTGGTCCATAACGGGTATCGTCTGGTGTACTTTGGCTTCGGCGCAGAAGCAATTGCCAATGGCGTCACCGGCTTTACCAAAAGAGACGAGGTATTTGACCGGGTGCTGACCTGGTTGCCGGGTTTCTGCGAGGATCAGGATAACGATGGATACGGCGATCCCGGTGTACCGGAGAATGAATGCCCTGATGACAATTGCCCAACGGTCTTTAATCCCGGCCAACAGGACACTGACGGTGACGGGCTGGGGGATGCCTGCGACGCCTGCGACTGTATCGGATTCTGCGATGTCAATGGTGACGGGAACATGAATCCCATGGATTGTATATACATAGTCAACTTTGTCTATCGTGGGTTTGATGCCCGCGTACCCTTCCCTGATTGCCCGATGGAGAACGGTGACTGGAATTGCAGCGGCGGTGTCGATCCGCTCGATGTGGTCTTTTTCACCAATTACATTTATCGGGGACAAGGGTCTTCTCCGTGCAACCCTTGTGGTCTGTGAACCGTCTGTATTGGTATATACCGACCAGGAAGCGGCAATCTCATACGGGAGTGGCGTCGAGGGGAACGAGAATGAAAAAGGTCGCGCCAATGGCTTTACTGCTGACCGCCATTTTGGCCGGTGCTTTTTCCGTCCAGGCAAACGAAGCGGCGGATGATTCGCGGCCGCGCAGTGCGGTAATGCAGCAATTGCACGAAAATGAGATACAGGCCTGGCGTGAATACATCTCCCGTTTTCAGGACTACCAGCTCGATATCCGTTACGACGTGTTGTTTTATCATCTCGATATCACCGTGTCCCTCGGGACGCGCTATATCGAAGGCAGCGTACTCTGCCAGCTTGAATCGAACGATCCCGGACTTGGTTCGGTGACCTTGAATCTGGAAGAGTCCCTGGCCGTGGATAGCATCACCGGGGACGTATCCACGTATCTTGAGTTCGGCGATTCACTCCGCGTTGATCTGGACCGCACGTACGCTTCCGGTGAACAGGCTGCTTTTACCATCTACTATCAGGGTGTTCCTCAAACCGTTAGCGGTACCAAAGGGCTGCGCTACGAGACCCACGCCGGCGGTGAGCCGATTATCGCTTCATTATCGACCCCCTATCTGGCGCATTACTGGTGGCCGTGTAAGGACGGTCCCGGCGACAAACCCGATTCAGTGTACGTCGATGTCAGCATTCGCGACACGACCGTTAACGGCCGGCAGGTCATTGCCGTCTCCAATGGCCTATTGGAAAACACCTCGGTGGCCAATGGCGTACGGACGTTTGAGTGGCGGCATCGCTATCCTATCGTGACCTATTATGTTATGATTGCTATCAGTAATTTCGAAGAGTTTCAGGACTACTATGATGATGGCGAAAGCGCATTTCCCCTGGTTTACTATTCGTTCCCGGAAGACTTGGTGGATAATCAGGCCGGAGTGACGCGCATGTCAGAGGCCATCGCGCTCTATACCGGCAAATTCGGCGTCTACCCGTTTCGCGAGGAAAAGTACGGCCTGACGCAGGTTGGTTTTTACGGTGGCATCGAGAATCAAACTAACACAATTCAAGCGGAATTCACTCCCTCTTGGTGGGAAGTTACCGTGCACGAACTGGCCCACCAGTGGTTTGGCGATTTCATCACCTGTGCTGACTGGCATCACGGCTGGTTGAACGAAGGGTTTGCCACCTATTGTGAAGCGCTCTGGCGTGAATATGATGAAGGGCCGGCCGGCTACAAAGATCATATGCAATTGTTGGAGTATTTCGATGGGGGAACGCTCTACCTTGACGATGTCTCCAATCCGATGCAGGTGTTTATCACGATTATCTACGACAAGGGCGCCTGGGCATTGCACATGCTGCGGGGCGTACTGGGTGATGATGTGTTTTTTAACTGTCTCGCCGCGTATGCATCCGACCCGACGTTCGCGTACGGCCACGCAACCACCGAGCAATTTCAAACGGTGTGCGAAACCGTGAGCGGTGCGGACCTGGATTACTTTTTCGACCAATGGATTTACGATGCTTACTACCCTGAGTACCACTGGGGTTTCGGGCAGGACCCGGCGAATTACGAAGGATCGCTGACTATTGTCCAGGAACAGAGCGTGCTCGGTCGTCGTCCGGTTTTTACGATGCCGATTCGGATGCGTTTTTCCTTTGAATCCGGCGGGGATACCGTGATAACAGTCTTCAACGATCAGCAATTCCACGTCATACCACTGACGTTCGATGAGCCGGTCACCACTGTTGATTTCGATTACGGAGACTGGATTTTGAAAGAAGTTTACAATGACATCGTCCCGGAAGTTACCGAATCATCACGGCTCTATGTCGACACCGAAGGCAATGCCAATAATCACCCGGACCCTGGTGAGAGCAATGTAGAACTGGTGCTGGAAGTCACCAACACCGGCGCCGACGCCTTCGCCCTAACGGTGGACGCGACCTGTCTCCAACCAGAGGTTACCTTCGACCAGGCCCATTCCTCATTCGGAAACGTCCTGCGTGACCAGACTGTATCGAATGCGGCGGATCCCCTGCGATTTTCGGTGGCAGCGGGCATCGATCCGACATTGGTGCATTTTGTGCTAAGCTACTCCGCAAACAATGGCATGTACTCGCTGATCGATACCCTGCGTGTGAATATCGGTGAACCTCAGGTTTTGTTGGTTGATGATGATCTGGCCACCCCCTGGAACCTCGAGCAATATTATTTGCGGGTGTTCGACTCATTGCGGACACCGTTCCGTGTATGGGATAAGGCGGCGGAAGCCACGCCGACCGCAGATTCACTGATTTCATATCCGGTAACTATCTGGTTCACTGGAGACCACCGGACCGAGGTGCTTTCCGCAGATGATGTGGACAGCCTGCGTACGTTGTTGGACAATGGTGGCCGGTTGCTGATCACGGGCCAAGATATTGCCGAGGATTTGGACAATGATGCTGACTCCACTTTTCTCCACGATTATTTTGCCATTGAGTTTTCATCCGGCAGTCCGCTTTTGTTGGCCGACGGTGTTGACGGAGACCCAATCTCCAATGGTCATTCCGTAGCCTTGGGAGGCAGCGGAGGGGCTGCCAACCAGTCATCGCCCGATATTCTCCTGCCGCGCCATGCCGACGCGATTCCTATCTATACGTACTATGCGTCCTCGGATGTCGCCGGCATCCGCATTGCCCGAGCGGATTATCGCGCGGTATTCCTGGGATTCGGTTGCGAGGCGATACCGGCGAATTATCCACCGTTCACCAACCGGGCGGATGTGATTTACCGTATTCTGGCCTGGCTGTTGGAGTGGGGCCCGGATTATATCCCCGGGGATGTCAACCAGGATGACAATGTTGATCCGCTGGACGTTTCGTACCTCGTCAACTACGTGTACAAAGGCGCCGGGCCGCTACCAAATGTCAACGCGGGCGATGTTAACGCCGACTGCAAGATTAATCCGCTGGATGTTGCGTATATGGTCAACTTCGTGTACAAGGGCCTGGGTGAGTTACTGCCGGGGTGCGTGCAGTAAAAAAAACAGACGATACGGCGAAATGGCGGGGCCAAGTCCTCGCCATTGTTGTATTTGCCTGGCAATCAGGCCAATTGGAGCCGATGTGATGCTTCCAGCAATCGATCGCGGACCGGCAAACCGTATGGACATCCCGTAGTGCAGGAGCCTATACATGATGCACACGAAATTGGCTGGTGCATGGTAGGCAGGCGATTGAAACTCCGTAGCGCCATGTTTTCTTCCCGATAGGCCGTGAAATACATGTCATACCGCAAAATTTCCGGAATCGCTACATCATACGGACAGGAAGCCAAACATTCCCCACAGCCGGTGCGGCAATATGTTCGCCCGATTGATTGTAGATACTGATCCAGAAGCGCCTGATCCTCATCGGTAAACCGCTTACCCGAGGCAACGACATAGCGTTCGACATCCATGGTGTGTTTCATCGTGATAATCAACCCGTTTACTCCCGGTTGGGTGAACACCCATTTGAATGCTGCTTCCGCCAGGGTCGTATCATCCGTCTGGAACCTGGAGAGATCTTCTTGCCTGGCGCCGGCCAGAGTTTTCATCACCACCACTCCCACGCCTTTTTCCTGAGCCTTGGCCAATATTTCTTTGAGTCTGGGAAAACTGGCAAAGTTCAGCGCGCCCATGATCATATCGAAATGACCGGAGTCGATGGCTTTCTCCAGGTGCACCTCCATCCCATGCGGTCCGTGTGAGGAGACGGAGAGAAAACGGATTTTCCCCTGCTCTTTTAATTTCTCTGCCGCGGCCAGCATTGGAGGATCAAGCAGACGGGCCGCGTCGTTCTCCCGTTCCCCAATGGCGTGCACCATCTCAAAATCAATGTAGTCGGTATTCAGCCGTTTCAAGCTGCCTTCCACCGCCGCAATATACTTTTCCTCGGAAGAGCCCGTATCCAGATGCAACCCGTAGGGGCCACGCTCACAAAATTTCGACGTCACGATTGCTTTCTGCCGTTTGGATGACTCGGCAAACACTTTGCCCAGCGTCGACTCGGAATTGCCATTGCCATAATCTGGCGCGGTGTCAAAGTAATTGATGCCCATATCCAATGCTTTTTCCACAACATACACATTGTCCAGACTCCCGCAGCCCATGGAAATATCGGACATCCTCAGACCGGTGCCGCCGATTTCATTATACTGTACGATTCCCGGCGATTCTTTTTCGGTCGGTGTCTGTGCTTGCTCCTCCGATTGCTGAGTACAACCGGCAATTCCCCCGGTGGCGGCAGCAGCGACTCCCCAACCAACGTTGCGGATGAAAATTCGGCGATCCATAATCAATCTCCCGCTCGAAGATCCTTCAATATCATCTGATTCCTTCTTGAACGGCTTTCGCCCACAGAAGTTACATAGACGGCGCGCCGGTCAACAACGGGACACTCGTGCTCGCAGATACCACAACCGATACACAGGTCTGGCTCAACGTACGGTCGTTTGAGGTGAATAACTTTCCCGTTGCGTACGACATCCACATCCTCAGTTTTAATTGCCTTCGGCGAAGTTGGGCAGACCTCCTGGCAGACCACACAGGGCCGATCCATGGCCCAGGGCAGACACCGCCCGCGGTCAAAAAATGCTGTTCCGAGCACCAGCGGATTTCCGGCAAACTCTCCCCGGCCCAGTTTTTCATCCAGGCTGATCGCACGAATCGCCTCGGTGGGACAGGCCTCACCGCATAACACGCAATTGACCTCACAATACCCGAGGGTGTTTTTCAAGACCGGGGTCCAGAAACCCTCGATTCCCGCCTCGGTTATTGCGGGTTGGATCACATTGGTCGGACAGATATGCAGACATTCTTCACATTTGATACAACGTTCCAGAAATTCCGGCTCTGGCTGTGATCCGGGAGGACGGATCAACTGCGCCCTGGACGTTTCCGGCGCGGAGGCATCATGCCGAAAAATGAGCGGTGTGGCGATGCCGGCAGCCAGCGCACCGATAATATGACGGCGGGTGAGACTTGGCCCGGGGATCGGAGGCACCGTATCGCCGCGCACCGGGCCGAACGTTATGGCGTCGGTGGGGCACTTTTCCAGGCAGTTGAATAACAGCATACACTCGGATTTCCGCAGTCCCTGATCCGGTTCGGCGCCTGCCTGGCAATACCCGGTGCAAATCCGGCACCCGTCGCAGTCGGTTTCGTGTCGATGAATATGAAAAATCGACCACCGGGAGAAGATCCCCAGGAAGGCACCCAATGGGCAGAGCATTTTACACCACAATCGCGGCCAGAAATACGCAGCGAACAGCACGCCCAACAACAGGAGTCCCGCAATCCAACCGAGGTTAAATTCGCGCCCGGTAACGTACAAGAGGCCGGAGCCCCGGTCGACACTGGGAAAAATGGACGTGGTCAAGGCTCGGGTCATCATGACAATGGGGTCCAGCAAGCCGATCTGTAGCATCCCAAAAACCGCCATCACCAGAAACCAGATGAGAATGACGTACTTCAATTTCTGAAAGCCGTGAAAGCGATTGCGCTCGATCCGTTGCTTGAGTCGCATTGGGCGCAGCATGGCGACCAGATCCTGCAAAGTCCCTAAGGGACAAACCCAGCCGCAATACGCCCGCCCCAGAAAGATCGTCACCACTAACACCGGGACAGCGAACCACAAAGCGGCATAGAGTGTCCCGGTGGCCAGTGCGGTCGCTCCCGCCACCAGGGGATCAGTTTCTAGGAAGAGTTTTATCGGATACCCTGCCAGCCGGTCATACGTGGCGGACAACAGTAAGAAAACGAAGAGTGCCAGAAAGAACAGCTGGTAGATTGTCCGGATTGTGCGCATCAGACCGCGACCTCTTCGAAGCGCAAGGAGCGGGGCCGGTCTGAGCCGATATTTCGGGTGGCGGCGATGCCAATATAGTCCATATGCGCAGCCGAGCGTCCCAACAACTCGGCGCCGAGCGCGTCGACCGCAACGGCATCCGGAGAGACAATCAGAGTATTCCCCGGGGTGACATCCGCGGAAGAACCCCCGGTGGGACCATTGCGCATCAGGATGCGGGTGGCATCTCCAATGATCAGCGTGGGAGTCAGCATCATGGTCAAATCGGCGATGACATTGTGGATATCCTGATGGAACCGGTTGCGCCCTTCACCCAATAACCCATACCAGTTCTTCATGGCAAAGGACATCCCCGAAAGGTTGTGGTCTTTCAGCGTGGGAATCCCAATGACCTTGTTCACTTTTCGCAATGGTTCAATCGCAGTCGACCAGGTATCAATCGCGGTGCCGCCGATGTGTGCCCCGTCAAAATCCGAATCGGTAAGGATCAGTACTTTTCCGCCGGCACGTTCGGTTGCCTCGGCAATACCCGACCGGGCGAAACTGGCCGAGGGTGAATTGATCGGGTTATCGCTAACGAATACCTCGCTCGCGCCCGCGGCCAGGCAGGCTCGCAGGGTCGCCGCCACGACTACCGGCGAGGTCGTCGCACCCAATTCGGGCGGCCGGTCGAATCCCACATTTGGCTTGAGCAGGACACGATCACCCGCCTGGATGAATTGCTCAATACCACCCATAGCCTTCAGGGCAGTCCGGACCATTCGCTCTGCGTCCTTACCATGCACCATCACCACATCTCGGGCGAGATTGTGTGATGGTATTGAGAAATCGGGGATGTTAAAGAGGGCCTCTTTCCCGTCCGGACGGCGTCCGGCCAGCCAGATGCCCCCAGCACTCACCGCCAGTGCCGCCGCCGATGCTTTTGCCGTTTGGATAAGAAACGCGCGTCGATCCATACTCATTTAATCCTGGGCACTCCGCCGCAGATGGTTGACAACGTTTGCGGCCAGCGTCTTCATGGCAGAGATTTCAACGTCACCCAGCAATCCACCGAAATACGAGTCGAACTGGAACAACCACACTCGGTCACCATAATCCAAAAATGTCACAAGCTCCTGGCCTGCTACCTGCTGTACTCCTTCGCTTTCGGCGTTCTCAGTGAGGAACTCGCCATAGCGCTCATACATATTTTGGGCGGTATCGGACCGGTGCAAAAACACGGTGGCTGTGCTGCCATCAAGTTCATAATCAGTCGTGTAAATATCACTGACGAAATCAGTCCCAAAAGCATTATCAGGAAAATAGCCGTCCGAGTTGGACACCCGATGTTCATCCGGGAACCAACTCAGCGCCGAAAGCGGCTCCACCGGCGCTGGGATTACCACCCGTAGAGAATCGAGTATTTCGGCCATGGCTGGCGCTGTGCTATTCTCCTTACCGGCCGGGATCACCTGCACGTAGTATGGTCCACGGTAGAAAAATGTTGCCCCGCCGGCCGTGTAGCCGGCGTCGGCGATTCCCAGGTTTTCGCGATCATCAGCCCGCTCGAAGGCGTAAACACCGAGTGCATTAGGCCGACCGGTCATCCGGTAAGCGTACACATCGATAAAGGCGTCTGCTTCGCCTGCGTAGGAGGCAAAGGTCAGCAATTCGAAACCAAAGCGGAAAAAGGTTACGTCGTGACCATTAATTTTCAGATACAGGTTGTCCGCATCAAAGTGCTGCACCGTGTCGGCCAGGACAAAGCCGGAGGACGGCAAATCTGCGGGTAACGATAGCGGCCCGGTGGTCGCCGACCAGGCGGCGTCCGGTTCCGACTCGAACAAGCCTTCGCGCGGCTGGGAACCGGCCCAAAATATCGCGACCGCGATTACCGGGAGCGGGATTAGTACTAGCAACCGGGTTCGGAGCGACATGTGACTGGTTTTCTTTTTGGCCATTCCTTTTCAACCACCACGCTAGCGTTGTACCGTCAAAAGAGTAGATTATTTCCCCACAGGGAACAAGGAAAACTCGACAGAAAAGGTAGGATACTGGTAAGTAGCCTTGAATTCAGACAAAAATACGAGAAACCGGTAGTCTGGCCAGAAAACTCATTTGAAATACACCGCCCGATTGGCCATTATGGGAGATTGACGATGTTTGACGATGATATGGAGGTTGGCGAGTAATGCATAATGGTATCTTCAAAGTCCCCATTCCCAGGAATGAACCGGTTTTGAGCTACTCTCCCGGTTCCCCGGAACGCATTTCGTTACAGAAGCAATTGGACGCGATGGCTGCGGAGCAAATTGAAATCCCCCTGCTTATCGGCGGTAATGAGGTAACCACGGGTGATCTGGGGGATTGCCGGATGCCGCACGATCATCAGCACTTGCTGGGTACCTATCACAAGGGCGGGCAAGCGGAGGTCGAAATGGCGATCGAAGCGGCACGCGGGGCGTATCCGTCGTGGTCGGAGATGCCGTGGGATGCCCGGCTTTCGATTTTTCTCAAAGCCGCTGAGTTACTGGCCGGGCCCCACCGGGATATCCTGAATGCGGCCACCATGCTCGGACAGAGTAAGACCGTCTTTCAGGCGGAGATCGATTCGGCGTGCGAACTGATTGATTTTTATCGGTATAATCCGTACTACGCGCAGACGTTGTACGAACAGCAGCCGTTGTCCACGCCGGGTTTCTGGAATTATGTGGAGCATCGGCCACTCGAAGGTTTTATTTTTGCGGTAACGCCGTTTAACTTCACCTCCATCGCCGGTAATTTGCCGACTGCTCCGGCAATGATGGGGTGTACGGTGGTGTGGAAACCGGCCTCGTCGGCGGTCTATTCGGCCTACTACATCATGAAAATCCTGGAGGCGGCGGGTCTGCCTCCCGGAGTCATCAATATGGTACCGGGTCCGGGCGGACAGATTGGCAATCCAGCGTTAGCCTCCCCGTATTTGGCCGGGGTTCATTTCACTGGTTCGACTTCCACGTTCCAAAACATGTGGAAGACAATTGGGGCTAACATTAAAGCATACCAGGCCTATCCACGCATCGTCGGCGAAACCGGCGGCAAGGATTTTATTTTCGCCCACGCCACCGCCAATGTTGAGGAACTCGTGGCGGCAACCATTCGGGGTGCGTTCGAATATCAAGGCCAGAAATGCTCGGCGGCCTCCCGGATGTTCGTACCGGAATCGATCTGGCCGGCGTTCAAAGAGCAACTGCTGGACGAGGCGGCCACGATAAAAGCCGGTGACCCGCGTGATTTCACGAACTTCATGAACGCCGTTATCGACAAAGCCGCCTTTAATAGTATCAAGGAGTATATCGACTACGCCAGGAATTCCTCAGAAGCGGAATTTCTCACCGGCGGCGGCTGCGATGACAGCACCGGCTATTTCATTGAGCCGACGATTATCCAGACCACCAATCCACAGTTTAAGCTGCTGTGCGAGGAAATCTTCGGTCCGGTGCTCACCGTGTACGTCTACAAGGATAATGACCTGGATCAGACGCTGGAACAAGTAGATACTGCATCCCCCTACGCCTTGACCGGCGCCGTCTTCGGTAAGGACCGACAGGCTGTGGTCACAATCGCCGATCGCTTACGCCATGCCGCCGGCAACTTCTACATCAACGATAAACCCACCGCTGCGGTCGTGGGGCAACAACCGTTTGGCGGTGGCCGGGCCTCCGGCACCAACGACAAAGCCGGCAGTATGTTCAATCTGCTGCGCTGGGTTTCGCAGCGGGCTATCAAAGAGACGTTCGTACCCCCGAGGGACTATCGCTACCCATTTATGCAGACTGATTAATCGCGCACCCCGGGGGATATTCAAATTTGCTCATTCCTGGGACAAGGATTTTCGGTGGTGAGGTATGCCGTACGTCGCCATTCTCAATTCCCGGCAATCCAAAACGCCTGTAGGTAATGATGGCTGGGTGCAGGCAACCCTGCGGGCGGTTGAAGGCGCGGTATCGGATGGATACACGATTGTCAGCAGCACGGGGATGCATACCTGGAATCTAGTAACCTGGGCAACCGGTCACCGCGGCGGTCAACTAAAGTTGGTCATCCCGGCGCCGTACTGGCAGAATATCCCGGGGTTCAGCTGTGATCCACAGCTCGAGAAACAGCACCTTATCAACTACGTCGTGGGTCAGTTCCAGCTCGATGCTGCACTCACCGAGTTCGCCTTTATCGGGGAGCGAGAAAATGAGCGTTCCCGGAAACCCCTGTGGTCGGAGCGCGATCAGGCCATCGTGCGACAGGCGGATATCCTCTACCCAATCAGTGTGCGGCCCAAGGGGACTCTCGCGGAGCTTTTGGCGCAAAGAGAACCAAATCAGGTCATCCCGGACTACCAAATTCCGTATGGGAAATCCGTTGCCATCAGGCCCTCGTATACATTCGATCGTCACGCTTTGGGCGAGTTGGACCATGACTGGGATTTTCTCACCCATTGGACACGGGCCTCCCATGATCCCTGGCCGGGAGAACGTGCCGGGGAATTCTATCGGGCCGTTGCCCAATCACGCGATGAGTATCCGCGGTCGGCATCGGCGGCATTGTCCCGGATTCTCCAGGAACAAAAACTGCGCGGCAGTTCCCGGCACATTCGCGGCAAGTATCGGGTTGTTGGATTTACCGAGTTGCGACCGTCAGAAGCAGTAGATCTTATGCGTTGGCGCCCGAGAAAGGTCCGTTGGAATTTTGAGCCATATGGTGTTGCGATCCGGCGTGATATTGCAGAAACATTGGGGTGTCGGCCGGTCATCTACGGCACGAACCAGGATTACGAACAATTATCGCAAGAGGATCAACCTTTCTTCCAGCATATTGGCGAGCGGGGCGGCGACTGGCGTCCGGAGCGTGAATGGCGATATCCCGGCGACCTTGATCTCAAACTAATTCCTCAGGATGCCCTTTGTGTAATCGTGTATTCACACGAGGATAAAAGGCGAATGTCCAAAATGGCAAATTTTCCTGCCATAAGCTTAACCTAAACTCAATAAGCCGCTGTCACCCAACATGATAAGCAGCGCTTAAGATCATTGTATACACTGTCGCCACGCCGCTAATCTCTTGACATCCATGGTAGGGGTGTCGATACTTAACGCTTTGGCACTAACCGTATTCGGCAGGGGGCGGAACGCAAGTCCAGTAGATCTGCAATTTCCGATAATCATAAAACACAAAATAGATGACCCGGCATGAGTGTGAAAGACCGGGAAAGAAGGAGGATGGCATTTTGCTTCCACATGTGAGACGTTCGGTAATCCTGCTCCTGTTCAGTGTGCTGGCAATAGCCTGGTTCAGTGGTTGTTCGCCGGCGACGGAGCAAGACCTGCCGCCACTAATTCCACGGACGGATTTATTTGGCAATCCCGAAAAGGCCCAGGGGCGAATCTCCCCTGACGGCACCATGCTGTCGTACCTTGCTCCGGAAGACGGAGTGTTGAATGTGTGGGTCCGCACTATTGGTCAGCAGGATGACCGGGTGGTCACCCACGATACCCTGCGCGGCATCCGCATCCATTTCTGGGCCGAGGACAATCAGCACATCATCTACCTGCAGGACGAGGGTGGGGACGAGAACTGGCATATTTATGCTGTCAATCTGGAGGATGACTCTGTTCGCGATTTGACGCCATTTGAGAATACGGTGGCCCGGCCGGTCGCGACCGATCCCAATTTCCCCAACGAGATGCTGATTTCCATGAATAAGCGGAATCCGCAACTCTTCGACGTTTATCATTTGAACCTGACTAGCGGCGAGCTCGACATGATTGCCGAGAATCCCGGTAATTACGTTGGCTGGATTCCAGACAATGAATTCAAGCTGCGTGCCGCCTATGCCGCAATGCCGGACGGTGGATTCCAGTTACTGGTACGAGATTCCGAAGAGGATGAATTTCGCGAACTGGTGACCTGGGGTCCGGAAGATGAGGGCACGCCCTATGGTTTTACCCCGAATGGTAAGGCGATGTACATCGGCGACTCCCGGGGCGCCGATGTTACACAGTTGAAAACGATCAACCTTAAAACCGGCGAAGAGAAGCTGATTATCTCCCATGATGAAGTGGACCTGGGTGAGGTGATGATCAATCCGAATGATTATCACCTGGAAGCGGTCTCTTTTAACAAGGATCGCGAACGGTGGACTGTGACCGACTCGACGCTTCTGCCGGACTTCGAAGCCCTGGAGGGTATCGCTGAGGGTGAATTTTCCATTGTTTCACGGACGCGGGCGGATGATAAGTGGATGGTCGTGTTTTCGTCGGATACCAGTCCCTCGGATTACTACATTTACGATCGCGAAAGCAAACAAAGCGAATACGTCTTCACCAGCCGGCCAAAACTCAAAGAATATACCCTGGCACCGATGCGGTACGTTGAAATTAAGGCACGTGACGGGCTGATTCTCCCGTCATATTTGACCCTGCCGGTGGGAACCGAAAAGACCAACCTGCCGTTGATCCTCTTGGTGCACGGCGGGCCATGGGCGCGGGATACCTGGGGCTACCATCCGGAAGTCCAGTGGATGGCCAATCGCGGCTACGCCGTGTTGCAGGTGAATTTCCGTGGTTCAACCGGCTTTGGCAAAGCGTTCCTGCACGCCGCCGACAAAGAATGGGGCCGAGACATGCAACACGACCTCACCGATGCCGTTCATTGGGCGATCGAGGAAGGCATCGCCGATCCCGAGCGACTGTGCATTTACGGTGGTTCGTACGGCGGCTATGCCGTACTCGCCGCCGCGGCATTTACGCCGGACCTCTTCACCTGCGGCGTGGATATTGTGGGTCCGTCCAATCTGCACACGCTCATCCAATCCATCCCCCCATATTGGGCGCCGATGTTACAGGTTTTTTCGGTGCGGATGGGTGACCCGGTCGCCGACTCCATGATGTTGGTCGAACGCTCGCCGCTGACCTACGCCGACAGCATGCGCATACCGCTCTTGATCGGGCAAGGGGCCAACGACCCCCGCGTCAAGCAGGCCGAATCCGAGCAGATTGCGGAGGCGCTGCGTGAACGTGGCAAAGACGTGGAATATATGGTGTATCCAGACGAGGGCCATGGGTTCGCCCGCCCGGAAAACCGCATGGACTTCTACGCAAAAGCAGAGGAATTTATCGCCAAATACCTCGGCGGTCGCGTTGAACGATAACGCGGCAAACTATGTAGCAGACTACAACCGGCGGGTTTCGGTCCGCCGGTTTTTTTTATTGGTATCACTTCTTATTTTTTCATCCCAACGCCCTGTGTCATTGCCAGGTAACTCATAAGACATTAATGATCCGGCATTGACCGGAAAACGGTGGTACTTTCAACCAGGAGCATCCAATTATGGCGCATGGTGTGGTACACTTCGAGATTGCCTGTGCGGACAGCGCGAAAGGACAGGCGTTTTACAAGAAGCTGTTTGATTGGAGTATTGAGGTCATGGGCGATACCGGCTACGGTCTGGTACCATCCGCCGGTGAGGGCAGTATCGGCGGCGGAGTCGGCCCTACCCCAAAAGGTATGAAACCGCACGTCAGCGTGTATGTCCATGTTGATGACCTACAAGAGTATTTAGATAAGGCCGAACAACTTGGCGGGAAGACCATTCAGCCACCAACGCCGATTCCGCCCCACGGCAGCGTGGCGATGTTCACTGATCCGGAGGGGAATCCCATCGGGCTCTGGAAGCCGGAACAAAATCAATAGCAGCAGGAATTACTGGGCAGCGGAATCCGGTGTCGATTCCGGTGATTTCTTGCGGCCGGTCGTTTCGGCCGTACCGTGAGATTCGGCGGTGTCTTGGGGTGGCGAGTCCAGCCACATGGAGAGGATGATCACGACAATTCCCACGGTGACCGCGGAATCCGCAAGATTAAATATCGGCCAGCGGGTCATATCATACCCGCGGAAATGGATAAACCAGAAGTTGAAGGTCGGCAGGGTAATATTGAAAAACTCGAAATCAAGGAAATCGACAACTTCGCCAAGGCGTAAACGGTCAATCAAGTTTCCGACTGCCCCACCCAGGACGAACGCCAAGCCCCAGATCGACCATTGCCGCAGATGCGGTGAGCGGTATAAGTGAACGATTAGATACAGGGCAATTGCGGAGGAGGCAATATAATAGATTGCCTGATGGCCGAAGACGATACCGAAAGCGCCGGCGGCGTTGTGAATATAGGTTAGACGGAAAAAACTCCCCAGCACCTGAACTGACTGACCCAGTTCAAACGTCTGCCGGATGAGGTACTTCGAAGCCTGGTCAGCGACCACGATAGCGACAACGACACTCGCCAGGATCAGCCGAGAGCGGTTCCGGCCGGTCATCGTTTCGGGGCTTTCTCCTGTTCCTCTTTCTCCTTGCACGAAATGCAGAGGCGGGCGTGTGGGACTTCTTTGAGCCGTTCGGGATGAATATTCTCTCCACACTCATGGCACTTGCCATAGGTCCCATCGTCAATGCGGCGCAGCGCCTCATCAATATGGTATAAATAGCGCCCGCTCTTTGAAGCCAGATAAAATGTCTTTTCGCGCTCCATGGCATCGGTACCCAGGTCTGCCATGTGGTAGGAATATAATGAGAGATCCCCGGAGGCGTCTTTCATTGTCGAATTCCGGGTACCCTTAGAAAAGCCAAGTTCTTCGAGTACTTTTTCCCGCTTCTGCAGCAGGAGTTTCCTGAATCTTTCCAGTTCACGTTTACGCAACCGGGCTTCGCTCCTTCCTCCTATGTTACGACTTCCAGGCTAATAACGGTAGGCTCTCCATTAAGTTTCATTGAGGTCGAATGTTCCAGGGAACCGTTTTTGCCAATCTCTTCACACAAGGTCTCTTCGATGATCCGATCTCGGTACTGGCGGATCGCCTGCCACACCGGTTCGGTGGTTTCGATGGAGAGTCTGATCCGATCGGTAACCTCCAAGCCGCTGCTCTTGCGCAGGTTCTGGATTTTGTTGATCAACTCGCGATAATATCCCTCGGTAATCAGCTCATCAGTCAACGTGGTGTTCAAGGCTACCGTAAATCGCCCATCGGTTTCCACATGGTAATCATCCGGCCCTTCCATGCTAACCAGCAGATCATCATCTTCGAACAGGTACGGGATCCCCTCGACCTCTAATTCCAATCGGTTGTTGTCACGGTAGGCCTGTGCCTGTTCTGACGCTAGGGAGGCCAGCGTCTTGGTCAGCGCCTTCATCTGCCCGCCGACCCGTTTGCCGATTTTGGCGAAATTCGGTTTAACCGAATAGCGCAAAAATCCCTCCCCCGAGGTCCGGAGGTCAACCGCACGCACGTTTAACTCAGAGCGAATATCATTCTCCACACCACGCAGTGATTCAGGGGATACATCAGGCGGTAATATTACGACCAAGTCCGTGACCGGCTGCCGGACTTTAATATTGGTCTTCATCCGCGTGGCGCGCCCTAACGAGACGATTTTCTGCACAGCCGCAACGGCAAATTCCAGCGGCGTGTCGATCAGGTCCGTCTTCGCCCGCGGAAAATCGGTGAGATGTACGCTCTCTGCCATCCCGGCGTCAGGATCGGCCAATTCACGATAAATCCGGTCGGAGAAGAACGGCGCCACCGGCGCTGCGAGCGAGCAAACCGCCAGTAACGCCTGATACAAGGTAGCGTACGCATCAAGCTTATCGTCCTCCAGGCCCTTGGCCCAAAACCGTCGACGGTTAAGGCGAACATACCAGTTCGACATATCGTCGACCATAAAGTCGGCCACGGCCCGGGTCGCCCGAGTGAGATCATACTGTTCGAACGCATCTATTACTTCATGGACAACCGTCTGTGTCCGCGACATCAACCAGCGGTCACTGGTCACGGTCCGCGGTTCTCGATCAAGGATCTGCGCAATCGTCAACTCATCAATCGAGGCATACAGCGCAAAAAATGCATAGGTGTTTTTCCAGGTATCGAAGAAGCGGTTTTTGACCTCGCCGATGGCATCGATGTTGTACCGCGTCGGCAGCCAGGGCTGTGAGACTGAGAGCATGTACCAGCGCAGTGCATCGGCTCCGTGCGCAGTGATCGCCTCCCACGGATCGGCAACGTTGCCCCGTGACTTGCTCATCTTGGTGCCATCCGCATCCACGATAAATTCCATGACCAAACAGTTGAGATAGGACGGCTCACCGGTCAATAAGGTCGAAATCGCCAGCAGTGAATAAAACCACCCGCGCGTCTGGTCCACCGCCTCCGAAATAAATTCCGCCGGGAACAGGTTATCGAAATCGTCCTTGTGCTCGAAGGGATAATGCCACTGCGCGAATGGCATGGCCCCGGAATCGAACCAGACATCGATAACTTCCGGGACCCGCTTCATCGTTCCGCCACAGTCACAGGTTAGCGTGACCTGATCCATGTAGGGCTTGTGCAGGTCGATCGGTTCCGGGAGATTGTCCCCGCGTTGCCTGAGAGTTCTAATGCTGTCTACTGCGAATTTTTTCTCGCATTGTTCGCAGATCCAGATATTCAGCGGGGTACCCCAGAACCGTTCGCGGGAGAGTGCCCAATCGACGTTGTTTTCCAGCCACTCGCCGAAACGTCCCGAGCCAATTTCCGGTGGATACCAGGATATTTTGCGATTCGCTTCCAATAACTTGTCCCGGAAATCCGACGTACGGATATACCAGGACTTACGGGCGAAATAAATCAGCGGTGAATCACAGCGCCAGCAGAATGGATAATTATGCCTGTACGTGCCGACTTTGAACAGCCGCTGCGCCTGCTTGAGATCATCAATGATGTGGGGATCGGCATCTTTGATAAACTGCCCGGCATACGGGGTGATGGTCTCGTCGAAGGTTCCGTCCTTACGGACCGGCTGGAACACCGGCAGACCATGCTCCTTGCCCGCAGCATAGTCATCGGCGCCGAAGGCCGGAGCCATATGAACAACCCCCGTCCCCTCTTCCATAGAGACAAACTCAGCCGCAATTACATAGTAGGCGTCCGCTGCCTGGTCGGCAAAGAAATCGAAAAGAGGCTTGTAGCGTTTGCCGACCAATTCCTGTCCCTTGAACCGTTCGAGGATTTCGAATTCGCCGCCGAGTACGGTCTGCGCCAAGGGCTCGGCGATGATCAGCTTTCGGCCCTGGACGTCGACTTTGATATAGTCCCTGTCTGGGGCGACCGCGAGCGCAGTGTTGGAGATCAGAGTCCAAGGAGTGGTAGTCCAGACCAAAATCGATACGTCGGGGTCTTCCTCCAGCGGCATTGTTACATACACCGATGGGTCTTCAACTTCTTCGTACCCCTGGGCAACCTCGTGTGAGGAAAGCCCAGTTTCACACCGGGGACAGAACGGGACAATTTTATGCCCTTCGTACAGCAGTCCTCGATTAAAGAATTGCGCGAGAATCCACCACACCGTCTCCATGTAGTTTACATCAAGGGTGACATACGGATTCTCCAAATCGAGCCAGAACCCAATGCGGGTGGTGAGGCTGTTCCACTCCTCGAGATAGGTAAATACCGATTCTTTGCACTGCTTATTGAATTCTTCAACACCGTATTCCAGGACTTTGGCCTTGTTATCCAGTCCCAGCTTCCGCTCAACCTCGATTTCAACCGGCAGGCCGTGGGTATCCCAGCCGGCCTTGCGGTCGACTTTCATGCCCCGCATGGTCTTGTAGCGGCAGATGGTGTCCTTGATGGTGCGGGAGATGACATGGTGAATCCCCGGCCGTCCATTGGCGGTCGGCGGACCTTCATAGAAGACAAATGGCTCACAGCCCTCACGGATGGCAATCGATTTCCGGAAAATATCGTGCTGATCCCAAAAAGAAAGAACGTCCTTTTCAGCGTCCGGAAAGGAGAAATCTTTGGGCAATGCCGTCAACATAGTCCTGTCTGTCCTCGATTTTTGTCTGCTGCTTGTATCGGATTTCTCCGATTGCCCTTACAGCGAGATTTTTTCCACAAAACTTTCGATTAACGTCTTTAGTTTCGGCTCGGTTTCACTGGCGACCGCGATAATTTCCTCCAGACTTACCGGCCGCAGCGCATCAGGTAATCCCATATCGGTAATAATCGAAAAACCGGCCACCCGGGTGCCCTGGTGCCGGGCAACGATTACCTCCGGCACGGTGGACATGCCCACCACATCGGCGCCGATAATCCGCAAAAACCGATACTCAGCGGCGGTTTCCAGGTTCGGCCCGCTGATCGAAACATATACGCCTTTTTGCACCGGAATTTTGCGCTCCAGCGCAACCTCCACCGCCAATTGGATCAACTCCGGGTCATAGGCGTTACACATATCCGGGAACCGCGGCCCGAGAGATTCGTCGTTGGGTCCGATTAGGGGATTGTTTCCCTGCATGTTGATATGATCGGTGATGATCATAATATCGCCGCGGTCGAACTGCGGATTCATACCCCCGCAGGCATTGGAGACAATGAGAATTTTGACGCCCAGCGCTTTCATCACCCGCACCGGGAAGGTCACCTGCTGCAGGGTATACCCCTCGTAGTAGTGGAATCGTCCCTGCATCGCGACTACATTCTTTCCACCGAGTGTTCCAAAAATGAGACGTCCCTTGTGGCTTTCCACTGTGGAGACCGGGAAGTGGGGAATTGTCTCATACTCCACACTGGTCTCCACGTCGATTCCTTCCCCCAACATGCCCAATCCGGTGCCCAAAATGATGCCGATGTCGGGCACGAATTCGGTCTTGGTGCGGATAAAATCGCCGGCTTCTTGTATGGTCTTTTTTAAGTTGTCCATCGGCACGTCCTTAGCTCCATTGCTCAGTTATCATTCGGGTTTGGTATCAGCATCCTTTGCGGGCTCATCGGGTTTGTCACCACCAAAGATCTTGTTCAGGGCAACATCGAAGTCATCTGTTTGTTTCTCAGGTTCATGGATATTGACATCCACATATTCCTCCGACGATTGCTGACCAGTCTGTGGAGCTGCAGATGATTCCCCAGGAGCATCCGGTGTTCGCGGTGGGGCCGGATGCCCGGGAGGCAATTCCGGTTCCGGTTTGGAACTGGGTGTGGCCCGGCCTTGGTCCGGCTGAAACTGTTCCAATTGTGCCAGGAGCGCCGTCAATGCCGTTTCCAGTTCCGCCTTGCTGCGTAATTTCAACTGATCGAGCTCACGGAGGTCCTGCCGGGCAGATTCCGCCTGTACATTCGCCTCGTGGACAATGCGCTCGGCTTGCTGCCGTGCCTCAGTGATGATTAAGGCCGCTTCCTTCCGGGCAGTTGATGATTGTTCCTCCGCTGTCTTTCTGGCAACCACCAGCGTATCCTGGAGAGTTTTCTCCATATCGGTATACTTCTTGACCTGGTCTTCCAATGCTGCATATTTTTCCTGCCAATGCAGTGATTCCGCGACCGCCTTTTCCCAACAATCTGCAGCCTCTTCCAGCACGGCGGCGACCTCTACCGGGTCAAACCCGCGCATCGATCGGCGGAACTCCTGATTCCGCAACTCATTCGGTGTCAATGATTCAGACAGTGTCATGGTCACTCGCCCCCTTTGGCCGTGTCTTTAGGTTCGTCGCAGACCGAAAATGGCCGTACCGATGCGCAGCATATTTGCACCCTCTTCCAGCGCCAGCTCGAAATCCGCCGTCATTCCCATCGATAGGTAGGTCATGTGTTCACGAAATTCATCTTTCTCCTTCAGCTGATCAAATGTTGATCGCAACAGTACAAAGCATTCACGGATAGCTTGTTGATCATCCGTAAACGGACCAATAGTCATCAATCCCTGGAGATGCAACGACGGCAGCCCGGCAATTTCCTTCGCTAGGGCCTGTGTCTCGCCGGGACGGCACCCCGACTTTTGGGTTTCCTGGGTGGTATTCACCTGGATTAATACATTCTGCACTTTGTCGATCCGCTGCGCGCGCCGGTTCAGTTCTTTGGCCAGCCGTTCGGAATCGACCGATTGGATCAAATCAAAGTGTTGAACCGCCTCCTTGGCCTTATTTCTCTGCAGGTGGCCGATCCAATGCCAGCGAATGCTCGTTGGCAATTGGGGAATTTTTTCAACTGCTTCCTGCATCCGGTTCTCGCCGAAGTCGCGTTGTCCGGCTTCCAGTGCTTCCTGCACCAGTTCCGGCGGCATCGTCTTGGATACCGCTACCAGTGTGATTGACTGCGGATCGCGTCCCAGGCGTTTGGTGACTGCCTTGATGCGTTGCACGACCTGCCCCAGATTGTCCGCTATCGCAGCCATCAAAAACTGAGTAAGGTATCATCCGATACGAAAAAAGGCAATGGAAAGAGGGTCATTTCACGGCGGGCATCGCCCGATCGCTGTCGTATCACCTCCCACGCCATTACTGCGCATCCGATTCGGGATCAACTGGTTCCGGCTTTTCGACCTCCACGGCAAACGCATCGAGGACCGTGGCCGAAAACCGGCCATACGCTACCACCGAGGTAATTTCGAGGATTTCTTCATCACTAAACCCATGCGTCCGCAGGCTTGCCAGATGATCATCGGTGACACCGCCAGGATTAGTGGCGATTTTTTCCACGTATTCAAACAGCGCAATGGTCTTTTCATCCAGGGGTGCTGAGTGATAATCTGTCTCGACCGAATCGATAAGCTCTTCAGCAACACCCACTTGCTGTAAAAACGCCCGATGCCAGAATCGATTGTAATAGCAGCCATTCAATCGCGCGGTCAAGAGCGCGGCAAACTGCTTGACCGCCTTGGGGATCGCCCCCTCCGCCACCATGATCGTCTGGTACATGTCGTTATGGACGCGAAACAAATCCGGGCGAGAGGAAAAGACCTTGGTAATATTGGGAATGAGGCCGAAATTTTCGCGCAGCCGTTGATATTCGGCTTCAACCACGCCCTCCGCCTGCTGTTCGTCGACTGTTTGAATGCGCATAAACCCTCCCGTTGGGCTGAGTATAGGCGTATCCGAGATACGGGGCAACGCAAATTCCCAAAATCTGTGGTGATCGATGGTGTTTACACCGATTTCAACCTTGACAATCGGCATAATCGGGATACCATAATTCTGAGTGGGTCCTGACATTGATAGTTTTCCAACCCCCTCTATCATTTTGGGACTCACTCGTTTTCTTTCAACCAGTGGGTAAATCGCCAACCTTTGCCGGTCGAAGCTACGTAGATGTACATGTTACGGATGGGCAGGAACTTAACGGATAACCGATGTTACAAGGCATATGATGGTTCGAGTGCGAGAAATACGCAACGCTGGCCTTATTCTCCTGGTGCTGATTCTTAGTGGTGGATTTGCACACCCGTCCCGTGCGGCGGACGACCGGATTGATGTTCCGGTCTTGGAATCCGGTAAGAAACGAGCGGAAACGCTGATTTCCCGGGGAAAGCTGGAAGAGGCCATAATCATACTGGAAGGTCTGCGGGACCAACTTCCGAACGATCCGGAAGTGATTGACCACTTGCAGCGGCTGTACCAACGCACGCGCACTTACGACAAATTACTGGAACTGATGATGGAGGGTCTTCCGGACTCTGAAGATCCGACCCGGGACGCGGTGGTCATTGCCGATTGCTTTTTTAAACTCAAAGAACCGGCTGCCGCGGAAAGCACGTTGGCGGCCATTCTCGAACCTGGGCCCGACGACCCGCAGATTTACCGGGGTATCGCCCGGGCTTACATGCGTAATGGCCGCTCCTCCAAGGCGGTAGATACTTACGAACTGGCGCGTAAGCAATTTGATGATCCCCGGCTGTTCACCCGGGAACTCGCGGGACTGTACGAGGCGCGACGTGAATACACCAACGCCATTCGTGAATATTTCTGGGATTTGCAAGACAATCCTTCCCGGATTCGCTATGTCCAGCGAAAGATAAATGACATCATGAAAATGGAGGATGGTACGGAGGAGTTGACCTCTGCCTTGGAAGAACTGGCTGAGGAACATGCCGACAACTACCACGCGCGCAGCCTCTACGCCGAATTATTGCTGGCGCGGGGTGAATCGGAGCGGGCGTGGCCGGAAATCCTGGCCGCGGACACCCTCGATGAGCGGCCGGGGGAACACATTCTTTTTTATATCGATGAGTGCCTTCAGCGTGGGTTCTACGAAGCCGCCCGAAAAGGCTGTGCCGATTTCCTGGCGCTGTATCCGAGACATCAACGACGTATTGATGCCGAGGTGTACCGAGCACGTACACATATCGGCCTGGGGCAAGCAGACAGCGCGATTATCATCCTTCGTGAACTGGTCAACATATTTCCACAGCCACAATTTCGTGCCGAGTTGCTGCGCGAAATCGGCAACGCTTACTTGAATCATTTGCTGGTTCTGGATTCTGCAGAACATTATTATCGTCAAGCACTGGAGAACACCAATCGCCGAGATGACCGATTCGAGCTTGCCGCGCTGATCAGCGAATGCCTGCTGCGGCGGGGAAATCTTGCCGGCGCTGACTCCGCGTTGGCTTCAGCAGACAACCGCAAACTACAAGCGGACCAACGGGAAGAACTCCAATACACTCGCGCTGAATTGTTGTTCTTTTCCGGATTATATGACTCGGCCTCAGCCGCGCTGGAGACACTGATCGAATCCTTCCCCAACGGCTTTTATGTAAATGACGCGATTGTGCTCAATTTACAAATAACGGAAAACCGCGATCCCATGGACTGGTCGTTGTCTCGTTATGCGGCCGGACGCCTGAAGTTACGCCAACAACGGTTCGACTCCGCCCGCGTGTATTTCACCCAACTTGCGGAAGATTCTGCGAACGGTCTGGCGGATGATGCACTCTACGACTTGGGCTCACTTTACCGGCAGTTGGAGCGGCCGGATAGCGCCAGGGCTGTCTACCGGATGCTGGTGGATCACTACCCGGACCGGTATCTCCTCCCCGCAGCGCTCATTGCCTTAGGGGACGTTTACGCCGAAGACCTATCGGCCCCGGAGAAAGCCCGAGAAGCCTACCACCGGGTACTGACTGAATTCAGCAACAGCCCGTATTTGGAGGAGGCGCGGAGAAAAATGCAAAATCTGGTTATTCCCTGATGCGTTCGTTAGGCAACCGGTGCACTTTCGACAGGCTCAGATTCTTCGGTGGCGGTGGAATCGCCTTCCAGATTCGCTACTTTCTGCTCCAATTCAGCGATGCGCGCTACCTGACGCTCGAAGACTTGCGCCCGGGCTTTCAGCGTAGTCCGAATCAACAATCCCAAGCTCACGAGCATAAACAAGACTGAATTAATTTGCCGGAAGATTTCACCGTAGTTGAACATGCTGTCCAAGAACGCACTAACCCCGAGCAAGAATAAAATCGCACACCAAACAAACATCTCGACACCCCTTTTGTATTGTTCGCGATGGGGCGGGTATATATCTTACCCGCTTGTTTGAATATCGGTAACTGGACGATGGAGCTTGACGGGTAAACGATGGCACACAACACATTGACGGCGAATGGATTTCAATCTCACTGGCGGCTGATCACCGGATGGATGGTGGGATTATTCACCTTTGTGATCTATACTATCACCCGTGCTCCGACATTTTCCTTCTGGGACTGTGGAGAGTTCGTGGCCTGTGCGAAAATTCTGGGCATCCCTCATCCGCCCGGAACGCCGCTTTTTGTTTTGCTGGGACGGGTCTTTACCCTGCTGCCGTATCCCGCTGATGTTGGCGCCCAGGTGAACATGCTCTCAGTTGTAACTTCCGCGGGCGCAGCGGTTTTTGCCTTTTTCGTCCTGTTTCGGGTCATTCAGGGTGCATTGAATGACAGCAAGCCGGCTCCCTGGAAAGTGCCGGTCACCTATCTGGGGGCGATTACCGGTACCCTCTGCATGGCATTTTCCCGCACCCATTGGAACAACGCAGTAGAGACAGAAGTCTACGGACCATCGATGTTCGTCATCATGGCGCTGCTCTGGCTGACGCTGCGCTGGATGGATTCCCGTCAAACGAAGACAGGATCCCGCTATCTCATCGCCATTGTGTATATTACCTTTGCCGCCATCGGAATCCACTTAACCGCATTTTTGGTGTTTCCCTGTATTCTGGCGTTCGTTCTCATTGTGGATCGGTCAATCCGGACCGACTGGCGCATGTGGATCTCGTTTGCGGTCCTGCTGACCGCGGCGGCCAGTTTTGACTTATTTGGGCAGGCCTGGATTGTCTGGACAATTGTCAGCATCGTCGGGGTAATCATCGCCAAGCAAAAGCAACGGTGGGCCCTGGTTTTTCTCTTGCTGGCGGCCGCCTTCATCGGGTACACGAATCACCTGTATATCCCCATCCGTTCAACACACGACCCGAATATCGATGAAAACAATCCGGAGACGTTTGCCTCGTTCCGCTACTTCCTGGCGCGCAAACAATACGGGTCGCAGGATATGATCACCCGCATGTTCAGCCGGCGGGGCAGTTGGGAGAACCAATTTGGCAATCATCCCCGCATGGGGTTCTGGTACTTTTTCAAGGACCAGTACGGCATTACGAAGGCGGGATTCATCATTGCCTTTGCGCTGGGGATATTCGGGTGTTTATGGCTGGCGCGGCGACGGCGCAATTTTGCGTTCCTGCTGGTCTCACTGCTGCTGATCGGTTCCGTCGGGTTGGTTCTGTATATGAATTTCGCTGATGGCACACGATATGATCCCGTGACCGGGGATGCCTACATGGAAGTCCGGGACCGGGATTATTTCTTCACAGCCGGCTATGCGGTCTTTGGGATGATGATGGGGGTCGGAGTTGCCGGCGCGCTGTCGCTTTTGTTCGGGGCACAGAAACGTCCGGTCGGCCGTTCCACCGCCTGGATTGGCGCGGTCGTGTTGCTGCTTCCGCTGTATCAACTCCAGTCCAACTATCACTTTTGTGACCGGACCGGCGACTATTCACCCTGGGATTATGCCTATAACATGCTCAACACGTGTGAGGAGAATTCCATTCTTTTCACGGCGGGAGACAACGACACCTTCCCCCTGTGGTGCTTACAGGATGCGTACGGTATTCGCCAGGACATCAACGTGGTTAACCTTTCCCTGGCCAACACCGATTGGTATAACCTGCAGATGAAGAACAAGTGGGGATTGCCGGTCACCTGGTCGGATGAGCAAATCATCTGGACTGAAACCGAAACAGTGAAAGACACCCGCGGACGTACCCTGGAGCTGTACTATCCCTCCGAGAAAATTTACGATCCAATCTCCAAGTCATACGAATATCTTTCCCCGTACAAACTGCGGCGTAATGAGCAGACCGGCGGGACATTGCGGGTGCAGGATGTCGTAGTTGAACACATCCTGAGCAACAATAAATGGCAACGGCCGGTGTACTTCTCCGGCCCGGTAGGCGATAAATCGCGCTTGAACTTGGACCAGCATTACGTCCAGACCGGCATTCTTAACCACATCGTCAAGCGGAATGCATCCGGCGAGATTGATCCAGAACTGAATGCGGCGATCCTTGGCGATACCTGCCAGTATCGCGGTCTCAGTGATATGAGCATTTATCGCAATGAGAGCACGCTCGGCAACTGGATGATTTATCCGGAAAAATTCTTGCAGCTGGCCCAGAAATTCCGCGAACTGGGTGATACGACCCGCTCGCTGGCCTGGGCTCAACGCGCCACCGAGTCATTTCCGTATTACTGGCGTGGCCCGGTCTACTGGGCGGATTTTGAAATCGCCATGGGCGATACCACCGCCGGCTTGGCGATTCTCGCCGAGTATGAGCAGGTGCTGCAGAAGCTGGTGCGGGAAAATCCCGGAGAACGATACTATCATCTCTCGTATGGTATGATGCTGGAGCGGCTGGCCAAGCCGGAAGCCGCACGAGTCCATTTAATTCGGGCGTACCATCTTAATCCCAGCGATGGCCTAACGTTTCAAACACTCTTGCTCCACTGCCGCGACCACGGCCTGAATGAATTAGCGGTGAAAGCGGCGAAAAAGTGGCTGGAGTACTATCCGAACGATGAGATGGCCCACCAAATTGTCGCGTACGGCGGAGTCGGATAGAAACGATTATCAGGAACTGATCACCGATTCGCGGATGTTGGGCGTTTCCCCGGGTCGAATTGATGGATGGAGGTATTCGCGCGGCAGGTTTCTGCCCAGTCGACAGGTTATCTCATAAGGGATAGTCCCGGCTTTCCGGGCCAGCTCGGTTACGGTAATTTCATCGTCGCCGTCTTCTCCCAACAGGACAACTTCGTCACCCGTGTGGCAATCCGGTATATCCGAAACGTCGACAATAGTCATATCCATTCCCACCACGCCGCAGATCGGTGCACGCCGTCCACCGATGAGGACCTCACCCTGCCCGGAGAGTGAGCGGGGATACCCGGCTCCATACCCCGCAGCGATCACCGCGACGGTCATTGCCCGTGGCGCTTGGAAAACATCGCCATAATGAATCCATTCACCGGCCTGGATCCGGCGGACATACAGTACGCGGCATCGGCAAGACATCAGCGGTTCGGTTTGGGGACCTCCCGGAGGCGTATCACCATTGAAGCCCCCATAGAGCAGCAACCCCGGACGGACGGTATCAAAAAACGACTCCGGATAATGCAAAACCGAGATGGATGAGGCAGCGTGCAGGCTGGGGATATATACTCCCTGATCGCGAAGCGCGGTTACCGTATCGTTAAAGCGGGTCAATTGTTCGCGAATGACGGTGTGGGCGTTCCCGGCGACCGGCCGGAAATGTGTATAAATCCCTTCAATCGTTAGGTGCGGCAATTGGGCAATACGCGGGACAATCGATATGGCTTCTTCGGGCGCAAAACCCATGCGGTTCATGCCGGTATTCAACTCGATATGTACCTTTACCGGCCGCCCTAAGGCCAATGCCGACAAGCGCTCGGCGGTGTCCCAGTCTGAAAGGGACGGTTGCAGCTTGGCAGCGATGACCTCCTCTAATTCCGATTCAAGTGACGGCTGCAACAAGATGATATCTTCGGCAATCCCTGCCTTTCGTAACGCACAGCCTTCAGCCAGTGTAGCCACCCCGAAAGAACTAATACCCTCTGCCAACGCCGCACGAGTGATTTCAACAGCTCCGTGGCCATACCCGTCAGATTTGACCACGAACAAGACGCGGCGGCCTTCCCCGATGTGGTGCTGCACGTGCCGGATATTCCGCCGGAGAGCGCCTAAGTCTATGGTAACCCAGAACTTCTCGTTCGTCATCGATCTAATGCCCCTGCTCCCTGCGTGGCTATGCCGTTAACGGTTTGCAACGCCCCTCTCAGAACTATCGTAAGGTGGCCGCAATATATTATACTGTCAATGAGAATTCTCGTTCAACATAGGCGTTCAGAGGAAAAATCTGACACACCAGGTCCAAATCGCCGTTTAGATTGTTGTTCCAGTTTAGAAATTGTATGCGGGCAAGACGGACCCGTCGTACACCGGGCAACGAGAGGATTGTATGGGAATCTGGATCATGGAGAAAAAAGACATACAAGACGCCCTCGAAGAGATCGCGCTCTTGCTGGAATTGAAAGGTGAAAACCCATTCAAAATCCGGGCGCATCGCAATGCGGCACGGGCACTCAAGGTCGTCTCTGCAGATATTCGCGAGTTGGCAGCAGCGAATGCTCTCCAGAATATCGATGGTATCGGCAAGGGGATTGCGGCCAAAATTGGAGAAATGGTGGCCAGTGGCCGCTCCTCGACGCTTGATAAACTGCGAGCGGAATTCCCGGACACAATCATCGAACTCTTTCGCGTCCCAGGCCTTGGTTCAAAGAAAGTCAAAACCCTCTACGAAAAACTGGGCATCGCTACGTTAGGTGAACTGGAATACGCATGCCGGGAGAATCGACTGGTGGAATTGGAGGGATTCGGTCCGGCCACCCAGGAAAAAATTCTCGCCGAGATTGAATTCATCCAAACCCAGACCGGTCGACATCTGCAACACCGGGCGCTAAGTACTGCGGAAATGCTGGTGGCCTTCCTTCGTGATCACCCGCAAGTCTCTCACGCCGAGATTGCCGGCAGTCTCCGTCGACGCCTGGAGTTGGTCAAAGATATCGATCTCGTTGCGGCCTGTCCGGCTGGATCACGCGCTCAGGTCACCAGGGATTTTCTGGCCCAGGAAATTGTGGCCGAGACAATAAGCACTGGCGAAACCAAGACCAGTGTCCGATTACTCTCCAATATAGCGGCGGACCTGCGCCTGGTCGCGGAAGACCAGTTTCCGTTCGCGCTCATGCATTTCACCGGATCAAAGGAACACAATATCGTTATGCGGCATCGTGCCCAGACGCGAGGCCTCAAGCTCAATGAATACGGGTTACACCGGAATGGAGACTCTATTTTGGCAACTGATGAAACTGAAATCTTCGCGGCTCTGGACCTGCCGCTAATTGCCCCCGAACTGCGTGAAGATCGGGGAGAACTCGATGCGGCCGAGAGAGGGAAATTGCCGCAACTCGTTGACTACCAAGACATCAAGGGTATGCTCCACGTTCACTCCACATACTCCGACGGCACAAATACCCTTACCGAACTGGCGCAACGGTGTCGAGAGATGGGATTTACATATCTCGGTATTTCGGATCATTCACAATCCGCTGCGTATGCCGGGGGTTTGCGGGAAGATGATGTTTTGCGCCAGCATGACGAAATTGACAAACTCAACGGCCAATTCGATGATTTTACGATATTCAAAGGCATCGAGTCAGATATCCTGAGTGACGGCAGCCTGGACTACCCAGACACAATCCTGACGCATTTTGATTTCATCATCGCCTCAGTGCATTCCCGGCTCAATATGCCAATTGAGGAAGCCACTGAGCGCATTATTCGGGCGATAGAAAATCCGTATACCACAATCCTGGGCCACCCGACCGGTCGGTTACTGGCCGCGCGTGAGGGCTACCCGCTGGATATGGAACGGGTCATTGAGGCGGCAACTGAACACAACACGGTGATTGAATTAAATGCCTCTCCCCATCGATTGGACCTGGACTGGCGGTATCTCCGTCAGGCGCGCGATCACGGGATCAAGGTTGCGATCAACCCGGATGCCCACTCTCTTGAGGGTTTGGCGGATATCCGCTTCGGGATTGGCATCGCTCGCAAAGGCTGGCTGCGAGCAGGGGATGTCATCAATACCCGTTCGCGCGATGATTTTGCGTCGTTTCTGCAGGCTCGTCACCCGTAAATATGTGCCGCAGCATCGTTTCGTCTCACCCTGCGCTTGACTTGCTTCGGTTGCAGAGTATTTTGAGCCGTTAAACTGAGAGGACAAACTATGGCCGTACCATTCCTTGACTTGCGTGCTCAGTACCAGACCATTAAAGCGGAAGTGGATCAGGCGATTCAAAGCGTTGTCAGCGATTGTGCTTTCGCCCTCGGCAAATATGTCTTCCAATTCGAAGAGCATTTTGCCGCATTCTGCAATACGAAACATGCTGCAGCGGTGAACTCCGGCACGTCGGCACTGCACTTGGCGATGCTGGCGTTGGGAATCAAAGCCGGTGATGAGATTATCGTGCCGGCCAATACGTTTATCGCTACCTGCGAGCCGATATCCTACATCGGAGCGAAACCGGTGCTGGTGGATATGGACGAAGCCACCTACACGCTCGATCCACAGACGTTGAAGGATGCAATCACCGAGAAAACAAAGTTGATTATCCCGGTGCATCTATATGGCCGACCTGCCGAAATGGACGCCATTCTGGATATCGCTAACGAGCGTAGTATCCCGGTACTGGAAGATGCCGCACAGGCACATGGGGCTACCTACCATGGCCGGAAAGCCGGGTCGATGGGCATTGCCGGGTGTTTCAGCTTCTATCCGGGGAAGAACCTGGGCGCCTATGGGGAAGGCGGAGCAGTCGTCACCAACTCCGATCAGTTAGCCGCCGAGATGCGCAAGCTACGCGATCATGGTATGTCGAAGAAGTACCACCATGAAGTCGTGGGGTATAATTACCGGATGGAGGGAATCCAGGGGGCAGTCCTGGATGTGAAATTGCAACATCTGGAACAATGGAACGATGCCCGCCGGGCACATGCGCGCGCATATAGTGAGGCACTCGCCAATTTGCCGATTAAAGTTCCGCCGGCGGATGATCATTGCCAATCGGTGTGGCATTTGTACGTTGTTGGTGTGGAAGAACGCGAGGCGTTAATGGCGTTTCTGAAAGAACGGGAAATCTACTGCGGGATTCACTATCCGATCCCCGTTCATCTGCAACCGGCCTATGCGGAGTTGGATTATCACGAGGATGACTTCCCGGTTACCGAAAAATGGGCGAAACGAATTGTCTCCCTCCCCATGTTCGCCGAACTGCGGGATGAGCAGATTGCGGGAGTCATTGATGGTATCAGGAAGTTCCTCGCCCGCTGATTGAGTGATATGGAGTATTTTTGGTAGCCAAGCAAAAACGACAGCGAACAGCACAACCCGCTAAACCCACCGCAGGTAAGCCGCTGGGACGAATCAACATTCCGTCCGGGATCGGTATCGCCGTTTGGTTTGTTGTCCTGGGGATAGTCACATTTTTCCGGCTTTCTCATTTGGGTGCCGATCCGCCGGTTGATATTTCCTGGAGCCAGGACCTCTGGACCGACCCTCCGCAGTATACGTCGTATGCACGGAACGCAGTGCTGTTCGGTGACCCCAATCCCCTCGATGAAAACATGTATCTGCCATTTCAGCGAAGTTCGATGGGAGTGGTTGCCCACGGCGTCTTCGCCGTATTCGGTGTCGGCTTTTGGCAGAGTAACCTAGCCTCTGTTCTCTATAGCATCGCGACGATAGCGATATTTTCACTGGCGATTTGGCGATTGCGCAATCCGCTGGCCGGTATTCTTACGGTGTTATTCCTGGGATTGAACTACATTTTTCTGACCTACGGGCGGGTGCCGTTTCTGGAGAACGCCATGAACTTCTGGCTGGCGCTGGCGGTGTTTTTTCTCACCTTTCCTCCCCGCAAACTTATCTGGTTCGGCCTGGCCGGCATCTCTCTGGGACTGGGTGCGTTTTACGGTAAGATGATCGGGTTGCACGCCCTGCCGGCACTGCTCATCTTCGCAGCACTTATCGGGTGGTGGGAGCGAGAGCGTGATCCGTCCTTTCGCTGGTTCGTTCCGAGTATATCAATACTCATCGGCTTCGTTATTGTAGCTGTTATCTGGCTGCCCACCGTATACCTGCAAATTGAAGGGTCGTATTTCGCGGAGAAATCTACCGGGCTGTATGGTGCGCCGGAGGGATTAACTTCCCTGGGCGGATTCGTAAACCGGCTGTTTTCCTTTGGCTCGGATACCCGACTGTTCACCCGGCTGCCGTTTGTGTCGATCCTGGGTTTCATCGGGGTGGCGTTAGGTTTCTACTGCCTGACCGGTTCAGGCTCGCTGTTGCAACGCATCAAAAACGGACGACCGGATTATCTGCTCCTGGGCACCTGGTTTTGGCTGGCCTACTTGGCCTTGATGCCGTGGAACTACCGGCCGCTGCGCTATCAAACCGTGTTATTGATCCCGCTGGCGGGCGCGGCGGCGCTGGTGGTTGCCGACTTGCTCCGTCGTTGGCCTCCCGGCTCTCGCCCCAAGAAACCGGCAGCTGCATGGACGATAGGGCTAACGACGTTGCTGTTCATGTTGCCCATTCACCATTTGATAACTGCTCATTTGGCGCAGACCGCTTTAGGGCAGGCGAACACGGCTGCGGTGCTTATTGCCATCGTGGCAGCGATCGGCTTGGGATTGAGCGGGGCTTTTGCCTGGCCAACAATACGATCGACGTTTGACCGGCTACGCCTCCGTACCCGGTTGCCGGAAATTATCCTCGCCGCCGCGATTATCGGCGTATGCATCATTCAAGTCCCCATGATTGCCGACTGGTGGGAACACAGCCAGACTGCGATGACCTCAGCCTCACGAGATTTACAGGACCTATTGGGCGAAGACGTGGTGCTGACCGGATCGTATGCGACCGGGATCACGCTGGAGAACCAGCACAAGAATGTGGTGTATATGTTTGGGGTGACCACCGTTCACCATACCCTGTTCGATGAATACCCGATTACCCATTTGGCGGTGATTGACGACAAAGAACAGGGGAGAGTATTTCAGGATTACCCACAGATTGCCGGGCGGGCACGACGAGTGACCTCGTATATGATCGGTAACCGGCCCGTGGGTATATTCCGGGTGGCCGAAAACAGTCGCAACAGCCAGGCGCGAAGCTACGAACCGACCGCCTGGGAAGAGGCCATGCGTTGTTACGACCAGCGCAAAGAAGATTCGATGATGCTGTATTTCGACCAATTCATGGCCAGCTACCCGGAGAATTTCAGCGCCAACCGGTTTTTGGGCCGTTTCTTCATGCGGGATTCCACGTATGATTCGGCCATCGTGTATTTTGGCCGCGCCACGGAGACATACCCGGATGATTTCGCGGTGCGCTATAATTATGGGCATTGCGCCGCCATGCTGTTCCAGCAGACCGGCAATCCTGCTGACTGGAACACCGCCCGCGAGCAGTTTGCCGAAGTTCTGCGGTTACGGCCGAACGACCCGGCCCTGCGGGCGCAATTGGAGCCGTTTCTTTCCCGATGAGAGAGATAAGCCACATCGATGAATCGTCGACCGGCGCCGTGGAGGTTTCAGTTATCGTCCCGGCGTTTAATGAAGCCGGGAATCTGGAGCTGCTGGCGGAGAAATTCGCGGAAATGTTGGCCACCGCGCCGTTTTCCGGCGAAGTGATTCTGGTCGATGATGGTTCTACCGACGAAACTTTGGCAGTTGCCCAATCCTGTGCGGATCACTATGATTTCTGGCATGTTGAACAACACCACGCCAATCTCGGACTGACCGCCGCACTCCAGACTGGTTTCTCCGCTGCTCATGGAGAGATCTTCGTGTTTTACCCGGCGGACCTGCAATACCTGCCGGAGGATATCCCACAGATGGTGGCGAAGATTAAGGAGGGTTTCGATGTTGTCACCGGCTGGAAACAGGGAACGTATGGGCCAAAACGGCTTGTGTCGTCAATCTATAATGCGGTATCCCGCATGTTGTTCCCGATTGGTGTACATGACCTAAACTCGGTTAAAGCGTTTCGGCGCCAAGTGGTCCAATCGCTGACCTTTCGCCGGGACTGGCATCGATACATGGTGGTCATGGCCGCGGATGCCGGATACCAGGTCGGTGAGGTCAAGGTAACCCTCCACCCTCGTCATTCGGGTGCATCAAAGTTCTCCGGTCTCGGACGCATCCCCATCGGGGTCCTCGACTTGTTGGCGGTGAAATTCCAACTATCGTTCATGAAAAAGCCACTGCTCTTCTTCGGTTCCTCCGGGCTGGTATTTCTTGCTCTGGCGCTGATTACCGGGCTGATTGCGCTCTACCTACGCTATGTTATGAACCAGGGGTATCGGCCGATGCTCACCCTGGTTATGCTGCTGGCCGTGTCCGGCATCCTCTTTTTTGCAATGGGATTTCTTGGGGAGTTATTAATATCAATCAAAGAGGACCTTTCCTCCCTACACGCGGCTATCTCTCGCCGGACGTCGGATAAATCTGATGAGCCGGAATCGTCATGACCGAACGAATGGCCGGCCCGCCGAACTTTCATCCGATTGCTATGGGTATTCCGGGATGAGCACTGACACGGCAGACGTTCTTTTCGTCACCCATAACTTTCCGCGTCATGAGGTCGATTTCGCCGGACGCTTTATCTGGCGGCTTGCCCGGCTACTCACCGACCAGGGAGTCCGGATCGCGGTGTTGTGCCCGCACCATCCCGGTTCACAGGAAGAAGAGATCATGGACGGCATTCTGGTCACGCGATTCCGCTACGGGAGCGATACGGAGGAGAACGTCGCCTACCGTGGTGACCTTGATCAATGGTCTGGATCATCTGCTGCATCGGCGCAAGCCACTCTGCGTTTCCTCTCTTCCTTCAAAAAGGCAGTGCGCGCTGAGCTTGCGCGCAGACAACCACGCGTGGTCCATGCCCATTGGTGGATGCCGGGCGGCTGGGTCTCTCATAAACCGGCCCGCAAGGCGGGATGCAAAGTCGTGCTCACGTCTCATGGCACCGATATCCGCATGCTCAACCAGTGGTTGACGCGGTTTCTGGCTCGACGGGTGTACCGGGGTGCGCATGAAATATCGACAGTTTCTACCTGGCTTAAGGATCGGTTGGTCAGTGTGGTTAAGGACGTGGCGCCACGGATTTCGGTACTGCCGATGCCGGTGGACACCGACCCGTTCCATCCGGGCGCAAAGCCGGAAAATGAAATCCCAGTAGTCCTTTCGGCCGCCCGATACATTCAGCAGAAACGGCTGTTCGATCTGCTCGAGGCGGCGGCGATCCTCAAGAAACGCGGTCGGGTGGTTCGCTTTCGGCTGATCGGTGAGGGGCCGCTGAAGAAGGAGCTGCACGACCGTAAGTTCGTGGAGGGGTTGGTGGACGAGATAACTCTGGTGCCCTCCATGTCAACCGATGAACTGGCCGACGAATATCGACGTGCCGATATTATTGCCTTATGTTCCGAAAATGAAGGGTTCGGCATGACCCTGGTGGAGGCGCAACTCTGCGAGCGACCGGTCTTGGGGGTCCGCTCAGGGGGGATTCCGGATATCATTGAGGATGGAAAGACCGGTGTGCTGGCCGACGTGGGCAACCCGGAACAACTGGCGTATGCCATCGAGTATCTTTTGGTCGACCGGGAGGAGGCAGCACGATTAGCCCGCAACGGGTGTCTGGCGGCCAAAAGCAGGTTTGATCCGCAACGCATTGCGGCAGATTATTTGAGTCTCTATGGCCTCACGCCACCAAAGCCGGAGACAACGCAAATCAATTCCGTTGTCTGAGCAGGCGAAAATAGATACAATGACGCCTTGTAATAAAGCGGCGTCGAAGCGGATGGTTATGGCGTAATGAACGCACTGGTTTGCATTCCGACATACAATGAAATCGAAAATTTGCCGAAAATCGTGCCGGAGATCCTGGCCCGCGATGAACGACTTTCTATCCTGGTGATTGATGATAATTCTCCCGACGGCACCGGAAACTGGGCGGAGGAAGAAGCCCAACGCAACCCGCGCGTGCATGTGTTGCATCGTACCCAAAAGCAAGGTCTGGGCAAGGCGTATCTCGCAGGATTCCGTTGGGCCTTAGAGCACAATTATGATTATGTATTCGAAATGGATGCTGATTTTTCCCATAATCCTGATTATCTCCCGAAATTTCTGGCGGAAACCCATCATGCCGACTTGATTATCGGCTCGCGATATGTCAGCGGAGTGAATGTCATCAATTGGCCGATGGGGCGCCTCCTCCTCTCCTATTTTGCGAATGTCTACACGCGCATTGTGACCGGCTTGCCGCTACACGATGCCACCGGCGGATTTAAATGCTACCACCGAAAGGTTCTGGAGTCGATTGACTTAGACGAAATTCGCTCCAATGGGTATTCATTCCAGATCGAGACCAGTTTCCGGGCCTGGCGACGGGGGTTCCGGCTCCAGGAGATCCCCATCATTTTCTATGATCGCGAGCGGGGAACTTCCAAGATGTCGAAAAAAATAGTCCGCGAAGCTATCTGGATGGTTTGGCGACTCCGCCTCCTCCGCATACTGGGAAAACTTTAGAATCTCTATGGCGCATCATGATCCAGTACATACCCCCTCCTCGTCGATTACCTCACAGGTCTCAACTATTGTTGTTACATATAACAGCAAATGGCATCTCCCGAAACTTTGCGCCTCTATCCAAAAACACCGTCACGCCCTGAATGCTGAGCTGATTGTCGTTGATAATGCCTCGAGGGATCAATCCGCGACCTGGTGCCGTGAGAACGAAGTCGTCAACCGTGTGATTGCCAATACGGAAAACCGTGGTTTCGCCGCCGCAGCAAATCAGGGTGCGCGGGCTGCGCGGGGGAATTATCTCCTGTTTTGCAATCCCGATCTGCAATGGCTGTCCCCGATCGCGGATATTCTGGTCGAACATCTGCGCAAGTATCCGCGCGCCAAGGCCGCCACCGCTCGGCTGGAATATCCGGATGGTCGGTTTCAGGCCAATTGTCGACGATTCCCGACACATGGAAATATTTTGTTTTCCCGAAAATCTCCCTTGTCGATTTTGAGCCATCGTGCAGTCCCGGCATTCGGCTACACCTTACCAGATTATCCGCAGCCAGTTAGAGTCGATGCTGCCTCGGCGACCTGCCTGCTGGTGGAACGCGAGGCGTTTGAGGAGCTCGGAGGTTTTGACGAGCGCTTTTTCATGTTCGTTGAGGATACGGATTTTTGTTTGCGGCTTGCCCAACATGGATATGACACATGGTTTGTGCCGGCGGCGCGAGCGGTCCATGAATGGGGCGGCTCCTCGACCGACCAGGCACAGCTGTTGGCCTGGCATACAATCTCCATTGAGAGGTACTTCCGCAAACATTACCCCCGAGCAACACTACGGAATGCCGGACTCTCTGTGTTCTTGCGGTTGAATTGCTTATTCCGCCGAGCTGCCGGGAGGTTGCCATGAGTTCAGCCACCTGGAGTTGGGGAATCTTGCTCGCAGCCGTGGCAGCAATCCTGACCCTTTTGGCAGCTCGAGGCTTAATCAAAATCGGACACCAGAGGGGCTGGCTCGACTTTCCAGATTCCCGGAAGCGACATCCAACGGCAGTGCCGCCATTGGGTGGGGTCGGAATCTTTGTGGTCTTCTGGCTTATTGTCTTGCTCAGCGAGGTCATTCGCCCAACAGTGTTGTCGTTGTTTCGACCGGAAGCGCTGCCGATTTTTGCCGGCGGGTTCGCAATCTTTCTCGTAGGACTGGTGGACGATTTCCAGCCCCTCAGGGCCGGGCACAAATTGGCGGCACAAGTGGTAGTAGCACTCTGGCTGTGGGGCAATGGATTACAGATAACCTTGATCTGGGTGCCGACAGTGGGCGGAGTACCACTGGGACCGCTTTCGCTCCCAGTGACCTTTTTATGGTTTCTCATCTTAGTTAACGCCATTAACATTATTGACGGACTGGACGGACTGGCCGCAGGCGTTAGTATGATCGGCTTGGTCTCGCTGATGATTACCGGAATTCGGCTGCATATCCCGGACGTGATCGTTTTGTCGTTTGTGCTCTTCGGCTCGTTAGCGGGATTTCTGGCGTACAATCGCCCGCCGGCACGGATATTTCTGGGTGATTCCGGCTCGCTAACCCTGGGTTATTTTTTCGCGGTAATGGCAATGTGGTTGCCGATTAAGCGGTATACTGTTGTCGCAGTATATGTGCCTCTGCTGGCCTTGCTGGTTCCGCTTCTGGAAGCCGGACTGTCCGTTATCCGCCGAACATCGCAGGGAGCAAGACCGATGTCTGCTGATCGCGGGCATATTCACTTCCGACTTCTCGAACGCGGACTCAGCGAACGTGCGGTTCGCACTATTTTTTTCGGATTATCGGGCATCGGGGTGTTGTTTTCCCTCGCAGTCGCTTATGGCAATCGCCGTCTTTGGCTGGTAGTCTTTGGTTTTTTTATGTTGTTGCTGAGTGCTTGCTTCTATATTTTGTTGCGATCGTCTAAGATACGTGGCGACGGATAGGAGTAGCATGGCTGGGATTACCTACCTCGAGTTTGAAAAACCCCTCGTCGAGCTGGAGGAGCGGATAAAGAGTCTGCGGGAATCCTCCGGTGGGGACGATGCATCCCCGAACGGGGAAATCCAGCAACTCGAGGATGAGCTCAAAACCCGGCGAGAGGCGATTTTTTCGCAACTGACGCGCTGGCAACGTATTCAGCTCGCTCGCCACCCCCAGCGACCCTATGCGGAAGATTATCTCGAACTAATCGCTGAACGTTATATCCCGCTGCATGGGGACCGCGGCTATGCCGACGACCGTGCCCTAATTGGGGGATTTGCCACCATAAGCGGCATCCCTCTAATGGTGATAGGCCAGCAGAAGGGACGTTCCACCAAGGAGAAGCTTTCACGCAATTTCGGTATGTGTCACCCGGAGGGCTACCGCAAGGCCATGCGCCTGATGCACCTCGCTGAGCGCTATGGACGGCCGGTGCTGATTTTGATCGACACGCCCGGCGCCTTTCCCGGAATCGGGGCCGAAGAACGGGGTCAGGCGGAGGCAATCGCCCGCAATATTCGTGATATGGCCATGTTGCGCACGCCAATCGTCATTGTGGTGATTGGCGAAGGTGCCTCCGGCGGTGCCTTGGGAATTGGCATTGGCGATCGGATACTGATGCTCGAGAACTCGTGGTATTCCGTCATTTCGCCGGAAGCGTGCGCCGCCATCCTGTGGAAAAATCACCCGAACCCGATCGAAAAAGCTCCTGACGCTGCCGAAGCCTTAAAACCCTGCGCCACGGATGTGAACGCATTTGGCGTGATTGACAGCGTGCTGCCGGAGCCGCTAGGCGGGGCTCATCGTGATCCGGAACGGCAAGCAGAAATCATCACCGAGGCGGTAGTGAGGGAAATTCAGGCCTTGATCCAACTACCCCTTGCTAATTTGTTGCAACAGCGACATGCGAAATTCCGAACTATGGGAGAGTATCGGGAGGAAACCGCGTAACCATTGACGCGACACACACCATGTTAGACGAAAAATTATTGGCGATTCTGGTGTGTCCGAAGTGCAAGGGTGCTTTAGAGTACACACCAGAGAAAAATCAGCTGACCTGTCATACCTGTCGTTTGCACTATGCGGTCGAGGATGACATTCCGATCATGCTGATTGAGGAAGCCGAGGCCTTTTAGAGCGAGTATCCGTACGGTTGCGGAAACCGTGGTGGAGGACATATGAAACTGTCGAAGTTTTGTGAAGAGGACCTTGTCTCGTTCAATATCAGTTCTACTGACAAGAACGAGGTGATCGAAGAGCTCGTTGACCTGGCAGCACAATCCACAATGGTACGGGATCGGGATACTCTTTTGGAGGCGGTGCTTGAACGCGAGAAGCTGGTCACCACCGGAGTGGGTTACGGCGTTGCGTTCCCCCACGCCAAAACCCGGGTCCTCAAGGGCATTGTTATTGCCTTCGCCCGTTCGGAGAAGGGTATCGACTTTCAGGCAATGGACAAAAAGCCGGTCCATCTGTTTTTCCTGATTGCCGCACCCGAGGACGCAATCGGTGCGCACTTGAATGTCATGGCCCGCCTGTCGTTTCTGATGAAAAGCGAGAAAAATCGCGAAAAACTCATGCAGGCTCGTACTCCGGGAGAAGTGTTCATGATCCTGGATTCGGTCGATTGACACTCGATTCTGTGTAGTGACCGGTCTCCCAAAAATCCGGCCCCTGCTTGCCCGTCCGATTACTCTGTACGTCTGGGTAATGGTGGTGGCGGTGGTGTTTCTGCTTGCCGGTGAGCGGGTCAAAGACAACGTCGCTGCGACAGTCATTCGGTACACCTATGCCCCGTTCTATTCGCTCAACAACGGAATCGATGATATATTCTCGGTCTATCGGCAAAACCGCAGGCTTACTACCCGCGTAGTCGAATTGACCACTCGGAACGCACGGTTGCGGGAAGCCGCGCGGGAGAACAGCCGATTGCGGGAAATGCTCCAGCTTCGTGAGCGAGTCACCTTCGAAACGATTCCGGCGGAGGTTGTCGGCGCGCCCGCAATTCCGGGGCGAGGGACCATCTGGATCAGTGCGGTGGAAACTAAACAATTGCAAAAGGGATCGCCGGTTACGACCGTTGAAGGTCTTGTCGGAAACATTGCCGACAGCGAAACCGGTCTGGCGGAAGTACAAATTCTCTATGATCGATATTGCCGGGTCGCCGCGATCGATCAACGCAGTCGGGTGGCGGGTGTTGTCCGCTGGGAGTCCGGGCCACGTCTGTCGCTAGCATATGTTCCCATGGACGGGGACATCCGCGTGAATGATACCATCATCACTTCCGGCTGGGGAAAGCGCTACCCGGAAGGAATTCCCATTGGTGAGGTAGTCGAGGTTTCCGCTGATTCAGCCGAGTTTTTTCTCTCGATTGCGGTTCGTCCCTTTGTCCGATTTGAAACGTTGGAAGAGGTTTTTGTGATTCAGAGCGCCGAAGCCGAAGCAGCCGAGGAGATTGAGCGGTGATCGTCCGGTTGATGAATTGGGTGTTGCTCCTGGTTTCAGTCGTTGCGTACCAGAGTTTGCTGGTCGACCACCTCAATCCAGACGGGATCGGGTTGCGCTGGAACGTCCTGGTCATTATTCTGGCCGGCTACGCCGGGGGCATGACGCGGGGAATTATCGCGGGAGCATTGGTTGGTTTTTTGGCCGATTGCCTCACGCCGGGCTATTTGGGGTGGGGCATGATCACCAAGACCACGCTGGGCGCCGGGATCGGTTTCGCTTACGACCGGTTTTTCATGGAACGGACCTTCGCCCGTTGGGCGCTTTTTGTCATTAGCATCCTGGCGCATGACATCGTCTATTTGTTGCCCATCACCCGCTTCAACTTTACCAATTACCTGAAGTCACTCTCGGTTGGCAGCACTGTCTCGGCCCTGGTTACCGCCAGTGTGGGTACTTTGCTCATCGCCTACTGGGAACATCAGCGCGGCGCGAGGGGTACGGGTACTAGGCAGGCAAAACCCACGGGAGAAACTTAAGCCATCAGAATGAGTTATGAGCGAGCCGACCAGCATCCGTACTCGACGGTTAATCTTTCAGGTCGCGATTATCGCGATCGGACTTCTCCTTGGCGGCCGGTTGGTGGTTATGCAATTACTGCGGGGGGACCATTACCGCAAAATATCGCACGAAAACCGCATGCGCGTGGTGCCTGAACCAGCCATGCGCGGCACAATCGTCGATCGTGCCGACGCAGGGCTGGCCGGCCATCGCCCGTCCTTCGTCATCTCCGTCATCCCTCACGAAATTCGGCGACACCCCACAGTCCTACAAAACCTCGCGGCAAATCTGAGCACCGAGTACAGCGATATGCGGCAAAAAGTCCGCGCGGGTTCCGCCTTGCCGCACTGGCCGGTCGTCCTGCGGCGCGATGTCGAGTTTCGGTCCTTATGTTATTTTGAAGAACGTATCCAGGAATATCCAGGAGTGCTTTTTCAGACCGTTGCTGCTCGCCGTTACACGCCCGGCAGTTGGACCGGGTCGTTGCTGGGATACACCCGCGAAGTCACCGCCAGAGAATTGAGAAGCGACCCGGACAGCGACCTGCGTCCGGGTAACCAGGTAGGCGCCACCGGCATCGAGAAGGTATACGACCGGCAATTGCGCGGCATCGACGGGCTGAGCTACCTGGAGGTTTCTGCTTTGGGACACGTGGTCGGTCCGATGCCGGGAACAACTGACAAATCGGCGGTTCCAGGTGCAATGACCAGGCTGACCATCGACCGGAATCTACAAAATCTGGCCGACTCACTTTTAGGAGAGTATGGATCGGGGGCGGCTATCGCGATAGAACCTTCCACCGGCGAAGTGTTGTGTTTTGTCAGCCATCCGGGATTTTCCGCCAACCTCTTCTCGGGGCGGATTCCTTCCGATGCTTGGAATCGATTGTTGGCCGATTCCCTGCGTCCGTTATTGAATCGGGGAATCAAAGGTCTCTACCCACCGGGTTCTGTGGCGAAATTGTGGGTCGCGGGAGCGGCGTTGGAAGAAGGGGTCCTTACCGAACGCATGACCCTCACCCCCTGCTACGGTGGGTTGCAAATTGGTAACCGGTATTTTCGCTGTCATAAGCCTTCAGGACACGGAGAACTGGCGATCGTTGATGCAATTGCGCAGTCGTGCGACACCTATTTCTACCAGGTCGGGTTGAAACTGGGCATCGATACGTGGGCCGATTACACGCGCCACTGCGGGTTCGGCACCGAGACCGGCATTGATTTGCCGGGTGAGGATCCCGGATTAGTACCGGATTCCGAGTACTACGACCGTCGATACGGGAAGCGCGGATGGACCAAGACCCTGGCGGCCAATTTAGCTATCGGCCAGGGAGAATTGCTGACTACGCCGTTACAAATTGCCCAGTTTATCAGCGGGTTGGCCAATGACGGCACGGTGATGAAACCACATCTCCTGCGCGGATACCGGATGCCGGAACGCGATTGGAAGCTGGTCAAACCGGAAGTTTCGTTCATGTTGCCGTTCTCTGACGGGACGTTGCGTCTTATCCAGGATGGTGCGATTGCGGTAGTGGCGGATGAGGATGGCACCGCCCGCTCCCAAGCTAATCCGTACTTTACCCTGGCTGGAAAAACCGGTACCGCGCAAAATCCTCACGGCAACGAGCACGCCTGGTTTGTGGCTTACGCACCCGTGGAAGATCCGCTGATTTCCGTAGCGGTACTCGTGGAAAACGCCGGCCATGGTTCCGTTGCCGCCGCACCGCTGGCTCGGAAACTCATCGAAAAGTATTTTCAGGAGTACTACCCGCAGATTATGCCACCGCCGCCGGCTGAAGAGACGGAGCCTCCTCTGGCCACCGAGAGTGCTCCAGCGGATGCTTCAACGCAGTAGATTGCCAACTACTACCTGCGGCGTCCCTTGGAACCGGAGGATGATTTGCCACTCCGCGCGCGGGACGAGCCTGATTTGGATCGGCCGCTGGGGGAGGACGACCCGCTACTCTGGCGATATGACCCGCCGGACGACCCGGACGACCCGGACGAACGCGGCGAACTCGATTTCTTCTTCACCGTGCTCGTTCCTCGGGAGGGGGTGGTCGGCGTGGAGCGTTTTTTGGTCGAAGTCGACCGCTTTGGCACATAGTGCCTGCTGCGGGAGGAACCACTCGTCGACTTACGATAGGTCTTATGAGAGGTGGACGATCCGCGAGTTCCCTTGCGAATTGTCCGTGAACGTGAGTCGGAACTCGATCGGTCATGTTTCAATCGTGTATATGCCGACCGTGAATATGGTGTCGTTCTCGATTTTGAGTGCGAGCGCACCGTTTTCCGATCAGAGTAATCTCGGACCGCTCGCTTTACCCGTGAATCAGAAAGAGCAGAACGGTACGATTTCGCATATTCGGTTGTTGTCGCGTGCACACGGCTCCGCTGCCGGGTTGTCTTGGTCTTGTAATGCGCGTAGCGGTACCGGTAATCCCGCTGCCAGTAGTAATCGCGGCAGCCCCAGTAATACCAGTCGTTATACCACCCGGCCCAGTGATACCGCGGCGCGTACCAGTACCAGGGATCATAATACGTGTAATGGAATCCCCACCATGGAGTATGCCAACCGAAGGCCCAACTGTTCCATGGCGAGTAAAAGCCACCGTACCAGCCGCCGTACAGGTAAGTGCTGGTATGCGGGTCGTAATAATAATCGTCGTCGTAACCGCTCCCGTACTCATCGCCATACTCACGCATCAGCCAGATACCCAGGTCACGATCACAGCCTTCGTCAGCCAGGTAGACCAACGCATCAGCATCAATCGGCTCGTCCAACCCCAGTGTTTCGACAATCTCAATTATTTCCTCTTCGGTATAGCCGGAACGGCATAATTCGGCGATGTCTTCCAGAGTCATTGCTTGGGTCTGCGTACCCCAGGCGAAAACCACCAATGCGGCCAAAACCAGTGTCACAAAACTTTGGCGAATAGACATAATTTACTCCCCTCGTATGTACCCACTCTATTATACGATTATCGGGCGCTCCTGAGGCAAAAAACTGGGATTTCTGCCGAGTTTTCGCAGTGCCAACACCGCCGCGTATATCATTTTGGGGAGAAGTCTGCGCGAAATCGTTGACAGCCGACTGTTTACACGTACTTTGCCGATAACCATGGATGGGTGCGGATGAAAACTTTTTGGGGTTGGGCCAAGGAATTCGACCCGATAATGATCGGAACGGCCCTGATACTCTCGGTCATCGGTGTCATCCTGATCTACAGTTCCCAGTTTACCGCCGGCAGCGGCACTTCCAACACTCTGTATTTGAAGCAGATACTGTGGTTGGGAATCGCGTTGGTCGCCTTTGTTCTCGCGGTCTCAATCCCACTTCGGATGCACGAGGTCTTTGCCTACGTCTATTTGTTGGCCATCTGGGGGATATTGGCGCTGCTGGTTGTGGTTGGGCGCGACAGCGGTGCGACCCGGTGGATCGTGCTTGGGCCCGCCTATCTGCAACCATCGGAATTGGCGAAGTTTGCCATCATTGCGGCATTGGCACGCTATCTGGCCTATGGCAAACGACGGATTTTGCATCCCCGCACCTTGGCCTGCGTTTTCATTAGTGTCGCAATCACCGCGGCGCTGGTCTTAAAACAGCCGGACCTGGGCACCTCGCTGGTCTTTTGGGTGGTGGCGGTGGCTATGTTATTTTGGGCCGGAGCTAATCCAGGTGCCCTCTTCCTTATTCTCTCCCCGGCTCTCAGTCTCATCCTCGCGTATAACTGGATCGCCTGGATTGTCTTTTTTGCCGGTATCCTGGTGTTATTGCATTTTCTCCGGCCGAATATCTGGGCTGCATTCACGGTCGTTTTGGCCAATGTGTCCTTCGGGGTTATTACTCCGATAATCTGGAACCGGTTACTGGATTACCAGAAGCAACGCATACTGACATTTCTGAACCCCGGAACTGACCCGACCGGTGCCGGGTACCAGATTATTCAATCGAAAGTGGCAATTGGGTCTGGGGGGCTCTTAGGCAAAGGTTTCCTCGATGGTACACAGAGCCGGTTAGAGTTTTTGCCGGCACGGCATACCGATTTTATTTTTTCGGTTGCCGGGGAGGAATTCGGTCTCCTGGGCGGATTGATTATTATTGGGCTGTTTGGCCTGGTGATGTGGCGGATTGTGGCCAACGGCGCCTTGGCGCGAAATCGTTTTAACCGGTATCTGGCCGGAGGAATTCTGGCGGTAATCGGCTTTCAGATGGCGATTAATATCGGTATGACGCTCGGCTTGGCTCCCGTCACCGGACTGCCGCTGCCGTTTATTTCTTACGGTGGCAGTTCATTAGTGGGTTTTTGGTTGATGATTGGTTTGATGGCCAATATTCGGCGGCACTGGCAGGAGTACTAGCCGATATGGCATATTCTCCAATGGTCACCGCGCTGCGGACAGCAAGTTGGGCACTGCTGGAATGGGTTTACCCCAGTCATTGTCTCATTTGTGGCCGTGCGGCCCCAAATCCAACCGGCGTCTGCACGATCTGCCTGCGCACACTTCCGGAATTTTCCTCACCGTTGTGTCCGGTATGCGGACATTTCCTGCGCACTGCTGAGCCGCACCGGACCTGTGAACCGGAGCATGATAATCACCCGTCTATGATCTGGGCGCTGGGCCTGTTTGATGACGCCTACAGGCCACTGGTGCACGCACTGAAATACCATCACAAGGTGCGCCTCGGTGAATATCTAGGCCGACGACTGGGACGGAAAGTCGCCAAGTCACTGCCCAAGGACACCAAAGACCCAGTCCTAGTACCGGTTCCGCTACACCGTTCCCGGGAGCGCACGCGCGGGTATAATCAAAGTACCTATCTCGCTGTAGGGATTGCCCACCACAGCGGCTGGATGGTGAGGGAGGATCTGTTCATCAGAACGCGTCGGACCAAAGATCAAACGAGACTATCTCCGCCTCAGCGTCAGGTGAATCTTCAAGGCGCCTTTCGCGTGACAAATCCGGGCAAACTACGCGGTCAACCGGTGGTGCTGGTCGATGATGTCTTCACCACCGGCGCCACCCTGCGGGAGTGCGCCCGCACTCTCTATGCGGCCGGGGTGACCAAGGTCACCGCGGTTGTCTGCGCCATGGCCCAACCGGTTCAGTCCGGCATTTTTCCGGGGAGATAGTCATCATGCCCCCGCCAGACAGACCCACGCCCCAATCCCAGCGAGCCGCGAAACTGGCGCCAGGATTTGAAGAGGTACTTAACCGGTTCATCGATTCGCTCCGACTCGTGAATGGGCGCAGCGACCATACGTGTGCGGCCTACCGACGGGACATCCGTGAGTATTTAACCTTTGTCAGTGCGAACGGCATTACTGACTTGGTAGAAATACCGTCGACGACCATTGGGAATTTTCTCGCTTCTCCCACAATCCAGGCGAAGAAGGCCACCACCGTTGCCCGCTGTCTCTCGGCAATCAAGGGATTTCACGGTTATCTGGTCAAAGCTGGTATCGCTCAGTCAAACCCGGCCCGGCTGATCCCATCGCCGCGGGTGCGCCGGGCATTGCCGCTGGTCCTGACCGTTGAAGAGATTGATCGTATCTTCAATTCACTCAAAGGGAAAGAACCGCGCGTGCGCCGCAACCGGGCAATCCTGGAAATGCTCTATGGCTCCGGATTGCGGCTATCCGAGGTTGTCGCAATGCGCATCTCTGATTTATTTTTCGGCGACGAGTTCATCCGCGTTTTCGGCAAAGGAAACCGGGAACGCGTGGTGCCTATTGGCGAATCCGCCATCGACGCAGTTCGAGCCTACCTCGAACACGGGCGTCCCGTGTTGGTTGGCCCTCGGTCGGGCGAAACCGTCTTCCTCTCCTCGCGGAAACAACCGTTTTCCCGGATGGGACTGTGGTCGGTAGTCCGCAAAGCCGTTACCACCGCAGGGATTACCAAGAATGTCACACCGCACACGTTCCGTCATTCGTTCGCCACGCATTTGCTGGAGGGCGGGGCCGATCTTCGCGCAGTCCAGGCGATGCTGGGCCATGAATCGATCAGCACGACGCAAATCTATCTGCACCTTGACCGGAGTTACCTGCAGGAAGTCCACCGCACCTATCATCCGCTCAGCCAACATGATACATGAGACTCCAAATGCGCGCTTGGGGTATAAGTATTCTTCTCACCTGAGCCGAATCTAGAGATAGGGGGAAGAAGGTTCGCCTCGCCCCCGGCTCTTGGGGAAGTATATGATTTGCGCGGTACGACTGGTCGACGAGCGGATGTTGCAGACCATGCGGGAAATCCTGCATGACTACCGGCCGGAATTCCACCGGTTTGGGAGTTTTGAGCAGTTAGTTTCGATTGCCGCTCATCAACAAGTGGATCTGGTGCATGTTTCCTGCCTGGATAACGTCGACGGCGATATTCCCCTGCTGCGGCAAATCCGTTCGTTGCCATTGTTGTCGTTCATTCCCCTCATTGCACAACACCCCAATCCTTCCGCGAAGTTGATAGGTGAGATGCTGGATACACGCGTGGACGAAATTCTAATCGGCCCCCTGACGGATCCGCCCGTGGCCGCCCGTATGCGTTTGGCCGTTGAGCGGACTTTCCGGGATATCAATGTTAATCCCTCGTCCCATCTGCCCGGTCCGGCAATGATCGAGCGAGTGTTGCAGCAGCAAATCACCGAGGGAAACCGCTTCGCGGTGTGCTATGCCGACTTAGATGATTTCAAGGCGTACAACGACTATTACGGGTATTTTTCCGGCGATCGGGTGATCAAGATGACAGCGCAAATTATCCGGGATATTGTGTACCGCCACGAACCGAATGGTTTTGTCGGGCATATAGCCGGAGACGACTTCATTTTTGTCATCGATGCCACGAAGGTGAAGATGATCTGCCGCCAGGTACTCAAAGAATTCGATCGCCGCGTCCCGGAAGTGTACGAACCACGCGACCTCAAGAATGGATTTATCATTTCCAAGAACCGTCGGGGCGCGCCGGAGACTTACCCGATCATGTCACTTTCTATTGCGGTGGTGATCAACAAGGACGGCATGTTCCAGCATGTCGGCGAAATATCCCACATGATTGCCGACTTAAAACAGTACGCCAAGACCCTGCCCGGCTCGAACTTCGTGATTGAGCGGCGGAAGAAGTATTAGTCGGGTTTAATCAGGAACATCTGCTGGTTCCCGGCCACCCACACCTTCCAAAATCTCCGCAGTCGTAGTAATCACCGCAAAGCCAAAAGCGAGATTCAACAGCGATGCTTCGTGGAACGCATCATTGACGGCGCCGGTTCCATCAACTGGGACAAAGACACGGAAATCCCGATAGTACGCATCACGAGCGGTTGATTCGCAGCACATATTGGTCATAATGCCGCCGATCACCAGGTCTTCGATCTTCATCCCCCGCAGGACAACTTCGAGGTCGGTATTGTAAAACGCGGAGTAGCGGTGTTTCAGGATTTGTTTTTCGTGTGACAACGGGGCGATCTCGGCGTGCACCTCGCTCTCGGGTGAGCCTTCGATACACATGCCGTCCCACCACCACCCCATGATGCCGGCATCGATGCCGTCCGGATGGTGCACATGGCGCGTAAACAGGACCGGCCGATTGGCGTCACGGAACGTATTAATCAGACTCTTGACATTAGGCAGGATGGGTCCGCCACCGGGCGTGAACGTGGGACTGGCGGGATCGAGGAAGAAATTTTGCATATCCACAACTATCAACGCCGCCTTTTCCGGGTTCAAGCGGAGGTGTCCGCGATTGTATGGCGCCACCAGCGCCAGCCACGAGTCCGTTTTTTCATGCAACGACAATTCACTCATGTGCCCATCCTCTCTCCCCCGATTACCGCGTCAGTGAACTCAAATAAAAAAGTCAAGATCTCTGGGACCTTGACCTCTCTTTCCCGCATGACTGTTCCTGCTACTCGGAGTTGTCGGTCTGATCTTTGCCCAATATATCCTCGGCCAGCGACAAGGCTACGCCCGACAACATAACCTCGACCCCTAAGCGGGTGAAATCGCCGGAAATAAGCTCGCGGGTGACATTGGCGTACAAAGAACAGGCAGCCTCGCGTTCGACGACGAGTCCGGAAAGGCGGCCGCTATGCTCACCGACGAAGGTCACTTCGCCCAGTTCATCGGAGCAGACAAAGCCGGTGCAGTTGTGCAGTTGCAGATGCCCGCCGGAGGTGTACACCACGACCATCGACCGTTTGGCTTCGCCCGCCCCGATTTGGGCTTCGGGATACAACTCCAGCACCAGCATGCGGCGCTCATCGTTGTTGATTAATTTGATGCGATGATGGTCGGTCTGCCACTCGCATTCGGCTGATTTCAGGCACGAGGAAATTTGCTCAATGTCGGCTGCTTGAAACATGGCTCACTGGTCTTTCTTTAGCTCATCATCGATTTTGTTGATTTCATTGGTGGATTTTTTGATCTCGTCCTGTGTCTCTTTCATGGCGCCTTTGAATTCACGAATGCCCTTACCGAGACCCTGGGCGATTTCGGGAATCTTCTTGGCGCCGAACAATAACAGGACCGCCAGGAAGATTAAAAGCAACTCCTGTGCACCGAGACCACCAATCATGACACTAATCCCACTCCAGACCCTACAAGAACCACCAGCGAAAATACACAAAAACCAGCAAAACGCAAAGAACACTGACAAAGTTTATTTTCAGTAATACGCCGAATGAGAAGGTGATGGCGAAAAAATCGATGGTCAACGGCGCATACGGCGCGGCGGTGGCGTTGTCACTAACGGCGATATACGGTCGGGAGCCCAATCCGACCTGCACGTGCCGGATAAACAGGGTCTTGATCGTACCCTCAGGCAGAAATGAACCTACCACATCACCGATCAGCCCACCGAAAATGGCAGCTAACAGCATCGCCGTCATCAGGAAGACAATTTCTCGCCGGCTCACCACATCCCCGCTTTCACGCCATCGGTTGACTTTCGGGCCAAATACTCAGCGAGACTGCGGAACATGAGCAGGCCATCCGTTGAGCCCAAAATCTCCTCCACCGCCCGTTCGGGATGCGGCATCATCCCCAGCACATTACCCGCTTGATTCAAGAGACCGGCAATATGTCGTCGTGAGCCATTCGGATTAAAAGCATCAGTTGTATTGCCTTGCGGGTCAGTGTAGCGGAATGCGACGCGGTTGGCCTGTTCCAACTCGTCCAGCACTGAGTCCGGAGCGAAATAATTCCCCTCTGAATGGGCAATCGGCATTCTGAGTACCGACCCAAGCTTCAGCGATGCAGTGTAGGGTGAATGTGTCGTTTCTACCCGGAGATAGACGTCCTGACAGGCGAAGCGCAGGGATTTGTTTTTCAGCATCGCACCCGGTAAGAGACCGGCCTCCAGCAATACTTGAAAGCCGTTGCAGATTCCCCAGGCCAATCCGCCGGATTGCGCGAATTCAATAACTGAACCCATGACCGGCGAGAACCGAGCGATCGATCCTACCCGCAGATAATCACCATAGGAGAAGCCACCCGGGAGAATCACCACGTCACTGCCCTTGAGATCGCTGTCGCCATGCCATAAGAACTCGACATCTTCATCCAGGCAATCGCGGACTGCGCAGAATGAATCGTAATCGCAGTTGGACCCGGGAAATGTCACGACACCGAATTTCATTTTTGAACCTCAATAGAGTACGTTTCGATGACCGGGTTGGCCAACAGGCGATTGGCGATATCGTCAGCCTTTTCCCGCGCGGCGGCCTCGTCACCATTGTCCAGGGTCAGTTCAAATACTTTCCCGGCCCGAACCTCGCTGACCCCGCTGTATCCCATCGATTGCAGGGCTTTTCCGATAGTCACGCCCTGGGGATCCAGGACACCGGGTTTGAGACGAACCGTTACGATTGCCTTCATCTTCACTTCCGCCTCCTCTGTCACGATTTAAACGACCACCTCCCTGCAATATCATAGCATACACAAAACTCGCCAGCAAGTCAGCAATGGAAATTGTCGGAGATGAGACTGAGCGCTGGAGTTCCCAGGTCCTCTTGTCAAAGGCGGTAAGGGCAACAGATTGGTCAATCCATGTACTGCTGAGGAGCCTCCTCATGATCATTCTGCACAGGACCGCCGGTCCGGACCAGCAGTACCGCCTCCCGCACAAGTCCATAAACGATATAAATCAGGATCAGTGGAAAAATCGCCAACTCATGAAAGATCAGCAAGGCGATTCCCCCAACCACCATGTACAGCCATTTAATGCGGTCTTTGGTAGTGTGAAAAGTCAGCGGGCGCTTTTCATATTCAATACTGGAGACCATAAGAAACGAGCAACCCAAAATCAGGATAACCAGGACCTTCACGTGTTCCAGTTGCCCCCAAATCTGATAACTGGCCAGGGTGTAGCCGGTGAGCGCCGCCGCGGCAGCGGGGATGGGCAATCCCTGGAAAAACTTCCGCGGCCCGGCGCCCAGGTTGAAGCGAGCCAGTCGCACCGCTCCACACATCACATAGACAAATCCCAGCACCCAGCCCCATTTCCCCAAGTCCTTAAACCGGAACGAGTAAAAAATCATGGCCGGGGCAATGCCGAAACTGACCAAATCGGCCAAAGAATCAAGCTCGACGCCGAACTGGGAGTCCGCGCGGGAGACCCGCGCCACGAAGCCATCCAGGCCATCCAGGAAAAACCCCAGGATAATAAACCAGCACGCCTGCACCGCCTCGCCGTCGTACGCCGACATGATCGAGAGAAATCCACAGAACAGATTTCCCATGGTGAAGACACTGGGGATGACGGGCCGGAAGTTAGGCATGTGGCTCTCTTTCACGCTCGCGGGCGAGAATCGTTTCTCCCCCTTTTACTCGATCGCCCTTTTTGACCCGGATGTCCATGTCTTTGGGAATATCGACCTCGGCCCGGGAACCGAACCGAATCAGGCCGATGCGTTCTCCCAGTAGTACGGATTCTTGCTCGTAGACCCGGCAGATTATTCTGCGGGCAAGAATACCGGCGATGAGCCGGCAGACGATCGTTCGCCTCTTGCCGATTATCGTCAATTCGATTTGTTCATTCACTTTCGCGGCCTCCGGCCGAAAAGCCTGGAGGAATTCCCCGGGACGGAATTTCGCGGATTTAATCTCTCCCCCGATCGGTGCGCGATTGATGTGCACATCAAACAACGAGAGAAAGATCGCCACCGTGGTCGCGTCCTTATTCCAGTGCACATCGACTATTTTGCCGTCCGCCGGCGAGACAATGATATCATCACCCTCCGGCGGGTGACGGTGGGGATCGCGAAAGAAAAAGACAAAAAATGCGGTGAATACGGTCATGATCCGGGCCGACCAGTGGAGAATCGCGTAGCCGGTTAGCAGCGCCTCTATGGTCAGGAAAATGGCGATCAGCCCGCACGGGAGCACAAATCGCCAACCGTCACGATCCATTATTCCTCACCGGAAAGAAGAAGTACAACTGCTAACCGTCCGCCGCAAGCGCACGGTCGATGATTGTATCAACGTGTTCAAAATATACCGCATCGTCGAAGCACGCTGCTATTTCGTCGGCGGTGAGCACCTCGCCGAGCCGGGGGTCGGCCAACGCCGCGTCCCGGAAATTGCCGCGGTCTTCGGCGGCGGCGAGCGCCAGCGGCTGGATCACCTTGTATGCCTCATCCCGCGACCCCAGCTTCTCGGCGAGCGCGGTCAATAACCTTTGTGAATACATTGGCCCGCCGAAACGCCGCAGGTTCTCTTTCATGCGTTTCTGATCAACCCGCAGGTTTGCCAAGATCTCCGTGAAATACCCCAGCATGTAATCAAAAAGAATAGTGGCATCCGGGAGAATAATCCGTTCGGCGGAGGAATGGGAAATATCCCGCTCGTGCCAGAGTGGAATATTCTGCATGGCCACCGAACAGTAGCCGCGCAGCAGCCGCGCCAGACCGGACATCTGCTCACAGCCAATGGGATTTTTTTTGTGAGGCATGGACGACGATCCCCGCTGACCGGGCCGGAATCCCTCGCTGATTTCCCCCACTTCCGTGCGATGCAGCAGGCGAATATCTAAAGCCATTTTCTCGATGGACGATGCAGCCAGTGCAAGCGCTGCCAATAGTTCGGCATGACGATCCCGCTGAACAATCTGCGTCGAGATCGCCGCTGGTTTGATCCGGAGTTTGCGGCAGACATGGGTCTCGATGCGCGGGTCGACATTGGCGTAGTTGCCGACCGATCCCGACATCTTTCCGACTGAGACTGTTTCGAACGCGGTGCGCACGCGTCGACGTGCCCGCATCAGTTCAGCATACCAGAGGGCGAAGCGCATGCCGGCCACGGTTGGTTCGGCAAAGACACCGTGGGTCCGGCCGGCCATCGGCGTTTTACGGTACTTGCGGGCATATTTTCGCAACAGCGAAAAGATTGGTTTGAAATCGTCGAGAATAATCGATCCCGCGCGTGATAACTGCACCGCGAGTGCAGTATCCAGAATGTCGGAGGAAGTCAATCCCAGATGAAAATAGGCGGCATCCTTGCCCAATGATTCCCCGACGTTGGAGACGAACGCGGCAACGTCATGACGCGTGGTTGCTTCAATCTCAGCGATGCGTTCGGGATCAAAGCGGGCGTTTTTGCGCATGCGGGCTGCGGCAGCTTGGGGAATCCGGCCGATACGAGCCCACGCTTCCGCCGCACTGAGTTCAACTTCCAGCCAGATGGAAAATTTACTCGCGTCAGTCCAAAGGCCGCCCATCCGTGGGCGTGTGTAACGAGGAATCATACTCGCCTATTTGGGCACTTTCTCCCAGTCTTTGAGGAATTGATCCAGGCCTTTATCGGTCAGAGGATGTTTGACGATCTTTTGCAGGACCGCGAACGGCATCGTTGCGATATCCGCGCCGGTCAACGCCGCCTCGACCACATGTAACGGATGGCGCAGTGACGCCGCCAACACCTCAGTGGCAAAGGCATAGTTGTCGAAAATTGCCACAATCTGCTGGACCAACTCCATGCCGTAGTGGCCGGCGTCATCCAACCGTCCCAAGAATGGGCTGACATAGGTCGCACCCGCCTTTGCCGCCAGCATGGCCTGGGTGGCGTTGAAGACCAATGTGCAATTGGTCGAAATCTCTTTCTCGGACAGGCGGCGGATCGCCTTGAGACCCTCGGAAATCATCGGAATTTTGACGACTACTTGTTCGCCGTACTCCACCAGTTTTTCCGCTTCGGCCACCATGCCATCGGCATCGACCGCCACAACTTCCAGGGAGACCGGTCCTTTGCAAATTTCCAGGATTTCCGGGACCAAGTCTTCAAACCGTCTATTTTCTTTCGCCACCAGGGAGGGGTTGGTGGTAATTCCATCCAAGACCCCCCAGTCGTGGGCTTCGCGAATTTGATCCAGATTTGCCGTATCCAAAAAGATCTTCACCGTTGTGTCCTTTCGTTAGTTGTACCAATAACCTTTGGAATAAACAATCCGGGTAAGGGCGATTCAAGGGTATTCTACGTGCGCTAAATACAATCCCTCAGCAGGCGCAGCCTGGGCGGCGAGCCGGACATTCCGGCTTTCGATGATTTTGTCAATATGATCCGGGGAGTGATTCCCGCGGCCGATATCGATCAGCGTTCCTACGATCAACCGTACCATCCGATGCAAAAACCGGTCGGCAGTTATTTCTAGCATCGCCTCCCGCTCATTTCGCTGCCAGGTTATCGATTTAATCGAGCAGGTGGCATCATCTTTTAGAGAACCAACGCGGCAGAAGCCCGAACAGTCTTTATCGCCCTCCAGGCGAGCGGTCGCATCTTCGAGGGCCGGCCAATCCAGTTTGTCCAGAACCGTCCACGCCAAGCCCCCCGCGAAAGCAGACGGATACAAGGTAAGCTTGTAGTAGTAAGTTTTCTGTATCGCGGAAAAGCGGGCGTGAAAATCCGGTGCGACATCGTCAATGCTGAGCACACAAATATCGTCCGGTAAGGCCGAATTCAGGCGGTCGGCGAAAGTTAACGGAATCACGGCATCGGTGTCAAAATGGGCAACCTGGCCGAGGGCATGGACACCGGTATCGGTTCGACCGGCCCCGGTGACCGGCGTATCTTTATTCAGAATCCAACGCAGGCATTTTTGTAGTTGCCCCTGTACGGTGCGCAATGATGGCTGCACCTGCCAGCCCGCGAATTTCCCTCCGTGATATTCAACAGTCATCTTGAAACGGGGCATTGGTATCTCTCCTTAGAAAAGTGATACGCACACCACTGCCCAACCGCTGAGAAGCAGCAGGAAAACGATGCCGTCCACCAGGCCGAGCGCTGACTGTTTGTCATTGGGGCTGGTGTGACGCGGGTTGAATCCGCGCGCCTGCAACGCGAGAGCGAATTGGTCGGTACGGCGAATCCCGGCGGCAAAAACCGGGATAATCGTCGAGATAGCAGCCTTCAGCCGCTTACGTAATCCGCCGGAAAACGCGGCTCCCCGTGATTGCTGGGCATATTTAAGTGTGATCGCCTCGAAAGACAGGACCGGAATCGTGCGAAAAACAATCCAGAATACATACTCCAATTGTCGAATGGGCAGCCCGACAATCCGCAACGGACGCAAAAACCAGGTTAATGCGTAGGCCAGATTTTGGGGTCTCGCAACCGCATACAAGAACAAACTGCCGAGAAAGAGACCGAGAAAGCGGATACCGAGGGTTGCACCGCGCAGGAATCCTGCACTGGTGAAATCGCGCCCGAGGATAGTAAACCACGCCTCTCCCGACACCGGAACTAAAAGCCAGATCAGGAGAATAATTAAGACCACACTGGGAAGACCGCCGAGCAGTCGCCGCATCAAGACAGAGAAATCGCCCACGAAAATGAACAGCAAGAGTGTAAATCCGGCAATTACTCCGGCGGTGCGTGCCAGATCACCGGCAAGAAAGAGCCAGATTGCATATGAGAACACGACCAGAATAACCAGCCGGGGATCTAAGGGTGTCCTTGACTGTCTCCCTTTCTTGACCACACGCATTGCATATTAGTAGGCAAATGGTCGTGAAAAGACAAGACTATCACTTGCCCGTTGAAATGTCAGAATGTTAATTCGGATCAATGACGACCAAACGCGTAAAACAACCCTTATCCCCCATCCAACACTCCAGCGGGTTTATCCCTTTTTTGCCCTACCTCATTTTTGGCGTTGGTCTTGCTGCGCGGCTGTGGGTGTTTGGGGAACTTGCAACTAACGCCGCGAGCTTTGCCGAGCCGGCGGTGGATGCTCGCTGGCACTTGTTGTGGGCCCGTGAAATCGTTGCCGGAGATTTTTGGGGATCCGGGATCTTTTTTCGTGCCCCACTCTATCCGTACTTCCTGGCGGGAATTATCAGTGTACTCGGTGATTCCCTCTGGGCGGTCCGTATCGTCCACGCGCTTTTGGGATCAGTATCCTGCGTCTTGGTGTACCTGCTGGGAAAACGCTTATTCAGTGCCCCGGTGGGGACAGTGGCGGCCCTGCTCTGGGCGCTGTGGCCGACTGCAATATACTACGAGAGTGAATTGCTGATCCCTGTTTTGATCATCCCCCTAAATCTTTGGGCACTCTATGTACTGGCGGGAGCAATTCAACGTCGACGGCTGACCCCGCGCGTTTCGTTGGGAGTCGGACTCATTCTAGGGATTTCAGCGATTGCCCGGCCGAACATTCTCCTGTTTGTGATAGCGCTCCTCATTTGGATCCTCTGGCGCTTCCGCGCCAGCGCGCGCTCAACGGTGCCCAGTTGGATTCTAGCGGTCTCGCTTCTCGTGGGAACATCCCTGCCGGTCTCCATTGTCACGGTCCGTAACGCAGTTGTCGCCGATGATTTCGTGCCCATATCGTACCAAGGTGGTATTAACCTCTATCTCGGGAATAACAAAGAGGCGGATGGATTGACGATGGTGATGCCTCAATTGCGTTATCACCAATGGGGGGATTGGTCGACATTTGTGCGGACAACCGATTCACTGGCGATTTACGACATGCGGGAACCACTGAAGCCATCCGAGATCTCCAACTACTGGATGAAGAAAACATTCTCGGTGATGTTGAAGAATCCGGGGCATACATTAGGCCTGTTGGGGAAAAAACTGTACTATTTCTGGCATGGTTGGGAGAACGGCGATCAGTGGGATATTTATACCTACGCGAAGAATGCAACGTTGCTTCGTCTCGGCATTCACCACACTTTGCTCTGGTTTCCCCTGGGACTTTTCTCAGCATTCGGTCTGTGGGGGATGTGGGCCGCCCGGCGGGACGGGCCGGCAGTTGAGTCGATGTTGCTCTTCGTTGGCACGTATCTGCTCTCGGTCGTCGGTTTTCTGGTCACTGCCCGGCACCGATTGCCCGTTGTACCATTAATCCTGATTTTTGCGATTGTGGCATTTCCCCGGCTGTGGCACATGGCCCGTGAGCGGCCAACCAGTGCGCGCGCGATTGGCACCTGGTTCTCCATCGCCGTTTTACTATTCATTACCAATGTGTCGCGGTTCGGCGTTGGTTCCGCCAACATGATCCACTACCACTACCAACAGGGTGTCATTCTGGACCGGCAGGGGGAATACCGGCGGGCGATTGCCGCATACGAGCGAGCGTTAGCATTGTGGCCCAACCACTTTTTCTCGCGACATAATCTCGCCTACGACTTGTACCGCCTGGGCAGATACGAAGATGCCATCGACAACTATATCTATGCCTTAGGGGCAAAACCCGGGGATGCCATGGCCTATAACAACCTCGGACTGGCGTACCGCGAATCGGGGGATACGTCGCGCGCAATTGGCGTTTTCCAACGGGCAATTCGCGCCAATCCGCGTTTGATTGAAGCGCATCTCAATCTCGGAGATGCCCGACGCGATATCGGTGAATATGCCGAAGCCGAGGAGGCTTACCTGGCAGGATTGGCCATCGATTCCACGTTTGCACCGATTTTGAATAACCTGGGGCTTTTATACATCGATCAAAGTCGGCGCGACCGGGCGGAGGTGATGTTTACCAGATGTGTGGAGTCATCACCGCAATATCCGTATTGCTGGTTGAACATTGCGGCGCTTTACCTCCAGACTGACCGTCCAGGCCTGGCGATTGAACCCTTACAGAAGTACCTGCAAATGAAACCCGGCGATATTGGCGCGGAATTTAAACTGGCCATCGCGTACATCGGGACCGGCCAGAGGAATCAGGGACAGAAACTCCTGGACCAGATTTTACGGAAAGACCCAGATCATTCGGGGGCACGCGCGCTGATGGAGCAAATTCTCAATCGGGGTTTGTGACGTTCTTTCACACCCCGGGGGAATTGATCACGGCTTAATTCAACAGTGATTTCAGAGCGCCTGCTTTGGCGTCCAGATCGGGGTAGTCTTCTTCGCGGAGGATCTCGCGGGCCTCTTCGATATATTCCAGGGCGGTGCGGACATCGGCCTCTTCTCGCCAGTTGACGGCAACATGATAGTAGAGATCAACGAGTTCGCGGCAGAGTTCACGTCGGTCTTCACCGGACATTTTCTCTTCCCACCGGTCCGTCAGCTCGGCAATGCGTTGATCGAAGAAGTTCCGATCAGCGTCCGAAAGTGTGCCACGGTTAAGGGCGGGAGTTCCGCTGTCCAGTTCATCGTATTCCCCGGTGAGGTTGGTTCCCAGAACACGTTCGGTGGTCAACAATTCACCGGTATCCTCGGGGAATGGTGCATTGGGTTGCTCGGCCAGCTCCAGATCCCGGCCCCGGGGCGGTTTGGCATCGCCCAACTCGGTCTGCGCGGTATCCCCCCGGACAATAATCATTTTGCGCCGCGGAAGGTCAACGGCCTGTGTATCCGGTTCCTTTCCGGCAAGAACCGGTTCCGATACTTCCTCACCAGTTTTCGGAGTTGCCGCCGCCGTATCTTCAGCCCCGCCGGCTAATTCCTCGGCAACGTCAACCGCGGAATCGACTTCCGGCTCAGAAACCGGGCTGGTTTTTCGTTCGGCCGGCGTCGTTTCGGCGAGGGTCTGCTCTTCCTGATCGGTCAACGACCCGGGTATCTCGGCGGGTTGCTGTTCGGTAATTAAAGACTCCGGAGCGACTTCCACTCGTTCGACCGGGGCCTCTTCTGGTGGAGTATATTCGGTGTATTGAGTTGGCTCATCCAATTCACCGGGTCCGAAGGCAAGTTGACCAATGAAAACCAGCACCACAATCGCTGCAACCGCCAGTGGTACGGCAACGGCCGGCCGTTCGTAGATAAGGCGCCGATACCACACCGCGGATCGGGATTCTTCTTCCGTCAACCGCGTGCGCACGCGGAGATAAAACGAATCCCAGTAATTGTCACCGGGATCCGGCACGCTCAAAGCGGACGATTCTTGATCTACCAGCGACAAGTCCTGGTAGATCTGCCGACACGCCAAACATTGGCGTAGATGTTCATCCAAGCGCCCGCGCTCGAGATCGCTCAATGATCCCGGTTCGGCATACAAAAGTCGCCTAATGTCGGAGCAGCCTTGCATCTTCTTCGAACCTTTGATCCTCTCTCCGATAAACGGTTGATTCTTCAAATACTCAACCTACAGTAAATACCCCGCTGTATTCCATTTACTCCCGCATTTTTTTTAATTCTTCGGCTAATTCCTGGCGAAGACGACTACGCGCCCGCGAGAGTCGTGACATCACGGTGCCGATATTGATTCCTAAAACCTCCGCAATCTCCTCATATGACCGGTGGTCCTGGACACGTAAGATAAACACGGTCTTGAACTTAGTGGGTAATTTCTCGATGGCCGCCTCCAGTTTAACCAGAAACTCTTTCCGCTGATGGGCCTGGGCGGGATGATCAATATCAATATCCGGGGTGATCAGGGACTCGATACCGGGATTTTCCTCCAGGGAAACACTGGTCTTCTGGCGGCGTAAGTAATTGGTACTCAAATTGATCACCACCCGGCACAGCCAGGAACTCAATGGTCGTTCCGCATCGATACGCTCCAACGCCCGGTGTAGGCGGATAAACGCCTCCTGGGCAATATCATCTGCCGCGTCGTGCGTATGCACCATGCGGTAGGCCCAGCGATATGCCGACTTTTGATGCAATTTGACGAGGTTAGCGAATGCGGCATGGTCGCCCTGCTGCGCCTGTTGCACCCAGGATCGCTCCTCCGGGTGACGTTTCCACGGCTTTTGTTCCTTGCTCTCGTCGTTCACGTTATTCACCACGATATCGTGGTTTTACCTTTTCCGGCTCTGGTTCGCCGTTGACCGTTCTTGATCCGGCGGCACCAGAGTGTGCAGCAGCATCAACTCCGCGGCGAGCGTGCCAGGCAGGGCTGATGTCTTAATATCCAGCTCCGCCCGGTAAAGGCGGTGGATCGCGTTCAGTAGTTGGTCCCGCGAAAAGCGCGCAGCCTGCTCTCGCAGCAGCTTGACCACATAGGGATTCAACCCCAACTCGGTGGCGATCTCACGATCACTATGGGAGTTGCTCAGCGCCTTTATGCGAATGAGTCGAAACAGTCCACTCGCCAACATCGGCATCCAAGAACTCTTCGCACCGGGAGCGGCGTAGACCTCACGAATTATGCGCAACACCCGGGAGACATCACGCTTACCAAACGCATCGATCAGTGCGAACCCCCCAAAGCGGGCTTCGGAGAACAAGACCTCTTCAACATCCCGTAGCTCAATGCGCCGCTGCTCGCCGATATAGAGGATAATTTTTTTCAGTTCGGCTTCGTATCCCATAAGGTCCTCACCGACCAATTCGGTCACGGCCAGCGCCGCATCCGGTGAAATCGACCAGCCAAAATTGCCGGCGATTCGTGTTACCCAACCGGGTCGCTGATTATCATAAATGCGATTGAAACTTTCCACCGTGACCTGTTTGGCCAGCCCCTTATAAAACGAACGACGTTTGTCCAGCGCCGCCGCAGTCATCATAATCCGGACATGCGGACTGCTCTGGGCAAGTAATTCCAAAAGACGTTTTTGCTGGCCGGCCGGCAGCCGATCGACATCATGCAATATCAGTGCAGTAAGTTCGTCGAACAGCGGCACGGTCATCATCAGTCCTTCGATTGCGGCCAAGTCCCAACGGGGTGCACGAAAAAAATGTGCTTTTGGTGTCGCGACCTGGTTTAGCGCGGCCAACCAGCGGCGAGTGGCATCGACTCGCAGATACTCTTCCTCACTCAAAACCAGATACGCCGGGCCAACAGCGCCGGCAACGATGTCTTCGGTGAGTCCCATATTTCTCTCCCAACAAAGAGATACGGGAAACTACACACAATGAAATCTTTTAGGAAGGAGAACTTCCGGACACGCTTATGGAGAAACATCCGGCGGCAGCGCCGGATTGTCAGACGGGGGAATCCAACTCAGCGAAAAGGCGATCTTCCGCTTGTATTGCATGGTCCGCGAATGAAAGGGGCGGGCGAACTCGTCGCAATGGAGGATATTGTTCACTTGTCCCACAACGTGCTGATCGCTGCCGAATATCTCGAGAATCTTATTCTTGAAAAGTCGTGGATTGAGATCGGCGAATTCCAGCAATGCCAGTAACGCCGCATATTCGCACTCTACCGCAGTACCCAGAAAGCGAGCCTGGAAGGAGATGTCAACTTCCGGGATAAGAAATCCCACTGAACAGTTTTCCCGCACGTGCGGTTCATTCCTGCGATTGGTGATCACGAAGCATTTCATAACTCCCAGGTTTGGAGCAAGTACGGTACCAGGTGTAATCGGACGAGGGTTTTGTGGCATCTTGCTGGCAAACAACGAGATGCAATATCGGATTCGTGCCGGTGGCCCACAGGAATGCCCATGGGGATGCAGCAAAGTGGCCGATATCTGCAACGGCAGTTATACTAATTCAAAGGGGTCGAACAGCTTCTTGTACTCCAGCATGGCAAACCGATCAGTCATTCCGGCGATATAATCAGCCGCCAGACGCACGTGATCGGTTTTGCCCATCCGGTGACGGAATGAGGGATCGATCTGATTCGGATTATTCAAATAAGCGTCAAATAGCCGCCGGATAATCATCCGGGCCTTTTCTTCCATCCGGATCAAGCGATAGTGACGATACATGCGTTCGAACAAAAACGTCTTCAATGGCGCCAGTCGTTGCTGGAACGCCGGAGAAAACGCAACGAGGCTCTCCAGGCATGAGCGGACATCATCCAGCGTCTCAATGGAGAATTGGGCGAGTCGGGCACGCGTATTCTCCACGAGGTCGGTCACTTGCATATTGATCAACCTGCGAACGAGCAGGTACCGTCGTTGGCGATCATCCAGGTTGACGTGATCCGCCACTGACGCCTCATACAAATCCCGCCACAACTCGACCTCGCCGAGTTCATTCCAGGCCAGGATTCCCGACCGCAGGCCGTCGTCAATATCGTGGGAATTGTAGGCGATTTCATCGGCGAGGTTGACCAACTGGGCTTCCAGCGTGGCTTGCCATTCGGGATGATAAGTACCCGGTGCCGGAACATCGTAGGCGGTCTCGTGCTTGACAATACCCTCGCGGGTTTCAAAGGTGAGGTTTAATCCCCGAAAATGGGGGTAGCGGATTTCCAGAGAATCAACCACGCGCAAACTCTGGTAATTGTGCGAAAATCCCTCCTTAATACCATGTTCCTGCAAAAGGAGATTCAAGCTGGTCTCCCCAGCGTGGCCAAAGGGCGTATGACCAAGGTCATGCGCCAGCGCGACCGATTCGGCGAGATCTTCGTGTAGCTGCAATGCCCGGGCAATCGAACGGGCAATTTGGGCAACTTCGATGGTATGAGTCAAGCGGGTGCGATAATTGTCGCCTTCATGGTTCACAAACACCTGGGTTTTGTATTCCAGCCGACGAAAGGCGGAACAGTGGATAATTCGCTCCCGATCGCGCTGGTATTCGCCGCGATAGGGATGGGATTCCTCAGGATACCTGCGCCCCAACGACCGCGCATCACTCGCGGCATATGGAGCCAGGACGCTAGTATTCATATCTATCCCTTCACTTCATTGCGCAGGGCCGCCAACGTTGCGTGCGCCTAAAATGCAGCTTCACCTCCCTAAGGGGCAAGAAGAAAGGGGATATCGTCACCGATACCCCCGCATTCTCATAGCCTATGGACGTACTGTCACTCGTTACTGTTGCAGTGGCAACTCCAGGTGCTCCGAATGGAACTTCAGGATTTCCCCCAAGCGCAACCGGATCATCTGATCGTGATCAGCGGTCAACCCGTCGGTGTCGCCGTAGGATTTAAAAATGTAATTGACCTCGCCCCGGGCCGCCAAATCCTCGGCAAAGAGTTCTGCTTGACGGAAAAATCCGTACTGGTCGTTCTCGGCTGCATCGATGTAGACTGCGATATTATCGAGAGAGGCAGAATACTCGTCTTGTGCATACAAAGTCCGAACGTCTTCTTCCAACCACCGGTTCCACACTTGGGCATCAACATAGTTCTGGTGATCAAACGGGAGCTCGAAGAATGCCGTGTCGGTGAAGCCGGGGACTCTGAATCGTGAGGTCCAGGGACGCAAAAACTGCAAGTCGGTCGTCGGTGAGAATGCCGCCGACATGGCAAAGATCATGCTGGTGATTTTATGATCCAGATCCGGACTGTCGCGAACTCCCGTGTATGCTTCGAAATCGCCGGGCGGCAAGTCATTCTCAATAAAGAAGAACTTGAACAAGTCCTGCAATCCGTTGGAGGTTACACCACCGTCACCGGCAAACGCCAGCGGTGCATTGATCGCCGAGACTGAGGCAAAGACATCGGGGTTTTTCATGGCGATTTTAAGCGCCGCCTGTCCACCGAAGCCAATCCCGCCAATCGCCCGTGCATTTGCACCACCGAGGATATGGGTATCAAACGAGACTCCCTCATCGATCTGATTTACCAGATCGGGATAAATCAAATCCTCGTAATGACCGGCCACCGATGAATTGGCGTACATGCCCAGGCCGAACATATTAGCGGCATCCATCGTCACAATGATCATCGGCTTGATTTCACCCGTGACGATCATATCGTGCGCCATCTGCGACAACCCATAAAAATCAAACTGGCGTTCATCACTGCCGTGGTCGTGCAGCAGATATAACACGGGGAACCGCGGTCCCATCCCCGCTCCTTCATGTTCCGGCGGGGTATACACACGGATAACTCGCGACTGCCGCTGATCCTCCGGATCCAAGGGAAAACCGGCCAGGCTGGAACCGAAATTCATCGATTGGACCATGGGCGTGGCTCCACTAAGATCAACCGGTTCGGGATCGAGAGGATTTTCTCGTTCACCACATCCCGCCAAGAGTAACATGGCGAACAACAGCCCAAGGCCGGCAATCATGACTATGATATTGGTTTTTTCCTTGATCACCACTCATCCTCCCGCAGATTAAAACCGGTATTTCGTCGACAACAATAGTTCAAATTGGTTGGCTGTATATTCGCCGGGGAAATTATCGAACTGGCCGTCCCCATTCACATCACGCAGCGTCTCGATCGTCCGAGTCGGCGCGAATGCCGCCTTGGCCTGTGCCGAGATTTCGAATGCCTTAAGCAGCCAGGAGACGCCGCCGTTGACTCCGTGCTGACTGCCGTAATCCGGGATATACGGTCGGAACGTCTCGTCCGGCACGGCCGTCTGGTCAAAGGAATATCCCCCGCGCAGGATAAGATTTTCCCGGGCGATATACTGGAATCCGACGCCGAGAGAAACTTGGTCCTCGTAATCCATCGGCATCACCAACTTGGTGATCGGAGCGAGACCCTTGGTATTCAACTCGTGGCCGCCCTCGCCGAATTCGAAACGCCACTCCTCCATCTCCGACCAGAAATTCACCGCCACATCAGCGGCGAACGTGAGTTGTTCATCAACCTGATAGGCCACCCCCAGCCCCAGAGAACCGGGGAGTTTGAGATCCATCTGAAACGGGCTGCGATCGGACTCGAACCCACCCTGATAAAATGCCTGATAGGTCGTATCACGACCCGGTGCACCCAGGGCATCGTTCTTGGGGTAAATAATATTGATGTTCGAGGTACCTTCCAGGCTAATCTCCACCGGGGACTGACCGGTGAGTGCTACGGTCAGCTTATCGCTTGCTTTGTAGGTGAGCCCGCCATTGACCCCGATACCCGTTCCGTTCCCGTCAAAATCAAGTTCGCCGACGAAATTCTCGAAGGGATAGACATTCCAGGGGGTGCCCCAGTCGTTCTCAAACAAGTGGATTCTTTTGAAGACCATATCCCCGCGTTGGACCGATAATCCGGCGCCGAGCGAGAGACGGTCATTGACTTCAAGCGCCACCGTGGGATGGAAATCCCATACATCCAGGTCAAGCCGATAGTCAGATTCACTGAGCGAGCGGGTTTCGTTATACCCATCGGGAATTTGATAAAGATCCCACAGGAAATTGGCGTCATGGACCCAATAGACCGCCGCGCCAAAGGTCACCTTCTCCAGGGACGGTACTTTGACAAATCCACTAAACGACGGGAAGGGGATCAAGCGATCCTCCGGGTATCGTTCGCCCCCGCCTTTCATGTTGTAACCGGTCCCGATAACCTCGTGGACGGTGACTGGGGTGAACGTGGGACGCGGATTCACTACCAGGAACGTAAAATCAAGTTCACTCTCCTCCAACTGTGCCAACCCCGCGGGATTCCAATAGGCTGCGCTCCAGTCGTCAGCAATGGCGCGGAACGCTCCCCCCATCGATTTCGCCTTGGCACCGACACCACCGGCTGATATGCCTGCCCCCCAAACGGTGACGGTAAGGCAAAGGACAATTGCTACACCAAGACAAATTCCTCTCACACCATACTTCATACCCTGACTCCGTTATGTGAATACCCCAGTATGACTTCTTTCCCGGTCAACGCGAAACATCGTTTGCCGCAACGTCATTTCCGTCGACTCGCACTCCTGCAAAAAGTTTCAGCATCTTACAAAACGCTGCTGGGCTAAGTCAACCCGTTTTTGGGCTTTCGGTTGCGAGGACTGGTAGACATTTGAGCTTTTGACAGTCCGCCAATCTTCCCCGATCATAACTCATTGGGACTCCTCCAGTATTGAATAACAGCTACCGGTGGGAATATTCCCTGAGAATCCCATTTTCTATGTCGAACCGCGTTTTGCGCCACTTCCCCTTGACCTATCGGCCCCGCAGCGCCTTGGCCGAGAGTTTTTCCTTCAACGCCGGATGAACGAAAATGCCGTCCTGCCGGATGAGCTTGTCGTCGAAATAGATCTCACCCCCCCCGTAGGCACTGGTCTGAATAAGCACTAAGTCCCAATGGATCGCCGATTTGTTGCCATTGGGCGCCTCATCATAACATTGGCCGGGGGTCAGGTGAATGGAGCCGTAAATTTTCTCATCAAACAGCGTGTCGCGCATCGGCTCACGGATATTCGGATGGATGCCGAGCGCGAATTCGCCGATGTACCGCGCGCCTGTATCGGTGTCCAGGACTTTGTTGAGTTTTTTGGTGTTGCCGCCTTTGCACTCCGCTTTGACGATTTTGCCCTTTTCAAATTCGAACTTGATTCCCTCATATAATGCCGATTCGTGCATTGACGGCGTGTTGTAGGATATCACACCGTTGATCGAGGTTTTCCTCGGGGCGGTGTAGACCTCACCGTCGGGGATATTGCGGTGGCCGTCGCATTTCACCGGCGGGATCCCCTTGATGGAAAACTCCAAATCGGTATCCCCCGGTCCGACAATATGGACCTTGTCAGTCTCCTTCATCAGCTTGGCCAGCGGATCCATCGCCTGAGACATTTTGGCATAATTGATATTGCAGACCGAGTAGTAGAAATCCTCGAACGACTCGCGGGAGGTCTCGGCCAGCTGAGACATCGCCTCGTTCGGATACCGCATGACTACCCAGCGGGTGCGCTTGACGCGCTGGTTTAAATGTACCGGTTTGTAGTAATGTTTACGGTACCAGCTGAGTTGTTTGCTCGGGACATCGGCGAGGGTGTAGGAATTGTCCGCTCCCCGGACCGAAATATAGCAGTCCATGTCCTTCATCAAGCGGAGGTGCATCTTGCCGTAGTTTTGAAACTGCTCCTCGTCGCCGCTGAGGATCCAGCGCCGTTCGAGATACTCGTCGTTGTAGAACCAGAACGGGATTCCGCCTGCTTTAGCGATTTCGGCGACAATCGCTTCGGCCAGCGGCGCGGTTGTCCGCCCCTTGGTTTCCACCATCACTTTATCGCCGGGCTGGACGGTCACTGAGTAGTTGACCAGCGTTTTGGCCAGTACGGCATGCCGTTTGTCGGTCATCGGTTACGCCTTTCTTTCGGTGACTTGCTGTCACATAACAACTTATCCTAAAACCCCGTAAGGTAACGCCGGTCTGCACCGTAAGTCAACTGGTGACGTCAAAATGCGGTGATTTTCTGACTGGAGGATTCGGGCCGCAGGCCTTGAAATACCCACAACTTTCGGCGATATTATGCGTAGAAAGAACGGCTCCAGGAATTGACCATCTTCTGGCGCAATTGCGCGCACGGGGGCGACTGGTTTCGACGGAGTCATGGAGGGAAGATTTGCCCGTCGAGGTGCCCACTTTGCCTCGCTAAACAAGTGGGATCAAATCTAAACGCAGACGATTATTCGTATGCGCTCGCGGCCTAACTAAAAGGCTGCGCCGTGGCTACCGGGAGGGCCTCTCAGCCCGGTATCCCACGTCGTGAGGAGAGGCTAGCCGACCGCTTTGCTCAGGGGCGCCGGCGAAACTAAACTGAGCTAGTCTGAACCGCAGCCTGTCGACCGGCGACGGTTTGGGCGAATACACAAAAGATCGACTATGCGGGTAGATGATCTTTCTGAAGGGCTTTCGGACGGGGGTTCGATTCCCCCCGCCTCCATTCGACGCGCTCGGAAAACCTCCGGTTCTTCCTCGCTTGCTCATGGCAGGCCACTATTTTGAAATCTTTGCTAAATGACGCGTCGAATGGAGTCCTGAGCGAGCACAGCGAGTCGAAGGGAAGCGAGCACAGCGAGTCGAAGGGAAGCGAGCACAGCGAGTCGAAGGGAAGCGAGC
>CAYWVO010000004.1:0-1258 GCA_964461835.1 uncultured Ignavibacteria bacterium | reverse complement strand
ACAGCGAGTCGAAGGCTATGGCTGAACGATATTATGTCTATATTCTGCTTTGTGCTGATCAAAGTTTTTACGTTGGCTCCACCAAAGATATCGAGAATAGAGTTAAAAGGCATAACGAAGGACAGGGGGCACAATATACACGAGCACGACGTCCGGTACACTTGGTGTATCATGAAGTCTATCCAGATGCAGATGCGGCAGTTCGACGCGAGCGTCAACTGAAACGCTGGAGTCACGCAAAGAAACAAGCACTCATTGAGGGTGACAAGGACCGACTCAAGCAGCTCAGCAAACGGCGTAACTGACTGCCAGGATATGATTGGCCAACGCTGCGCCCCATAGGGGCTTGTGTGCCTCGGGTGTTTTCGAGTCCCCGACTCCAGAAAAAATGCTTGTTTTCTTCAATTTTCGGTAGAGTCACGGTTTGCTTTTTGGTATCTTAATACATAAGTCTTTACGTTGCTTTGGCATCGAATGGAATGAAATGCGTGCGTATCGTTTTGGCTTTGAATGATTTGACCCAGTATTGAGACTTCTATAATCAGGGTAAGATCCTGTCATGGCTTCACCAGAGACGAGATATCGCCAGGAACGGATTCTAACGCGCGGGCTGCGCAGGCTCCCTGGCGAGGATCGGGGCGCTTTCAAAGCGAAAGTCAACGAATTACGGGAGCACATTTGTACCCCACCCAGCGGGTGGGTATTCGACGGATAGAGTCAGCCAACTCCAATGACTACTCACCCGTTGGGTGAGGTACCGGTTGTATAATTTAATTCCTGCCGATAATATACATAGGCAGTACTACAGGCTTCTCGACCTGCGCTACTGTATTCGTATGATTCAATTCCTACCCGGTCACGGATTATACTTCCTGTAAAAAGGAAACGGGTGTAAACTCCTGAAAAAGCTCAGATAACGGGGTCACGATACCCCAAAAACAGGAGGATACACCCATGCAGAAGGTAGAGCTCATGTCAAGAGTTGTGTAAATTGTTTTTTCACGCAGCGTCCTTTCAGCCTGATTGTTCTTCGTTTTCCTGACCTCGATACCGTCCTCGAACGTCACTCCTGCCAGCACTTTTTCTACCAGGTGCGGGGCGTTGATCCGGCGCCAGCGCTTCTGTGCTCTGACGATCAACTGGAAGATCAGGTACAGAGCCGAGCGGGGCGACTTGATCCGTCGGGCCGCGTTGGTCCGCAGTTTGACGGTGGCGAAGATCGATTCGATCGGATTGGTCGTCTTCAGGCTCACCCAAT